>JBEKOI010000166.1:0-8902 GCA_049521915.1 Acidimicrobiales bacterium | reverse complement strand
GAGCAGGAAGGTGCGGGCACGGATCGGCCTGGGTGCTGGCGTGTTTCTGGCCGCGGCCATCGTGTTGATGCGCGAGCTCCTGAGCAAGCGCCTCCGGACCTCGGCGAGGGCGGAGGCGACTTTCGGTTACCCGGTTATCGTGGAGATCCCGACCACGTTGAGTGCGATCGGTCGACGAAGTCTGAGCGTGGACGTGGTCAACGACCCCGTGTCCGCCACGTCCGAGGCCTACCGGATGTTGCGCATGTCGGTGCTCTTCGAGGCACTGGCCTCAGGGGTGGCCCCGACGGACGACTTCGGCCAGTTCCTCATCGATGGCGGTGCGGCCCAACAACCCGTCGGTGCGGCCGGTGCGGCCGGTGCGGCCGGTACCGCCGGTGCAGCCGGCGGGGGCACGTCGGCCATCGAAAGCGACGCTGCGCCGATGGGGCTCCCGACCCCGGTCTCCCGCAAGGTGCTGATGGTGGTGTCGCCCAGCACCGAGTCCACCCGGCCCCAGGTGGCCGCCAATCTGGCCGCCGCCTATGCCGAGGCCGGTGAACGGGTCGTGGTCCTCGGAACAGGGGAGCTCGGTGCCGGCCCCATCCGGGGCAGCGGGCGCACCCTGTCCGGTCAGATCACACCCGAGGACGTCGAGGCCCGATTGGAGGCGTCGTGGGTCGACCGGGTGTTCCGGCTGGATCTGCGCCACTTCATCGAGAACAGCGGCCAGCTGGTGCTCCGGATGCCGGCCGTCATGCAGGCGACGCGGGCCGTGTCGGACGTCATCATCATCGAAGCGCCGCCGTTGCTCGCCGTCCACCACGTGGAGGCGCTCTCCCAAATGGTCGACGTGGTCCTGGTGGTGGGGGAGTGTGGCACGACCACCTTCACCGAGGCCCGTCGGTCCGGGGATCTCCTCCGGCGCATGGCGGCCCCGGTGCTCGGTGTGGTGCTGACCAACGTCAGGCTGCAGTACCGCGATCCCCGTCAGCTGACGCCCCAGAGCCAGCTCGAGCTGACCACTGGAGTGGGCCTCGGGCGGGAGCCGGTCGGTGCCACGATGGGGTCATCCGGGGCCCCGGACCACTCCCCGGCCTGACGCCGACGCCGGCGAGCCGATGATGACCTTCGCCACGGAGATACCCACCAACCCGTTCATCGCCGTCCTCGTGGCCGGGGTCCTCTTCGGGCTCGGTCGGCTCATCATCAAGCGGGTGGCGTTCGCCGAGAACAACCAGTGGTTGGTCAGGATCATGACCATCGGCCTCGTCCTCCACCTCATCGCTGCGCCCACACAGATCTTCGTCGTCGAGCATGTCTACGGAGGGATCGCCGACTGGACCCGGTACACCCACCAGGGTGCCATCCTGGCCCCCAACTTCCACCGGTTCGATTTCACGCTGGCCGGGGCCAACCTGCGCCAGATCGTCAACGACGGTTCGGTCAGCATCGCCACGGGGATCGTGATGGCCATCGTGGGGGTCAACCTGACGGCCACGTTCCTGGTCTTCAGCTGGCTGTCGTGGGTCGGGTGCGTCCTCTTCTACCGGGCGTTCACGCTCACGTTCGCCGGCGCCGACCACCGTCGGTACGCACTGATGCTGTTCTTCCTCCCCTCCCTGATCTTCTGGACCGCGGACGTGAGCAAGGAATCCATCATGATGCTGTCACTCGGGCTCGTCGCCTACGGTGGCGCGAAGATCTTCGCCCGCCAACGGGGCGGATTCATCTTGCTGGTGCCCGGTGTCACCCTCGGGTACTACGTCCGGCACAACGAGCTCCTGTTGGTGCTGAGCGGTTTCGCCGTGGCCATGATGCTCCCCACGGCAGGAGCGCGGCAGAACCTCGGCGGACTGCGGCGTTTCTTCAGCCTCGTGGTCCTGTCAGGCCTCCTGTTCATCTCGGTCTACGTGACCCTGCACTACCTGCGGGGCGGCGGCGGGACCCTTTCGCTCAACCAGACCCATCAGAACAACCAGGGCGTCGGCACCGGCTTCGGCAGCAGCGGCATCCCGTACTCGACCGATCCGATCACCTGGCCCCGCGACGCCTACGAGGTCCTGTTCAATCCCTTGATCTTCAAGGCCCACGGGAATGCCCAGCGGGTGGCCGGCATCGAGAACACGATCATCATCGTGCTCATTCTGAGGTCCCTCCGCAACCTGCGGATACTGCCCCGGGCCGCCTTCGCCCGGCCGTACCTGATGCTCTGTGCCGTGTACAGCGTCATCTTCATCTACACCTTCGCCGCCCTCGGAAACCTGGGGCTCATCGAGCGCGAGCGGGTCATGTTGCTGCCGTTCCTGCTGGTTCTGCTGTGTACCCCACGAGCGCCGAAGGGGTCACCGCCGCGCTACCTCTGGGAGTTGCGGCGGAAGGCCCGGCTGCAGATACGACGGGCCAACGAGGAGGCGAGGCGTCGGCAGCGACCGGGCGCTCCGGTACCGCTTCGACGGTGAGGGATCGCAATCCGAGCACCCGGACTCGGGGTCGGCGACGCGGCCCCTCGGGAAGCGGCCCGCACGAGACAGCGGTCAGGATCGAGACACCGGTCAGGATCGAGACACGGTTCTCGTCTGAATCAGTCGTAGCATGCATCAGAACACGGGCCTGGGGAGGACGATGCTCATGCCGACGCTCTCGCCGACGATCGGGACCCATGTCACCTTCGATCAGCTTCAGGCGGTTCTCCTGATTCCTGAACCGCACGTCTTCCTTTGAGTTATCGAGTGTCCACACCAAGCGAGGCTGATCTCCAAGCCGTCCCGCCGGAACATGACACCGTCCCGCAGGAACATGCCACCGGGCTGCCTGGCGGGCAGTGGGGCATCTTCGACATCCTGGGGATGGGTTGGGTCGTCGTCGCCGGGGTGCTGGTGCTGGTGCCCGCGCTGGCCCACGGGACCTCGCTCGGGCCATACGACATCCTTCAGAACGTCGGGCTCAACAAGGTCCCGAACGCCAAGGGCCACAACCCGACGCTTCTCGACCAGATTCGGCTCTTCATCCCCTGGACAAGTCTGGTGTGGACCCAAGTCCATCAAGGTCACCTTCCCCTCTGGAACCCCTACAGCTCGCTGGGGATGCCCCTCGCGTTCAACTGGGAGTCGGCTCCGCTGAGCGCTCCCGTCTTGATCGGATACCTGTTCCCCGTCCGGCTCGCGTACACAGCCCAACTCGTCGTCACCGGCGTGATCGCGGGCACCGGCGTCTACGTGCTCGGGAAGGTCCTTCGCCTGGGGACGCTGGGTAGCACGACGGCAGCGGTCGTCTTCTCGCTGAGCGGACCATTCATCGGGTACCTCGGGTGGCCGTTGTCCTCGGTGATGTCCTGGGGAGGCTGGCTCTTCGCCGCCGCCGTCCTGGTCCTGCGGAGCGAGAAGAGGGCTCCTGCGATCGTGCTTCTCGCCGCAGTCACGGCGTTCGCCATCTATGCGGGCGACCCCGAGGGTGCTCTGCTGCTCGCACTTTCGGCGGCCGTCTTCGCGTTGGCGATGCTCCTGTTCCGGGTACGCGCACTCGGAGGCTCTGGCCCGATCGTCCGGCCTGCCACCGACTTGGGGCTTTCGGTGCTCGCGGGCACGGCCCTCGCTGCGCCGCTCATTCTGCCGGGTGTTCAACTTGCCAAGGGGTCCAACCGCACCGTCGTCGGTCCGTCCCTGTTGCCGAAGGGCCTGCCTCCGAAGGAGGTGGTCCACCTCATCTTCCAGGGATTCGACGGCCTGCCCGTGTTGCACAGCCAATGGTTCGGGCTGTCCACCTACGAGGCGACCTGCGTCTATGTCGGGGTGATCGTGCTCGTGCTGTCGGCAACGGCGCTCGTCCTGCGCTGGAGGCGACCGGAGGTGCGCGCTCTTGCTTTGGTAGCGGTGGTCATGGGGCTGCTGGTGTTCGTTCCCCCCCTCGTGTCCGTCCTGGACAACTCCGTGGCTCGTATCTATTGGATTTTCGCCATGACACCCATGGTTCTTGCCGTCGCCGTTCTGTCCGGCATTGGGATGGACATCGTGGTCAAGTCCCACAAGGAGCGGAGCGTCAGGCGTGTGCTCGGCATCGGATTCGGGGCGTCGGCGGTGGTGCTCGGGATCATCTGGCTCGTGGCCAGACGAGGCCTCACTCCATCGCAGGTCGTCATCCGCTCACACAGCTTCATCTGGCCCACCGTCTCGGTGCTGGCCGGGCTGGTCGTTGTAGGGGCGCTGTCGAAACTGTCCACGCGCACTCGGACCCGCAAGGTCTCGCCGGCTGTCGGCGCCGGGGCCGTCGCCGGATCGCTGCTCCTACTCGTCGAGACAGCGTTCCTCGTCGCTTCGGGTGCCCCCCTCCTGTCATCCAGCTCCCACTATCCGACCTCGTCCCCGGAGGTCATAGCCCTGAAGCGGACCGTCGGCAATGCGATCGTTGGTTTTGGAGGTACTCCCACGTTCTCTTTGGGGGCGGGAATCCTGACAAATGCCAACCTTCTCTATGGCGTTCAGGAGTTCGCCGCGTACGACCCCATGACGCCCCATGCGTACTTTTCGCTGGACCAGGCGCGGGCGTCCGTGCCGGCCGAGTACGAGGACATATTCAGCCCGGCGATCACGACTTCGCAAGCGGCCCGACTCTACGGCATCAGCTATCTGCTCGAGCCGACCCGGATCCGCGGCCCTCGGGGCTCTGTCTTCGAACGCAGGATAGGGAATCAGGATCTGTACCGAGTGCCGCGTGCCGCAGCGGCCACACTCGTCGCCGTGCGACCGAATGGGTCGTTGCCCGCCAACGATGCGCTTGGCGCACCCGTCAGAGTGGCTCATCCGAGCCCGAACACCTGGAGCATGGTCACCACCACCACCACTCCGAGTGTCCTCCGCCTGAGACTCTCCGACGTACCGGGTTGGCAGGCAACCGTTGACGGCAAGCCCGTCGGGCTCCGTCGGTTCGCAGGCGTGATGCTGGAGCTTCGAGTGCCGGCCGGTCGGCATCATGTGGAGCTCCGATATTGGCCGACCACCTTCACCATCGGAATCGTCCTGGCCGCCTGCAGCGTCATCGGCTTGGCCGCGATCCTGATCCTCTCCCGGATTCGATCCCGGCGGCTGGGCGGCGAGAGGAGAACTCGGAGAGAAGGAGTCCGGCGCCGTCCAGACTCATTGGCCCTGGTTGACAAGCCGGTGGATCCTCGATGAAGCTTTGGGACTGGGCAGCGGCCGGGTGAAACGGCCCGAAAAGGTGGCGTGGGGGGGTACTGGTTGACTCGCGACGAAGCCTCAGATCCGTCACCCACCCCTGGTTCTCCACGTCGGCTCACCATTGGAGAGTCCTTCTCCCCGCGGCGAAACAGCCTGAACTTTCTCCGGCTGGCGATGTGCCTGACGGTGATCATCTCGCACGGCATCACGCTCGGCGGCTTCGGTAACGAGTGGATCTTCGGGCGCACCACGCTCGCCCTCCCCTCCCTCTTCGGCTTCTTCTGCCTCAGCGGGTTTCTCATCGCCGGTTCAGCCACCAACAACCGTGTCGGGCGCTACCTCTGGCAGCGATTCCTGCGCATCATGCCCGGCTACTGGGTCTGCCTCATCGTGACGGCGTTCCTCATCGGGGCGCTTGCCTGGAGTCATGAACACCACCGGGCCACCTGCACCGTCCTCTCCTGCTACTACTCCCTTCCCCGTTCCGGCCCGTTCCTCTACCTGTATCACGATTGGCTCCTGGCAATGAACCAGGTCAACATCGGACCGACACCCCTCGGCGGCCCGGTTCCCTACTTCTGGAATAACTCGGTGTGGACCCTCCTTCCCGAGGTGTTCTGCTACGCGATTCTTGCCGGCTTGGCCGGCCTGGGACTTCTCCGCCGGCGCGGCGTCGTGGTGGCGCTCGCATGCGGCATGTGGCTTCTCGAGGTGGCGATCGCGTGGGGTGGACCGGCAAACAAGGTGCCCTACTCCTTCGGGCCGTTCATCCTCACTCCGGTCTTCCTCTTCGGAGTTGTCACCCTCACTCCGGTGTTTCTGGCCGGAGCCGTCCTCTACCTCTATCGCGACAAGGTGTGGGACTCCGGCTGGCTCGCCTTGGGCTTCCTGGCCGTGTTCGCAGCGGGGGCATGGCTGCCGTTCTTCGGTCAAGAGATGACCCGCTTCAACCACTACCTCCCCGGCGCAACCAGCGTGATGGCGCCAGCCCTGGCGTATCCGCTTCTCTGGCTGGGCATCCACCTTCCGTCTCTGTTCCAGAAGATCGGGGCGCGCAACGACTACTCCTATGGCGTGTACATCTATGGCTGGCCCGTCCAGCAGCTTCTCGGGATCTGGGGCGTACAGCATTGGGGATACGCGGTCTTTACCCTGTCGAGTATCGCCGGCGCCATGGCCTTTGCCGTCGTCAGCTGGCATCTCGTGGAGAAGCACGCGCTCAGACTGAAGAAGATCGATCCGAGGGCTGCCTGGGCATTCTCGACGAGGAGGTTGAGCGAGCAAGGCGCCACCGTCACGCCGTCCGAGGATTGACGCTCCCCGAGGCGACGCGGCGTCTCCATAGGAGCGACCCCACGAAGCGCCCGTTCGGTCTTCCCGAACAGGCGGCCGAAGCGCTAGCCCTCGAAGGTGTAGGAGCCCAGCACGTCGAACTTCTCGATGAGGCGTTCGACCCCGCGTCGTTCGGCCGGGGACCAGGTGATCGCGTCGCGGGTCCGGTTGGTGCTGGGCCAGACGATGGCGGCGCAGGCATCGAGGTACGAGGCTCCGGGTTCGACGTCGATGAACCGGCAGATCTCGGCCAACGATCCTCGCGGGTCGGCGGCGAATGCCTCGTAGTGCACGTCCAGCAGCTCGGAGGGCTCGAGGAGCGGCCGGACCCGGCCCACTGCATCGCAGATCTGCTCGTACCAGGAGGTGGCGTCGGTCAGGGACATCTTGTGCCGGCGAGCCTCGGTGGCGATGTTGTCGAACGGATTGCGGGTCACGTGCAGCACCTTGATGGGGACGCACACCTCCCGCCGGAGACGGTCCAGCAATTGGGGCTGCCCGGCGATCTGCAGCGCGGACGACCTCGCCCGTTTGTCACCGATCACCCGCAGGCGCACGTAGCGCCCCTGGAACTGGTCGGGTATGTCGTAGGTGTAGCCCGACCAGGTCCGGCCCATGGTGCCGAAGTGTTGGTCGCGCTGCAGGATCAGCGAGAAGAGCTGTGCCCGGCGAAATCCGTGCCGGACGTAGCGGACGGCATCGAGCTCGTGCGAGATGACGACCTCGGGATGGGCGTTCAGCGCGGTCCCGATCAGGGTGTGCCCGCTGCGCGAATAGCCGATGAAGAAGCAGAAGTTCTCCAGATCGGAGAAGCTCGGGTTCCGTCGCGCGCTCAGCGCCGACGACGCATACAGCATGGCCCACTGGCCCCGGCCCCGTGGGTCGGCCAGACCATTGCGGACCGGGCGGGGGAGCCGCCGCTTGGGTGATCGCACGGTCGTCATCGGGCTGGTTCCGTATTCGTCATTTTTCGGAGGCTATAGCAGAGCCCGGGTCCTTCCGCTCCTCCGGGCTGGTCACGACAGGTGGCCCCGGTCATCTCGGTGGCCGGCGGTCACGGCCCGCGTCGACGAGCGGCTGGAGGATGGCCAGCCAGCGTGAGGCCACTGCGGCCAGGCTGAAGTGCTCCGTGCACCGGGCTCTGGCCGCTTCTCCCATCCTCCGTCGTAGCTCCGGGTCGACAACCAGCCTGGTGGTGGCGGCCACCATGGCCGGGACATCGTCGACCGGGACGACGAGGCCCGTCTCTCCGTCCTTCACGATCGACGTCACACCGGGCACGGAGGTGGCCACCACGGGCAGGCCGCTCATGCCGGCCTCGATGAGCACGCCCGGCATCCCCTCACCGGCCGGTCTGCTGCAGAACACCACTACGTCGGCGCGCCGCATCTGTTCGGCGATGTCGGGACGCGACCCGCGCAACTCGACCCCGGCCGCCTTCGCCGGTCCGGTCACCAGGTCGCGCCGGGGGCCGTCGCCGATGAGCTCCGCCCGAAGCTGCAGCCCATCCGCCCGGAGCCGTGCCACCACCTCGATGAACCGATCCGGTCGTTTGCCACTGGTAAGCGCTCCGACGAAGAGCACGAGCGGAGGATCGGTGGCGCGTTGCTCGCTCGGAGGATGGAACACCTCAGGATCGCGTCCGTTGGGAGCCAGTGTCAGCCGGGGCGACGGAACGCCGAACCGGCTGCGGCACTCTTCGAGGACCTCTTCGCCCTCTGCGGCCACCGCGTCGGCCTTCGCCGTCAGCCGTCTCCACAGCTCGAGCTGGATCCGGCGGTCCGCACCGGAGTAGGTGCCGATTGCGTAGTAGAGCAGCGGGCGGTGGTGCCCGACCATGGCCGGCACCGCGTACTTGAGCGGCTCGCCGCCGTGCGCCACGACGACGGCCGGATCGAGGCGGCCGAACGTGGAACGGAGCCGGCTCACGAGCCCGAGTGCGAACCCGACGCCCGGTGTGCCTCGGTCCCGGTGCCCGAGGGAGAAATCGGCGGCCACCTCCGGCGGTCCCTCGAAGAGACTGAGCACGCGATGGAGGCGGAGGCCCGGCGTGTCGAGCTCGTCGGCCAGGGCCCTGGCTTCGAGCTGGGCGCCACGGGCCAAGGTGGTCGGAATGACGTGCAGCACGAGGGGCGGGTCCGGTATCGTCCGCTCGGTAATCGGCACGATTGTGCGTTCCGTCATTGCTCCGTCATCTGCGGGCCCCCTGCCGTTGCCGGCCCACCCGGCGCCGAGACCCTACCAGCCGGATCGCTTTGGCCTTTGCCACTAGCATCGTCGGATTCCGGCCGGCAAGACCAGCACCGGCAGCGTCGCTCGTCGAACCGGCGCGGCGCCGATCTGAGGGACGCCGATGAGAACCCGATGAGAACCTTGGTGATCGCCGGAGAGTACCCGTGGCCAGAGAACACGGGTTC
>JBEKOI010000165.1:0-8934 GCA_049521915.1 Acidimicrobiales bacterium | reverse complement strand
GGGGACCCCGACGGCCACCGGCACCACCACCCTGGCCGTCACCGCGGCCAACGGCAACCTCCCCAACGCCACCCAGACCCTGACCGTCGTCGTGGGCCAGGCCCCGGCCATCACCAGCGCCACCTCGACCTCGTTCGCCCCCGGGGTGGCCGGCACCTTCACCGTGACCACCACCGGCTACCCCGCCCCCGCTTTGGGTGAGACCGGGGCCCTGCCCGCCGGGGTCACCTTCGTCAACAACGGCAACGGCACCGCCACCCTGGCCGGCACGGCCACGGCCGGCGGCGCCTACCCGCTCACCATCACCGCCGTCAACGGCACCGGCACCACCACCCAGGCCTTCACGCTGAACATCGCGGCGGCGCCGACCATCACCAGCGCGACCTCGACGACCTTCACTGTCGGCCAGCCGGCGTCCTTCACTGTCACCACCTCCGGCAATCCCAGCCCGGCCCTGACCGAGTCCGGGACCCTTCCCTCAGGAGTGACCTTCAAGGACAACGGCAACGGCACAGCCACGGTGACCGGAACTCTCACCTCGGCCAGCGTGGGGGCGTATCCCTTGTCGATCAAAGCGATCAATGCCAACGGATCGTCTACCCAGGCCTTCACCCTGACCGTGATCAGCGGGTCCCTCGCCATCACCAGTGCGGCTTCGACTACCTTCACCACCGGCGTGGCGGGATCGTTCGCGGTGACGGCCACCGGCACCACCGCCCCGACGATCACCGAGGGCGGCACCCTGCCCGCGGGCATCACCTTCACCGCCGGAGCCGCCGGCAGTGCCACTATCTCCGGGACGCCGGCGGCCACCGATAGCGGCACCTACGACATCAACTTCTTCGCCACCAACTCAGCCGGAAAGACGAGCCAGTCGTTCGTTCTCACGGTGAGCCAGGTGCCGACTATCACCAGCCCGGCCACTGCGACCGAGACGGCCGCGACTGCGTTCACGTTCTCGGTCAGCACCACCGCCTACCCGACGGCGGCACTGACCGAGACGGGCACCCTCCCCACCGGGGTCACCTTCAAGGACAACGGCAACGGAACGGCCGCCATCTCCGGTTCCGCCGCCGCCGGCACCACCACGCTCACGCTCAAGGCCACCAATACCGGCGGCTCGGCGACCCAGACCTTCACGCTGACCGTCAAGGCGGCAGGGACATCGGGCGCCGATGTGCCCGTCTTCACCAGCGCGGCATCGACGTCCGTGGCCACCAACGCCACCTTCGACTTCACGGTGACGACGGTGGCCAACAGCCAGTCCGCCACCTTCACCACCAACTTGAAGGAGTCGGGCAAGCTCCCGTCGGGCGTCTCGTTCAGCAACAACGGTGACGGCACGGCCGACATCACCGGACCGGCCAACACCACAGGTGTCTTCCCGATCACCATCACCGCCACCAACTCGGCGGGAGCGACGACCCAGTCATTCGTCCTCACCGTCACCGGGCCACCGACGATCACTACGGCGGCGTCACAGACCGCCACGGTGGGCGCCACCTTCGGCTTCACCTTCAGGACCACCGGATCGCCGGCGCCTGCTCTCACCGAGGGCGGCAGCCTGCCCGCCGGACTCACCTTCACCGACAACGGTAACGGGACGGCGACCATCGCTGGAACTCCGGACGCAGGAACCGGTGGGCTCTATGCCACCACCATCACCGCCACCAACTCCGGTGGGACGGCGACGCAGGCGTTCAAGCTGACGGTGTCCCAGGCTCCCGCGATCACCAGCGCATCGTCGGCCTCGGCCGTTCACGGCACGGCGTTCAGCTTCGTCTTCGTCTCCACCGGCTACCCGGTGCCCACCATCACCCACACAGGGACGGTGTCGGGCCTCACTTGGTCGGCTGCGTCAAACGGGATGATCACCCTGAGCGGCACGCCGAAGACGGCCGGCACGTACACGCTCACCGTGACCGCGACCAACAGCGGGGGCAGCGTCAAGCAGACGTTCACACTCACTGTGACCTGACCCGATCTGTGGAGCAGAGGGAGAGGAGGTTGGGAGCAGGCGGCCTGCGGAACTCGTTGCAGTTGTGCCCTTCTGGCAACGAGTTCCGGCAGGCTTCCGAGCCCGATCCTTCCCGGTGGCCCGGCGAGGGGAGTGGCCACGTGGGGACCCGTATGACCCCGGGCACGGCGATCACCCTCTCGGGTCGGGACCCAGCGTGTGTGTCGGGCCGGGAGCCGGGAGGCGGAACCCGGCTCGACCGGCCCGACAACGGAGACACACCCAAGCGGGGCGGCGGAACCCCGCTCAAACGGGTCTGACCCCTACCGTCCATTAATAGCAACCCCACTCTTCGGAGTAAACCCCCTGGTGCGGGCTCGGAGTCAGACCATCGAGACCCGACTCCGATGTCGGTCAGGACAACAACACGTCAGCTTGGCGTTCGGATCACCAGCAGCTGTTCGCCATCTTCGCGGTTCCTCGCCCTTCAGGCACTGTCAGGCCGTCAGCCAAATTACCCCGCAGTAATCTCGTGTGGTGCATGGAGGTCGGAGCAACTCCACGCTGGGCCGACCGGCAATCCGGGCTCTGGCTCCTGGCGTGAAGCAAACCCAGCGCACCTTTCGAGTACAAGACGAGGGAGTTGGGAGGGGGCTGGCTGTCTGTGATGGGTACCAGCTCCCCGGCCGTTCGGCGTGAAGCCGAGCAGGTGCCATACCGGACTCGGCAGGTCGATACCGCGGCCGCGTCGGCCGTTGCCGTACATGAAGTGGTACCGACGAGAGCTCGATCAGGAGTGCTGAAGAGCTGGGACAGCCGGACCCCTTCGTTCTCCGGAGACGTCGATCAGCCCATCGCCCTCGACCGGAGCGTCGAGCTGGGCCGCAGCCTGGGCTTGGATCATGAGCACACGTACTGCTTCGCTTCGATATCCCCAATTGGCCGGTGATCGGGGGATTGGTAGGAGTGGTGGCCGGCACGATCGTTGAGGTACGGACGTTCGTCGGGTTCACGTTCGATTCCGGCTCGTCATCTCGGCAGAGGCGGCAACCGTAGTTGCCGAGAGTGGCCATCTCGGCGCGGAGTGTTCCATGGCCTTGACGAAACTGGCCGCCATCGTCGAGGCCATCGGGTGCTCGAAGAGGTGCGCCTCGGTGATTCGGTCCAGGAGGGTGCCGCACGTCCAGACGCCGGGGTCCGATGGGGAACCCAGAGTCGCTGCTACAGCATTCACGGGTTCGCTAATCCTTGCTCGAACGCGAACCGCACCAGCTGGGCACGGGTCCGAAGTCCGAGGTTCTGACGAAGCCGCGACCGAGTCGACTCGACAGTGCGAAGGGACACGCCGAGGAGGTTTGCTATCTCCGGGTTGGTGTAGCCAACAGCAATTAACTGAAGTACTTCACGTTCACGCTTCGTCAGGTGGTGGTCTGTCGTCAGGTGGTGGTCTGTCGTCAGGTGGTGGTCTGTCGTCAGGTGGTGGTCTGCCAGCTCGCTCTTCGCAGCTGATTCTCTGCCTCGACTTCGTTCGTGTAGCAATGCCCGGTCAAGTGCCTGGGCTGCTAGACGGGAAACAAGGTCGAGTCGGTTCACCTGTTCGGGCTCAAAGGCTTGGGGGCGCGTCCACGCGAACCCGGCTGCACCCAGCGAATCGTCGTTGGCGGCACGCAGGGGCATCGAGGCCGTTGCCGTGAGTGATGCTGCGCGCGTGTCAGCGAGCAGGTTGGGATAGCGCTCGCCGATCGCCTCGAGGGAGCCGAGCAGGACAGGTCTCCCAGTCTGAATCGCCTCGCACAAAGGGGTCTGGGCGCTCAACGGGAATTCGACCCAACGGGCGGCGATGTCCGGATCTAGCGACGAGCCGTGCACAACCCGGACCCATCTTTGCTCGGGATCGAGCAGAGCCAGATTCGCGAATGCCGCACCCGCCGCGTCTGCACCTACCTCGGCGACGGCGATGGCGACCTCGAGTGCGGTCACTGCCGCGGCCAGCTTGCTCATCCAGAGCCAAAGATCGTCCTCGGAGACCATCGTTTCACCAGCCCTCGCCTGCTCTCGGGCCCAGGCCAACGGAGCTGTCTCCACACGCCAGCTCAATCCAGATGGGTTGACCAAGGGAATCCCGAAGTCTATTGCGGACCCGGCAGATCGGGTTGACGTTGCGGTAAAGCCGCAATATGTGGGGTGCGGCGTGCGCCTCGCACTCAGCCGTCTCAGCGACCCGCCGAATCAAGGGCCTGGGACCCACCCACAAGTTGACGGTGGTTCGATGGTTGCCGGGCACGGTGACTGAGGCATGTCCCAGAGCGTCCGCTGCGCCTGTTGACGAGCTAGCAGGTCCCGTGAGAAGAAGCCAAGTATCTCGACACGAGCTGAGCCGAGCACCCCAGGCTGTGGGCGATCTCTTTTCTCGCCATCCCGCGGTCTACACAGGCCAATGCCAACGCTGAACGAAATCGAAACCTTGCGGCATCAAGCGCTGTTTCTGCATCTCTTGCGGCAAGTCGACCAGGCGCACCTGGCGTAGATCTCACGATCTCGATCACGTCCTCACCCTCTTCAAGCCGAATGACCATCGCAAGAAGGAGGTTGGCATTGGTGACCAGTGCCGATCCATAGGCCTCGTTGGCTTCCGCCATGTCTCGCGCGGCCTGGATGAGGGCTTGGTTCGGGCCTGGCTGACTCATGATCGACACCTGCATATGGCGTGGGCGCCTCTTCAGGCATCTGTTGAGCCGCAACGAACCCGACGCTATCTGGTCCGCCCCAGATAGCGCCCGGCTCTTGCGGGATTCCCGCAAATCACCTGTATCTTCCCGCATCGACCACTGAGATGCAACTGAAGATCGCAACAACTGTTTCACCTGGCGAAGCACCCGCTGCGCATGTCGGTGACCTGGCGCCCCGCTCTCGGGGTCGGTCACTAGGGGCCTTTGGACTCTGGGATGGTGCTGATGCGTCTTCTCGCACTCGGTGGCCCGAGTGTGACATCGAAGGTGGTGCTCGGATGCCCCGCAACCAGGCACGAGCGGGCACGCCAGCGGCGCTCGAGAGTACCATCCACCGTCATGAATCCCGCCGCCTCGACGGGATCCCCTGCCGACCACGGATTCCGGATGCCGCCCGAGACGGCCCCGCACGAACGGACGCTGATGGCGTGGCCGTGTCGACGCGAGCTCTGGGGGAGTGAGTTGGCTGCGGCACAGCGCGACTATGCCGAGGTCGCCAATGCCGTAGCCGCCTTTGAACCGGTGACAATGGTGGTGCCCGACGAGGCGGCCGCCGGCGGGGCGCGGGCCCTGCTGGCCGGCGGCGTCGACCTGGTCGAGCTGCCGATTGACGACTCGTGGATGCGCGACAGCGGGCCGATCTTCGCACTCGACATGGCCGGCCGCCGGGCCGGGGTCCATTTCCGGTTCAATGCTTGGGGCGAGAAATTCGCCGGCTGGGAACGCGACGAGGCCGCCGGCGGCGTCCTTGCCGGGCTGTACGGCGACGTTGCCTTCGAGGCGCCTCTCGTGCTTGAGGGCGGCTCGATCCTCGTCGATGAACGAGGGCACCTCGTCACCACCGAGCAGTGCCTGCTCGCCCCGAACCGGAACCCGGAGCTGGACCGGTCCGCCATCGAGGATGCCCTCCGCTCCTACCTCGGGGTGACCGGCGTGGTCTGGCTCGGGCGGGGACTGGTCGACGATCGTGACACTGACGGCCACGTCGACGGCATCGCCACCTTCAACGATGCCGGCCAACTCCTCCTGCAGTCGCGACCGCCCGGTGACCCTGACTACGAGACGATGGCCGAGAACCGCGAGCGCGCCATCGCCGGCGGCCTTGACGTTGTGACGTTCCCGCCGCTGGCCTACGGCGAGGTGGCCGACACCCCCGTGCCTAACGCCTACCTCAACCTGGCCCTGTGCAACGGAGGGGTGATCGTCCCCCTGGCCGGAGGGGCCTCCGCCGACACCGACGAGGAGGCGCTCCAGCACTTGACGGCCGCGTTTCCCGGACGCGCCGTCGTCGGCGTCCCCGGACTGGTCATCGCCTATGGCGGCGGCGGCCCGCACTGCATCACCCAGCAGGTGCCGGCGCGCGTAGGGACGAGGTGAGGCTGCTCGTGGCGTCGCCGGGGGTTGCGCAGTATTCGTTGAAACGCGGTTGTTGCTCGCGGTCAGCGAACTGCCCATGAATCGCACATCGGGGCAAGCTCGGAAGCACTTCTCTAGGCCCACGGTTATTATTTGCTCCCATGGCAACCGTAAGGCGAGTGGCTCCGGTCCTTCCCGTCCGCGACCTCAATGCTTCGCTTGATCACTACAAGCGACTCGGATTTGCGACTCGGAAGTATCTGGACGTGGGCTACGGATTCGCGGAACGTGACGGTGTAGAGATCCACCTCGGAGTTTCGCAAGACTTCCTCCCGTCTGGCCGAGGGCACTCGGTCTACCTCTTCGTTGATGATGCCGACGCGCTTGCGGAAGAGTGGCGAGCGGCGGGAGCCGAGGTCCACATTCCTGAGGACACCGAATGGGGCCAGCACGAGGGTGCTCATGTAGATCCCGACGGGAACGTTCTCAGATTCGGCTCTCCAATAGCCTGAAGGCATGCCCTGTATCGCCGGGAGTTACTGCGGCACATCGTGGGCAGGGAATGACGGCGAGCCGTTCAGTATCCGGATTACAGAGGGCGAGCCCTGGTCAGGGCACGTGGCGGCCCAGATTTGGCATTCTGTAGCGGTGATGAGTCCAGATCGGGGATCCGATGACTTCGAGGATTCCCTGCTCGCGCTCTTCGGCGCGATCTCCTCGCATGACCACGTCGGTGCCGTGCGAATGCTCGATCAAGCGCCCAGTTTGGTCACGCTTGCCCTCCGGGTCGGAGCGAGTCGGCAGGATCCTCGACCGTACTTCCTCGACCCCATTCGTCACTACGTCTACGCCGGAGACACGGCGCTGCATGTAGCTGCTGCCGCCAATGATCGGGGACTGGCCGAATCACTTGTCGGCAGAGGTGCCGCCGTGCGCGCCCACAACCGAAGAGGGGCTGAACCCCTCCACTACGCGGCAGATGGAGGTCCGGGCGCGGACTCGAATGCGCAGCGTGAGCTGATCTCGTTTCTCATCGATGCTGGCGCGGACCCCGACGCATTCGACAAGAGCGGTGTGGCTCCGCTGCATCGAGCCGTGAGAGATCGAAGCTCGGGCGCGGTCAGCGCGCTTGTCGACAAGGGTGCCTACCCGTTACTGATGAACAGGCGTGGCTCGACGCCGCTTCACTTGGCTGTCCAGAATACCGGTAAGAGCCACTCTGGGTCGGACGCCGCTAAGGAGGAGCAGTGTCGCATCATCGTGATCCTGCTGGAGCACGGCGCCAGCCCCAGCGATCTGGACGCCAAGGGAAAGGCCGTGGCAGACGCCGCAATGAGCGATTGGATCCGTCAACTGCTCAATAACTACTGACTCGGAGGTCGCGACGACAGCAATCCGTCAGCCGCATCGCCGGTGCCGGTCGTAGAGAATCAATGTCTGCTCACGGTCCCCGAAACGCTGGGTGCCGGCAGGACCGACGGCCGTCCTAGCAAAATGCCCCGAGTCGATGCGAAGGGTGCCCCACACCGCCGGGTGGATGGGACACTCCGACACGAGTGGGACCGGCCTGGATGGCCCGTGGTCAGAACGTAACGATTGTTGCTGCAAGCGCGGTCCGATGGTCCTTAGACCATGGCGGACCCAGCGCGTTCCTGGGTCCGTGGAGCACGTCCTTCGCTCGAGGTCCCAGGAAGGCAGCCGCGTCGGACTCGACAGTCTTCGCGTCGTAGGTGCGAATGCCCCAGCCACGTTCTGCGGCGACGTCCGAAAGCACTTGGCAGTACATGACTGAATCGGCCCGGCTTTCATAAGGCGGTCGGCGCTGCGTGGCGATGTCTTCTGGGAAGCATGACGGCCATCCGCGAATTGCAATCGCCGTGATTGGTTTCGGGAGCGAGTTCACCAGCTCATCCAAGGAAGCGGCCGTCATTCTCACTGCCGACTGACGCACCTTCGCCACCAAGGCCGTCAGCCCATCGTCATCAAGCGGCTCGCCTGAATTGTGCATCTCGTGCATTCTGCCCTCATGGTGAATCGGTGCCACCGGCAGCCCAGGCTCGATGAGCTCAATTCTCCTGCGGTCGACGACCTCGAAGTTTGGCGAGGCGGTGACAGCCACGGCCCAGCCAAAGTGATGAGCGATGCCGATTCGCATGCCTCAAATCTTGCCACTTGAGTAAGCCTGGGTTTGCCCCACACCGCCGGGAGCGGGGGCGGTTACACCAATGGCTGTTAGGGTGGTTCTTTCTACAGCGAAGCTGGGAGATGAGCCATGAATGCCCTCGTCCTAAAGGTCGGGTCGTCGATGGGCGGAGTTGTGGTCCCGGGCCTTGTCGCCGGGGTGATCTATCTCGCCATTGCCTTGGCCACCGGAGCCTCAACTGTCGGCTCAATCACCGGTGGGATCGTGGTGGCCGCTGTTGCAGTCACCATCGGGTTGATCATTCGTGCGGTGTACCAACGCAGGGCCCTGGGATCTCACAAGTAAGTTAGCTCCGGGTGCGTTGTTGGCACTGCCCTAACCACCGGATCTGGGGCCTCAATTGGCGACGGGGACTTGTGCTGCCATATAGCTTCTACTCCCAGATGGTTGCCAGCCAAACGACGTGGCATCCGCTGCTTTCATGAGGAGCCGAAAAGACATGCCAGAGTTCCCTGCGATTACTCACGTGGCGCTGACGGTTACGAGCCTCGAACGGAGTGTGCCTTGGTACAAGGCTCTGTTCGGCTCGGACCCGATCCTTGACGAGGACACAGGTCCTTTCCAGCGTGTCGCTTGGCTTACGAGCGGCACACTCGTTGGTCTGACTCAGTTCCCTGATTTGAACAGCACTCAGCCGTTCAACGAGCGCCGGCCGGGTCTCGACCATCTGGCTTTCGGCTGTGCCAACC
>JBEKOI010000164.1:0-9279 GCA_049521915.1 Acidimicrobiales bacterium | reverse complement strand
CTCCGACATCGTCTTCTTCTTCGCCTGGACCCCGCTGGCCCTGGCCGGCGCGGCCGGGGCTCCCGCAGTGGACACCTGGCTGGCCGACCGGCGATCGGGCCGGCCGGCCCGACCCGGCGCCCTACCCCGGCGGGCGGTCCTGTCGGCCGGTGCCGTCACCGGCCTCGTGGCCGCGTTCGTCGTGGTGACCGGCGGCGTCACCGCCGCCGTCGGGCGGATGGTCGGTGGCACATCCACCTCCGGTGGCGGCGGGTCGAAGGCGCTGTCGACGGTCCCGGCCACTCCGACCACCGCTCGCCTTCGACGCCATCTGCCCCCATGCCGGTTGCACGGTGGCCTACCAGCGTTCTGCGCACCTCATCGCCTGCCCGTGCCACGGCTCGGAGTTCGACGCCGGCACCGGCGACGTGATCAGGGGCCCGGCCACCCGCGGACTGACCACCATCTCGGTGACCAGAGGATCCAACGGTGACCTCTACGTCCCCGGGTGAGGTGCGGGCCACCGGAACCCTCCATGGCCAGGCCACCGCCTCCGACCGTTCGGGTACCATGGGCGGCCTGTCGTCGGTAGGCGGCAGCGTTCGCCCATGACCGGAGCCGTCACCGTGCCGACAGGCACCTCGAACCCCGATCCGGTGGACGGGTCCGTCGACAGGACCGACTGGGTGGCGGCCATCCCCTTCTTCGCCGCCCATCTCGTCCCGCTGGGCGCGTTCTTCGTCGTGGTCACCTGGCAGGACTGGGTGCTGTGCGCCGTCTTGTACCTGAGCCGGATGTTCTTCATCACCGCCGGCTACCACCGGTACTTCTCCCACCGCAGCTACCGCATGAGCCGGGCGGCCCAGTTCCTCATGGCCTTCGGGGGGACCACCGCGCTGCAAAAGGGACCCCTGTGGTGGGCCAGCCACCATCGGCTCCATCACCGCTACACGGACCTCGACGAGGATGTCCACTCTCCCCGCGACGGGTTCTGGTGGAGCCACGTGGGCTGGATCCTGTCGACCAAGTACAAGGACACCGACCTGAGCGCGATCAAGGACTTCGCCGCCTACCCCGAGCTCCGGCTGGTCGAGCGCACGTCGTGGATCGGACCATGGCTCCTGGCCATCGCCTGCCTCCTCATCGGGGGTTGGGGCGGCCTGTTCATCGGGTTCTTCCTGTCCACCGTCCTGCTCTGGCACGGTACGTTCCTGGTCAATTCCATGGCCCATCTCATGGGCCGGCGGCGCTTCGCCACCCCGGACACCAGCCGCAACTCGATGATCATCGCCGTGATCACCGGGGGCGAGGGATGGCACAACAACCACCACTACCTGCCCGCCTCGGCTCGACAGGGCTTCACCTGGTGGGAGGTCGATCCCACCTGGTACGCGCTCCGCGGCCTCGCCGCCCTGCACGTCGTGCACGACCTGAAGGACCCCCCGGCCCGTCTGCTCGACCAGGCCCGGGTGCGGGACGGTGCCTTCGACATCGGGATGTTCCGTTCCTACTGGGAGCGGGCGGCCAAGGTGACCGGGGAGCGCATCGCCGATCTGAGCGCCCGACCGATGGCCCCTTCGGCCGAGTCACACGACGCCGCCGAGCCCACCACACCGGCTGCGGCCGCCGTGCCGGCCGAACCGGCCGCGGCCGCCGTGCCGGCCGAACCGGCCGCGGCCGAGGACCGACCGGCGGAGCCGGGTGAACCTCTCTCCCATCTGTCGGGGCTGATCTCCCGGGTGCTCGAGTCGGCCGACCAACTGGCCGCCTCCACCCGCCGGACCCGGAAGTCACCCCGGGTGACCTCGAACGAGCAGGGATCCCCCGACCACTCCACCGAATGAAAGGCCCGGAGTCCGTCCGGCCGGCCTCCACAGCCGCTTTCGCGGCGGCGGCGCTGTGGATCGTCGATCTCGACGGTGTGGTCTGGCTGTCCGGTGAGCCCATCGGTGACGTCGGCGGGGCCATCGCCTCACTGCGGTCGCGGGGAGCCCGGGTCGTCTTCGCCACCAACAACTCGGCCCCGACCACCGGCGAACTGCTGGCCCGTCTGGATGCCTTCGGGGTGACCTCGTCGTCGGCCGACCTCATCAGCTCGGCTGGTGCCGCGGCCTCGCTCCTCGAGCCCGGGCAGTCGGTCAAGGTGCTGGCCGAAGCCGGGGTGCTCGAGGCACTGGATGCCCGTGGCGTCGCCGTGGCCGACGGTGCAACGGCCGACGCCGCCGTCGTCGGCTGGACCCGGTCGTTCGACTTCGACATGCTGGCCGCAGTGGCGACGGTGGCCCGGTCGTCGGGACGGTTGGTGGCCACCAACGAGGACCCGACCCATCCCACACCCGCCGGGCTGATGCCCGGGGCCGGGGCGCTGCTGGCCGCAGTGGCGACGGCATCCGGTGTGCGTCCGGACGTCGCGGGCAAGCCCCACGCACCGATGGCCGCGTCGATGAAGTCCAGGTTCGGCTTCTCCGACGGGGACGGGTCGGTGGTGATGATCGGTGACCAGCCGCGCACCGACGGGAAGCTGGCCCAGCGCCTGCGGATCCCTTTCGGCCTGGTCGACTCCGGCGTCACCGCCGCCGGCACCGGCGGCTTCGACGTGCCCGTGGCCGTGCGGTACCCCGACTTCGTCACGCTGGTCCGCTCGGTCCTCGACTGAACCGACCACATGGGCCGGCTGGGTGCGCGACTCCAGAAACCGCTTTCTGCGAGCAGGCACGCCAGGTAGGGTGGGCCGATGGTCAACAAGGATGCGTTCCAGCGCTATCTCGACGCAGGTATCGCCTTCACCACCATGACCCGAGCCCGCGCCGAGGAGTTGGTACAAGAGCTCGTCCAGAGCGGGGAGTTCCAGAGTGGCGACGCCCGGGCCAAGGTCGACGAGCTCATCGAACGCACCCGCAAGTCCCGCGAGGCCCTGGTCTCCCAGGTGCGCCGCGAAGTGGTGACCCAACTCGACAGCATGGGCATCACCAGTGTCGAGGAGCTGGCCAAGCAGGTGGCAGTGCTCCTGTCCAGGACGGCGGAGGCCGGCAAGGCGGCCACGGCCACGGCCAAGAAGTCGGCCGGCAAGAAGGCAGCGGGGAAGCAGGCGGCCCCCAAGAAGTCTCCGGCCAACAAGGCGGCAGCCAAGAAGGCTCCGGCCAAGAAGGCGGCAGCCAAGAAGTCGGCCGGCCAGAAGGCGGCGGGGAAGCAGGCGGCGGCGAAGAAGGCGGCGGCGAAGAAGGCTCCGGCCAAGAAGGCAACCAAGTCCGCCGCCACCGGGTCGGAAGGCTGACCGGCCCGGCACGGCGTCGCCTCGATCGGGCCATGGTCGAACGGGGCCTGGTCGAGAGTCGACCGCAGGCGGCGGCGCTCATCCAGCAGGGGGTGGTGCTGGTGTCCGGCTCGGTTGCCGACAAGCCGGCTCGCCTGGTGGCGGCGCACCAGCCCATCGAGTTGTCAAGCCCGCCCAAGCGGTTCGTGAGCCGGGCGGGGGAGAAGCTGCACGCCGCGCTGGTGCGGTTCGCCATCGACCCGGTCGGCCTTCGGGCCCTGGATGCGGGCGCCTCCACCGGCGGCTTCACGGACTGCCTGTTGCAGGCCGGTGCCGACTCGGTCATCGCCGTCGACGTGGGCCATGGCCAGCTCCACGAGCGGCTCCGGCGGGACGACCGGGTGACCAACCTCGAACGCCTCGACATCCGCGACGTGTCCCTGGCCACCGTCGGGAGCCCGGTCGGCCTGGTGACGGCCGATCTCTCGTTCATCTCGGTGACCCGGGCCGTCCCCGTGCTGGTGGGTGAGGTGGCCCGGCCCGGTGCGCCGGTGGTGATCCTGGTCAAGCCTCAATTCGAAGCTGGACGGGTGGAGGCCTCCCGGGGCCGGGGCGTCATCCGCGACCCCGAGGTCCACCGCCGGACGCTGGGCGAGGTGTCGGGCGCACTCGACGCCGCCGGAGCAGTCATCATGGGGGTCATGCCCTCACCCATCACCGGGCCCGCCGGCAACATCGAATTCCTCATCCACGCCCGGACGCCGGCGGTGCCCGCCGCCGCAGGCCGGGTGGCCCGGCCCGAGTTGCGGGCCATGGTGGACGAAGCCGTGGCCGAAGCCCACACCCCCGGGTCGGGAGGGTAGGCGGCACATGGCGACGATCGCCTTCTATACCCACCCCGACCGCCCCGAGGCCGTGGCCCTGGCCGAGCGCGCCACCCGATGGCTGACCGACCGGGGCCACCGGTCGATCTCCGCCCTGCAGACCGACGGCTCGGTGTCCATCGACGGTGCCGATCTCCTGGTGAGCCTGGGGGGCGACGGCACCCTGCTCCGGGCGGTGGTCGCCGCCCTCGACACCGGCGTCCCCGTCCTCGGCGTCAACATCGGCAGGCTCGGCTATCTCACCCAGGTCGAGCCCAAGGACCTCGAGAGTGCGCTGGCCTCCTTCTTGGGCGGCACCCATCAGGTGGAGGAGCGGATGACCCTCGAGGTGGTCGTCTCCGGGTCCGATGGGCAGCCGGTAACCCGGCGAACGGCTCTCAACGAGGCGACCGTCGAGAAGACGGTGCCCGGGCACACGGTCCGCGTGGCCACGCTCATCGACGGCCGGCCGTTCGTCACCTACGCCGCCGACGGGCTCCTGGTGTCGACACCCACCGGTTCGACCGCCTACAACCTCTCGGCCCGGGGCCCCGTGCTCTCCCCCCGTCTGCGCGCCATCGTGGTGACCCCGGTCTCGCCCCACATGCTCTTCGACCGTCCGCTGGTGCTCGACCCGATGGAGCGCCTGAGGCTCGAGGTGCTCGAGCCCCGTCCCGCCGTCCTCGTCGTCGACGGTGTCACGGTGACCACGCTCGAGCCGGGGGCCACCGTCGACTGCTGCGAGGGCGATCAACCGGCACGCCTGGTCACCTTCGGGACCCGGGACTTCCATGCCATCCTGCGGGCCAAGTTCCACTTGGCCGATCGGTAGGGTGGCGGGCGCCCGTGCGACCCACCCTCCTCGAGCTCCGGGTCCGCAACCTCGGGGTCATCGACGACGTCACCATCTCGTTCCGGGCCGGGACGACCGCCCTCACCGGTGAGACGGGGGCCGGAAAGACGCTGCTGGTCGAAGCCATCGGGCTCCTCCTCGGTGGCCGGGCCGATCCGACGATCGTGCGGGCGGGCGCAGAGGAGGCGATGGTCGAGGGGCGGTTCGCCGGCTCGCAGGGGACGGACGACATCGGGGACGAGATCGACGGGGGCGGGATCGACGGGGGCGAGATCCTGTTGGCCAGATCCGTGGTCCGCGGCGGTCGCTCGAAGGCGTGGATCGACGGCCGCATGGCGTCGATCGGTGCCCTGTCCGAGGCCGCCTCCGGCCTGATCGAGCTCCATGGGCAACACCAGCACCGGTCCCTGGTCCACACCGACGCCCAGCGCGCGGCACTGGATGCTTTCGGGGACATCGACCTCCGCGCCCTCGAGTCGGCCCGCCTCCGGGTGCGCCGGCTGCACGACGAGTCGGCCGACCTCGGGGGCGACACCCGGCAGCGGGCCCGGGAAGCGGACCTGCTGCGCTACCAACTGGACGAGATCGATGCCGCGGCCGTCGAGGACGCGGGCGAGGACGGCCGGCTCGAGATGGAGGAGGATCGGCTGGCCGCGGCGTCGTCGTACCGCAACGCGGCGGCCGAGGCCCTGGCCTCGCTCTCGGGCATGGAGGATGCCAGCGCGCTCGACCGGCTGGCCGAAGCCGCTCGCGTCCTGGCCGGTCGGGCGCCACTGGCCGCCTTCGAGTCCCGCCTCCGATCGGCCATGGCCGACGTGTCCGACCTCAGCACGGACCTCCGCTCGGTGGTGGAGACTTGGGAGGACGACCCCGAGCGCCTGGAGGAGGTCCGCTCGCGCCGTCAGCTGTTCCACGAGTTGGAGCGCAAGTACGGGGCCGACCTCGGTGAGGTGTTGGCCTTCGGCGCCGCCGGACGCCGTCGACTGGCCGACATCGAGCTCCAGGAGCGGCGGGCCGTGGTCCTGGATGCAGAGATGGCCGACGCCCGCGCCGTGCTGGCCGGGGCCGAGGCCGAGGTGGCGTCGGCCCGGAGGGAGGCCGCGCCGCGCATGGCCGGCCAGATCCAGGCCACGCTGCGCGAGCTGGCCATGCCGTCGGCGCGGTTCTCGATCACCGTCGACGGGGACGGTCCGGCCGACCGGGTGAGCTTCCTCCTCGGTGCCAACCCCGGCGAACCGCTGCAGCCACTGGCCAAGGCCGCGTCGGGGGGCGAGCTGGCGCGGACCATGTTGGCCATCCGGCTGGCCATCACCGACAGCCTCGGGGTGATGGTGTTCGACGAGGTCGACGCCGGGGTCGGTGGTGCCGCGGCCACTGCCGTCGGATCCGCGCTGGCCGACCTCGGGCGCCACGCCCAGGTCCTCGTGGTCACCCACCTGGCCCAGGTGGCGGCGCAGGCCGACCAGCAGGTGGAGGTGCGGAAGTCCGAACACGCCGGTCGCACCCGCACCGAGGTGGAGGTGCTCGACACCGACGGCCGGGTCGTCGAGCTCAGCCGGATGCTGTCGGGCAGTCCGGACAGCGCCTCGGCCCGGCGCCACGCGCGCGAGCTCCTCGGCGCGAGGCCGACGCCGGTCTCACCAGGCTGAGACGGGCCCCGGACATGGGGTCCGCACGATGGACCGGTCGCTTCCGGTAACCTCGTCGGGTGCCCGACATGGACGGCCCGCCGCAACCCTTCGGGGAACATCCGACGGCCGGACCAGCCCCCCGATCGCCCGGCGAAGGCAACGGAACCGCAGGCGTGGGCCAGCGGAGCACCAAGTTCATCTTCTTCACCGGTGGGGTGTCGTCGTCGCTGGGCAAGGGCCTCACCGCATCCTCGCTGGGGAGGCTGCTCAAGTGCCGCGGCCTCCGGGTCACGATGTGCAAGCTCGACCCGTACATCAACGTCGACCCGGGCACGATGAACCCGTTCGAGCACGGTGAGGTCTTCGTCACCGAGGACGGCGGCGAGACCGATCTCGACCTCGGCCACTACGAGCGGTTCATCGACGAGAACCTCCACAAGGGGTCCAACGCCACCACGGGCAGGATCTACTCGTCGGTCATCGCCAAGGAACGCCGGGGCGACTACCTGGGCAAGACCGTGCAGGTGATCCCCCATGTCACCGACGAGATCAAGAAATGCGTCCGT
The DNA here is from genome assembly GCA_049521915.1 of Acidimicrobiales bacterium. Classification (GTDB taxonomy): domain Bacteria; phylum Actinomycetota; class Acidimicrobiia; order Acidimicrobiales; family RAAP-2; genus Bog-756. The sequence goes on along the minus strand of JBEKOI010000164.1, from coordinate 2,134 downwards.
GCCTTGGGCACCGAGGACGTCGACGTGGTCATCGTGGAGATCGGGGGCACCGTCGGCGACATCGAGATCGTCCCCTTCATCGAGGCCATCCGGCAGTTCCGGCGCGACGTGGGGCGTGACAACGTCTGCTATGTCCACCTGACCCTGGTGCCCTACCTCGGTCCCTCGGGCGAACAGAAGACGAAGCCCACCCAGCACTCGGTCACCGAGCTGCGCAGCCGCGGTATCCAGCCCGACGTCATCGTGTGCCGCTCGGACCGGATGATCTCCGACGACCTCAAGCGCAAGATCTCCCTGCTGTGCGACGTCCCCATCGAAGCGGTGGTGTCCGCCGTCGACGCCGACAACATCTACCAGATCCCGCTCGTCCTCTACGAGGAGGGGCTCGACCGGTACATCCTCCGGCTGCTCCGGTTCGACGAGGCCTCCCACCCCATCGACCTCAGCGACTGGGAGCGGCTGGTCAGCCAAGTCGATGCCGCCGTCCGTCCCGTCCGCATCGGCATCATCGGCAAGTACATCGACCTCCCCGACGCCTATCTGTCGGTGGTCGAGTCGCTCCGCCATGCCGGTTTCCACCACGGTGCCAAGGTGCAGATCGAATGGATCCAGGCCGCCACCGTTCCCGACCTCCTCCAACATGACGGGCTCCGGGGCTTCGACGGGCTGGTGATCCCCGGTGGGTTCGGCGAGCGGGGCGTGGAGGGGAAGATCGCCGCCGCCCACTACGCCCGCGAGCACGATCTGCCCCTGCTCGGGCTCTGTCTGGGGCTCCAGGTCATGATCATCGAGGTGGCCCGCACACTGGCCGGTCTCGAGGGTGCCAATTCGAGAGAGTTCGACGCCACCACCCGCTACCCGGTGGTGGACCTGATGGACGAGCAGCACGAGGTCGAGGACAAGGGCGGGACCATGAGGCTGGGATCGTACGCGGCCCGCCTCCAACCGGGCTCGCAGGTGGCCCGGGCCTACGGGACCGACATGGTCTGGGAACGCCACCGGCACCGCTACGAGGTCAACCCGCGCTTCCGCAACCGGCTGGAGGAGGCGGGACTTGTGTGCTCGGGCATCTCGCCCGACGGCCGGCTGGTTGAGTTCATCGAGCTTCCGGGGCACCCCTTCTGGGTCGGGACCCAGGCCCACCCCGAGTTCAAGAGCCGGCCCACCCAACCACACCCCCTCTTCCGCGAGCTGGTGGGCGCAGCCCTGGTCCGCGCCGAGGGGCGCGACCCGCGTCTGATCGACATCGGTGCCGTCGGCTGACCAGCCACCGGCGGGGGACCAACCGGGCACGGAGGAAGCCGAGCTGCCGCGCTTCCGGATGACCGGCGAGGAGGTCATCCACCGCGGCTGGGCCATCACCGTGACCCTGGCCCAATTCACCGACCCCGACGGCGTGGTGTTCGACAGGGATGTGATCCGGCACCCGGGTGCAGTGGCGGTGGTGGCCATCACCGACGACGACGCGGTGGTCCTCGCCCAGCAGTACCGGGGGGCGGTCGACCGATGGCTCCTCGAGCTCCCCGCCGGCACCCGCGATGTCGAAGGCGAGCCGGCCGAGGTCACCGCCAATCGGGAGCTGGCCGAGGAGGTCGGGTATTCGGCCGCGGACCTGACCCTGCTCACCAGGTGCGCCATCACGCCCGGGTTCTGCGACGAGTACGCCAGCATCTACCTGGGCACCGGCCTGACCCCGGTCCCGTTCGACCGGCAGGGGATCGAAGAGGGGTTCATGCGGGTGGTCGAGGTACCCCTCGACCGCTTCGACGCCATGGTGGACGACGGGACCATCGTCGACGCGGCCACCATCCTGGGCGTGGGGCTGGCCCGCCGCCGCCTGGGTGCCGGTCGCACGCCGTGAGGGACCGGCACGCAGTGAGGGACCGGACATGAGCCAACCGCTGTCCACCGGTGCCGAGGAGTACCTGTCCTGGCTGGCGGTGGAGAAGGGGCGGTCGCGGAACACCCTCGTGGCCTACCGGCGTGACATCGCCGTCTGGGAAGGCTGGGCCCGGGACGCCGGCATCGACCCGCTGGATGCCGGGCCCGAGGCCATCGAACGCCATCTGGCCGAGCTGCGGGGTCAGGGCCGGCACCCGACGTCGATGGCCCGTTCGACGACCGCGCTGCGCGG
>JBEKOI010000163.1:0-9063 GCA_049521915.1 Acidimicrobiales bacterium | reverse complement strand
GAGGCGGGCGGTGTCCCGGGTCTGCTTCTTCACCATCCATTCGAGCGGGAGCTTCTCGCCGCGGGACCGGTCCCGGGTCCAGTGGGTGATCATGAAGGTGGGTTGAGAAGCGTCGCAGATGACCCCGCAGTGGGCGCCGCCGTCCCCGAGCCCGGCTGCCGACCGGGGATGGAGCAGCATCTCGCGGGCCGGCTCGAGGTCACCGTCCGAGTAGTTGAGGATGGGCACGTAGAGCAGGCCGCGCCCGTCCTCTTCGAGCATGGCGTCATAGGCCATCGACAGCGCCGTTCGGCCCGCCGTCGCGGCCATCCCGGTCAGCGAGCGTTCGGGCCCCGGTTCGTAGTCGGGCGGGCTCCCGAGCACGAAGGTGGTGCGGAAGGCCTGGTCCATACGGTCGGCGGTGGCCGGGTCGGGCTCCCACGACTCGATGGCGTGGCGCACCTCGGGACTGCGCAGGGCCTCGACGAGGGCGTCAGGGGCCAGACCCTTGGCCTTCAGCTCCTGGTAGGCGGGGATCTGATCGAAGAGCGAGTAGGTGGTGAAGTGGCCGGACAGCAGTCCGAAACCGCGGCCGGCCACCTGGGGCCAGAGGTCGGCCCCATCGGAGACGGCGCGGAGGGACTCCTCCATGAGCTCCCGCCAGAGCTCGGGGGCATCGTCAACCTGCACCATGGCGAAGGTCACCGGGCGGTGGATGGCCGCCGACAGCCGTCGCATCCAGTCCATCTCCTTCTTCGGACTGATGATGTCCTCGCCGGCGGTGCCGGCCGGGGCCAGCTCGAACACACCGGCCCCGAGCTCGCCCATGCCGCTCCCGATCCCGAACAGCTCGTCCTCGGAGGCGTAGGTGCCCGGCACCGGCTCCCCGTCGATGGCCAAGTGGGCGAGGGTCCGTGACGTCGAGAACCCGAGTGCCCCGCTGGCGATCGCTTCTTTGACCACCTGCTTCATGGCTTCGATATCGTCGGGGCTGGCCGGTTCGTTCCGGGCTCCCCGGTCGCCCATCACATACGACCGCACCGCACCGTGGGCGATCTGGGTCCCGAGGTCCATGGTCCACTTCCGTTGGGCCAGGGCATCGAGGTACTCGGGAAAGGTCTCCCACTCCCAGCGCATTCCTTCGGCCAGCGCGCTGCCCGGGATGTCCTCGACACCCTCCATCAGACCGATCAGCCACTCGTGGCGGTCCGGGCGGGCCGGTGCGAAACCAACCCCGCAGTTCCCGGTGACGACCGTGGTGACACCGTGCCAGCTGCTGGGGGCGAGCACCTCGTCCCAGGTGGCCTGGCCGTCGTAGTGGGTGTGGATGTCCACCCAGCCCGGCGCGACCAGCAGACCGTCGGCATCGACGGTCCGGGAAGCCGCCTCACCGGCGAAGGATCCGACCCCGGTGATCTGCCCGCGGTCGATACTCACGTCCGCGGTACGGGCCGGCGCCCCGGTTCCGTCGACCACCCTTCCGCCCCGTATGACCAGATCGTGCATGGCGCTTCCCCCTTTGACTGCTGACCAACGATGCTGGCACGGAAGGGCTCGAACGTGCAATGACCAGGGAAAAAGGTCGACCGGGCCTGGATGGCCGCTGCGTGCCGGGCGGCGGTCGCCAGGTCGGGGTGGTGACGGCTATGACGGGGGGATCGAGTATGTGACCTGGGCTTTTGCCACCATGTCCTGGCTCCCGACCGAGTAGATGGCGACGTCGGCCACACCCAGCCGTCTTCCCAGTTTGAGCAGGGTCCCGACGGCCACGATGTCGACCAGCGCCGGCTTGCGGAGGAAGTCGATGTGCAGGCTGGTGGTCACCGCCAACGCCACCGGTCCGATCTGGCCGACGATGACCAACCAGGCCGCGGTGTCGGCCAGGGCCATCAGCGAGGGGCCCGACACCGTGCCGCCGGGCCGACTGTTGGCCTCGCTGACGGGGAGGCGCACCGTGATGGTGGTGTCGGTGATGGTCTCGACGACGTAGGGGATCGACGCGCTCGGGAAGCCGTCGGTCAGGAATACCTGGAGCTGTTCGATGGTCATGGCGGGAGGCGGGGTCATGGCACGCAGCAGCGTAGCGACTACGGCTCCCTTCGCCGCAGGGGGTTGGGCCGGGGGCGACCACTTCCCTCGCAGGGCAGCCGCTCCCCCGCCGATTCGTGCAGACTGTGGACCTTGGACGGAGCCGGAAGAATCGAGGGGAGCGCGGCATGTTGAGCCACGAACACCGGGCGGCCGTCGAGCTGGCCTCCGAAGCCGGTGGCGCGCTCATGGAACTGCGGGCCCGGTCAGAGCCGGGAAAGGGGCTCGGGCACGAGGGCGATCAGCTGTCACAACGGCTGCTCATGGACAGGCTGGCCACCCGGTTCCCCTCCGATCGGATCCGATCGGAGGAAGCGGACCGCGCCGAGCGGCTCGAAAGCGCGTCGGGCCGGGTCTGGATCATCGATCCGCTGGACGGCACCCGCGAGTATTCGGAGGGCAGGGAGGATTGGGCCGTCCACGTGGCCCTGGCCGTCGACGGCGTGGCCCGGGTGGGCGGTGTGGCCCTTCCGGCCATGGACGTGGTGTTGGGGACGGAGGACCCACCGGTGCTGGCCGCCCCCGCCGCGGTGCCGAGGCTGGTGGTGAGCAGGAGCCGCCCACCGGAGTTCGTCCCCTCCGTCGCCGAGCGCCTCGGGGCGACCGTGGTGCCCATGGGGTCGGCCGGCGCCAAGATCGCGGCTGTCATCCGCGGCGAGGCCGAGGTCTACCTCCATGCTGGGGGTCAGTACGAGTGGGATTCGGCCGCCCCGGTGGCGGTGGCGTTGGCCATCGGGCTCCACGCGGCCCGGCTCGACGGTTCGCCCCTCCGGTACTCGCAGCCCGACCCCTGGCTGCCCGATCTGGTGGTCTGCCATCCGGCCCTGACCGGTGCGGTGACTGAGGCGCTGGGCGCAGCGGGGCTCCCGACGCAGTGACGAGCGGAACCCGGAGGTGTGCGGAGTGACGGTTGCATCCGGTGGAGATGGTGGCGCGGCACCGGGCGTCTTCGCACCGGCCCGGCTCGGTCCGGTCACGCTCAAGAACCGGGTCATCAAGGCGGCCACGTTCGAAGGTGCGGCGCCCAGGGGCGAGGTCACGGACCAGCTGATCGAGTTCCACCGCCGGATGGCTTCCGGGGGTGTGGGGATGACCACGGTGGCCTACCTGGCCGTGTCCCCCGAGGGGCGGACCGATCGCCACTGCGTGCTGTTGGGGGAGGAGTCCCTGCCGGGCCTGCGCCGGCTCACCGACACGGTGCATGCGGCCGGAGCGGCGGTGTCCGCGCAGATCGGACACGCCGGGCCGGTGGCCAACGCGCGTTCCAACCGGGCCCCGGCCCTGGCCCCGTCACGTCGGTTCAGTCCGACCGGATCGATGACGCGGGCCGCGTCGGACGACGACATCGCCCGGATCACCGGGCAGTACCGCCAGGGGGCGGCGATCGCCATGGAGGCGGGTTTCGACTGCATCGAGATCCACCTCGGGCACAACTATCTGCTGAGCGCCTTCCTGAGCCCGAAGCTGAACCGCCGGACCGACCAGTGGGGCGGGAGCCTGGCCAACCGGGCCCGGTTCCCGCGTCAGGTGGTCGACGCGGTGAGAGAGGAGGTCGGTGACCGGGTGGCGGTCACCGCCAAGCTCAACATGGCCGACGGGGTGCCCGGGGGATTCTGGCTGGAGGAGAGCGTCGAGTTCGCCGGCATGCTCGAGTCCGACGGCGCCCTCGATGCGCTCGAGCTGACCGGAGGGAGCTCCCTGTCCAACCCGATGTACCTGTTCCGGGGTGAGGCACCCCGGACGGAGTTCGCGGCCACCCTTCCTCCGCCGCTGCGGGCCGGGTTCCGGGTGGTGGGTTCGAGGTTCCTGCAGGACTACCCGTTCGAGGAGGCCTTCTTCCTGCCCTACGCCCGGCAATTTCTGGACGCGCTCGACCTGCCCCTCATCCTCCTCGGCGGCGTGAACCGGTTGGAGACGGTGGAGCGGGCGCTGGCCGAGGGCTTCTCGTTCGTAGCCATGGCCCGCGCGCTGCTGCGGGAGCCCGACCTGGTGGGGCGGTGGGAGAAGGGCGAGGAGACCGAGGGCCTGTGCATCCACTGCAACAAGTGCATGCCCACCATCTACAGCGGGACCCGGTGCGTGCTCGTCCCGGCTGTCGAGCCGGGCTGAGGGTCAGAAGCCCTCGAGTTCAGAGGTCGCCGGGTTCGAGCTCCCCGAGGTCGGACCCCCTCGGGTCACACGTCGTCCGGTTCGAGCTCCTCATCGCCCGGGACTTCGGGAGCGTCGAGGTCCCATCCTTCGGTGTCGGCAGCCCTCGCCCGCTCGCGGGCCGTCGGCCCACCGATGCCGTCGGGATCGTCGAGGCCGCCGTCCAAGGTGGTGAGGGCCTCGGGATCATCGAGCACAGCCCCCGCCTCTTCGAGCTCTCGATCGTCCACCTGCAGCGTGGGGTCGAGCGACGGATCGATCTCGACTGCCTCGAGGAAGGCAGGATCGAGCTGCTCCTTGTCGTCGAGAGCCTCGTCACCCTGTTCGAAGGGGTCAGCGCCCGATGGTTCGTCGGGTGACCAGTCGCCGCTGTCGCTCATTGCTCGCACTCCATCCATCGTCGGCCTTGTTCCCCGATCGTAGGACCTGTCCGTGGGCTGTGACTCCGCACTGAGTTGGCCAGCCTCATCGCATGCGGTTTCGGCGGTTGGATGCTTCACCTGGCCCGGAGACCGGATGAAGGGGATCGGCGCCGGCGTCGCCCGAGCCTGTTCCCTCCGACCGTTCGGCGGTCCCTGATGGCGGAGCGGGGCCGTGGGGCCCGATCGTGAAGCGAGGGAGACGGAGCGGGGCGACATAGAATCGCATTTTCAGGTCCAGCCCACGTAGCTCAGGGGATAGAGCACTCGTTTCCTAAATGAGGTGTCGCAGGTTCAATTCCTGCCGTGGGCACACTTGTGCAACTGACGGAGAAGGCCAGGACCAACACGGGACAGACCGCCCAGGGAGGGGGACGGGAAGTAGGACAAAGCCCGTGACCAGGGGAAAGAAACACCCCCACCTCAAGCCAGCATCGGTACCTCGTCGGGCGTGTGGGAACGATGGTCAGAGGTCAAAAAACCGCTGTGCCACAAGGGAAAACATGACCTGTGGTAATGACCGGGGGCCGGCGCAAGTGGTCCGAGGTGGGCTCACAACGGGGTCCGCCAGTACACAATTTCGGCCCTTTTGCCTGCTCAACCGTGTGGATAAAAACGCGACGCACTCCACCGGACCGAGGGACAGCACACGCAGGACCGCCTTGTCCCGGTCGGTGGGCTCAGACGGCTGGGTGCTTTGGTGCCGAAACGGCGCAAAAGCCCTGGTCGCTGTCAGGTGCGATACGCAGTGCGCCTCTCAATCCCCCGAGCAGTAGCGATGGGGCCACACCCGTGGTCGAGCGGGACAGGCAGGGACGGTCCGGCAGAGGCTCTAACCGGCGGTCGGTCAGTCAGCAGGGTGAGGTGCCGAAGGTAGCGGACCACGGCCGTTCGCTCGCGAATGTTGCCTGCGGCCCACCGGGACCACGGGGACACCCCTCAACCCGAGACACCCGTGCCACCGCAGAGGCCCAGTCGACCGAAATCGGTGCCAAGATCTCGGTCAGCGATCGCGGGAGCTGGACATGCCCTACGACGGTTTCATCTCTTACAGCCATGCGGCCGACGCCCGGCTCGCACCTGCACTCCAGCAGGGTCTGCAGCGTCTGGCGAAGCCGTGGAACAGCCGGCGGGCACTGCACATTTTCCGCGACGAGTCCGGGCTGTCGACGAACCCGGACCTGTGGCTGTCCATCGAACGGGCGATGGCCGACAGCGAGTGGTTCGTCCTGCTCGCCTCCCCCGAAGCGGCACGGTCGGAATGGGTAAACAAGGAGGTCTCCCGCTGGTTGGCGACGAAGTCGGCGAATCGCATCCTGGCGGTCGTCACCGACGGGACTTGGGAATGGGATGCGGCGGGCGGCGATCTCCGGACCGGATCCACAGCGGTTCCCCCGGCGCTCCAGGGAGTGTTCCGCAATGAGCCCCGTAGCCTCGACATGCGCTGGGCCCGGACAGCTACTGACCTCGACCTGCGCAACACGCGGTTCCGCTCCGCCGTGGCGGATCTCGCCGCGCCGATGCACGGGGTGGCCAAGGACGAACTCGAGGGCGAGGACATCCGCCAGCACCGCCGCGCCCGCCGCCTGGCACGAGGCGGGGTCGCCGCTCTCGCACTGCTCCTCGTCATCTCGGTGATCATCAGCCTCTTCGCCATCGTGCAGCGGAACGATGCGCGTGCCGCCACGGACGCGGCCGAACAGCGACTGCTCGTCAACGAATCGCAGAGTCTTCTCACCACCAATCGCACGCTCGCCACACTCCTCGCCATTGAGGCCGACCGTCGCCAACCGAGCGCCACGACCCGGGACGCCCTCATGAACACGGTGCTGGCCCAGCCGAGCCTGCAGCGAAGCCTGGGCGACGTATTCTCGTACGCCGTGGCGGGCCTCTCTGGGAACCGATTCGCCGTACTGGCCGAGATTGCAAAGAAGGGTGCGACCACGTCCGCACTCGAGGTCTGGAATTGGAAGACCGGACGCCAACAGAGCTGGCCGGGCGCACCAACGGGAAGTGGCACCACCGGACCCGTCAACATTTCGTCACCGGCCGACGGATCAGAGCTTGACGTCATCTTCGGCGACGGCGCCATCAGGTGTTACTCGGGTTTGACGCTCCTGCCCGAGGGCCCGGCCTTCGCTAGTGGACTCTCCCGGAGACCGAAGCAGGCCCTCGGCGCCAACATCGTCGTAAGTTCGAACGGACAGACACTGGTCGCTTCGGAGTATGCATCCGGTTCCGCTGTCCCCGGAGGTACCGTCCGGGTCTTCTCGCACGTCAGCGGTCGGTGGGACCCTGATCCTGTCCCTGACGGCGATGCCACCTGGGGAACGGCGATCGCGGTGAGCCCGGACGGGCGGGAGGTGGCGGCCAGTTACACGACGCCCTCCGGATCCCACGTGGTGGTGACCGATGCCCTCACCGGGCGCGCCCTCGCCGAACCGCCCACCGTCGGCCCCGCCTTCTCGATCGCCCTCGACTGGGCACACCGTCGGGTCGTCGTGGCCACTCCGTCCGGCCAGTCCGGCGACGCTCTCGCGTACGACGTGTCCAGCCCGGATCCGACTCCGCAAGCGCTCACGGTCGGTCCGGCGGCGGGAACCGGCGACGCCACGGTCGCCTACGACTCGGGTGGCGACCGACTCGCCGTCAACTCGAGCAACGGGCTTGAGGTGTTCGACGCCGCCACCCTCAAACCGATCGCCGACGCTCCCGTCCTGCCTCCCGATGGCGGACCCGGACCCTTCCTCTTCCTCGACAGCGTGCATATCCTTACCACCGAAGGCGCAACAGCGCAGCCCATGGACGTTTGGGACCTGACCAGCACATCCGTCCTCGCCAGCCGCGTCCCAATCACCTTCACCGGAGGTGTCTACCCCTTCGCCGCCGGCACCCACACCGACGAGTTCATTGGTGTTTCGACCCTCCACGACGAGCGATCCGTCACCATCCTCGGTGAGCACGGTCAACCACTCGGGCCTCCCCTCGTCGTCGACAGCGACCTCAGCGCACTTCCCGGAGCAGTGCAGCAGGGGATCGAGTCCGCGCTTCCGCCACCGGTCTGCGCCGATCCCCGGTCCGGACGAATCGCAACTGTCTCGGTTGCCACCGGCGACGTTGTCATCCGCTCGGGAACCCCGCCGTTCCGGGTGCTGAGCGATGCCCACCAGGTGGTGCGCGGGATCCCCGATCCAATCAGCTGCACCTGGTCCCCAGACGGACGGGAGATCGCCATCGGCAACTATCCCAACGGCACCGGACAGGTTGCCGCCGCTTCGCTCGCCCTGTACGACGTGGCGACCGGACAGCTCCGCTTCGACGTCCTCGTCCACACGGAATCGGCCATCCTGTCGATCTTTTTCGACGATTCCAAGAGCCTCTGGATCGGAGGGCCGACCTACGAGACCAACGGTGTCTACCGGGTGACCGGCCTCACATCGGCCCCGACCATCACCGCCGCGTTCCCCGGGGCGGGTGCAATCGCTCCCGAGGCGGACGGACGGAACGTCGTGGTGGCCTACAACACGTCGGTACAGGTCGCCGACAGGATCACGCGCACGCCAATCGGTCCGTCCATTGCCGTCGGGGGCCAGGTGATCATCGGAGTGGACGTGTCACCTGACGGGAGTACGGCGGTCGTGGACAGCCAGGAGGGATGGCGGCTCGTCGACCTGGCCGCTCATCAGGCCGTAGGCCCGTGGATCCCCGATCCGTTCCCCTCGCGTGCGCTCCTCGCCGGCAACGACACGACGGTGTTCAGCCTGGCGGCCGACGGAGGAGGTGAACGCTGGGATCTGAGCCCGGACCGCCTGCGGTCGGCCGCGTGCAGCCTGGCGGGCCGCAACTTGACCGCGTCCGAGTGGCAGAGCTACCTCTCGTGGTCGGGGCCCCGCCGCGCCACCTGCCCTCAGTACTCGCTGCCCCAAAATTAGCGAGTGATCTCTTGCCCCCTCCCCGTTCGGGTGGGCGCCCCTTCGCCCTGCCGGCCCTTGCCCCCTCCGCCTCGCGCCCGCGGGCCCCGGCGGCCCGGCCCGCCGCCCGGCATCCCCGGTGCGCGGCGGATTTGGGGTCGCCTCGTGTGCTGTGCCTTGCTCTCTCACCACCTATCTCGCGTGTGCCCACCCACGGCAGTGTGAACCCACGGCAGGATTCGAACCTGTACACCTCGTAATGGCCTGATCGTAGGCGGGGTATCCCAGAACGCTGCCGGATATGCGGCTGCCTTCAATTGTGACGAGGCCGTCTTTCATCGTTTGCACCCAACCGACCCGGTCCTCCACAATGAATCTGCGCGTGCTTATCCACTCCCGTTAGGAGGACTGGGCTATGGACGACCTCTCATCCCTCCCGCAGGCCGACCAGGATTCAATCGGGGTCACCCTCATGGCCCTGCTGAGCGGATTCCAGGAGCGCGATGCGGACAAGCTGG
>JBEKOI010000162.1:0-9107 GCA_049521915.1 Acidimicrobiales bacterium | reverse complement strand
GGACAGTGCCGCCTCCGACGGGCGCGGCGTCGGGGCCGTTCACTGTGGCGGAGAAGCCGACCTTGTTGGCATAGGTAATGGTCACCGGGTCGACTGATGCCTTGGCAGTGGTGGGTGCCCGCACCACCGTGAGCGGGATGGAGCCGGTCGATCCGATGAAGCTCGTGTCACCTGAGTAGGTGGTCGTGATGGTGTCCGTTCCCCCAGGTGCTTTCGTACTGGTACAACTGGCGCTCCCGCCGGCCAACGTGGCAGTGCAAAGGTCGGTGGTTCCGGTCATAAAGGTCACCGTGCCGGTGGGCGTCCCGGAGAACTGGCCGGTCACTAAGACCCCATAGGTGACCGACGACCCGTAAGCCACCGAATGCGGGTCGACTGAAGGAGTGGTAATCGATTGGGCCTTGTCTACGGTGATCGGAGTGGTCCCAGCCGATGAGGCAAAGTCCGCGTTTCCTGTGTAGGTGGCGGTGGCGGTGGCGACTTCGACCGGCGCTGTGCTCGAGGCGCAGGAGGCAGTACCGGCCGATAGCGATGCAGTGCACAGCCTGCTCGATCCGTCGGTGAAGTTGACCGTCCCGGTCGGGGTGCCAACCGACGAGGTCACGGTGGCCGAGTAGCTGACCGATTGGCCGAAGACTGTCCGGTTCGGTGTGGCGTGGGTCACGGTGGTGGTCGGGGCCGCGAAGACGCTGGTCGTGGCTTGGCCTTGGGCCCCCAGATAATCGTCGTCCCCGGAGTAGGTGGCCACAACGGTGTAGCCGATGCCGCCCGGTACGAGCGGCGGCGCACAAGAGGCCGACCCCTTGGCCAAGGTCGCCGAACACAAGTTGGTGGCGTTGACGCTAAACGTCACTGTACCGGTCGGAGCGAGAGGCCCGCTGCCGAGGAGTTTGGCGGAGTAGGTCTGCGGAGCCCCGAAGACCGAAAGGATCGGATCGACGCTGACCTTCACGATCGGGGTCGTGGCACTGACATCGATGAGCGACCTTGTGGCGTAGCTGTCGGTGATCGCGGCAAAGTTGGCATCGCCGGAGTAGTTGGCGTAGACGACGATGGCGCCGGCGGGGCCCGCCGCATTCGAGGTGCACGAGCCGTTACCCGCGGAGAGCGTTGCCGTACAGAGTGTCATCCCGCCCTCGGTCACGAAGGTCACCGAGCCGGTAGGAGTACCTGTGGCGGCGGTGGCATAGGCGTAGTAAGTCGCCGTTTCCCCGTAAGTGAGATCGGGGCGGAAGACCGATGAGGTCACCGATGCTTGTCCCTTGGACACGTTCATCGGTGCTGTACCGGCCGACCCCTGGTAGTTGCCGTCCCCGGCGTAGGTGGCTGTGACCACCGCCGCCGGACTCGGTGTAGGCGTGCCCCCCGTGCAAGTGGCGGTCCCACTCGAGACGGACGCTGAGCACAGCGCTATCGGGCCCGAGGTGAACACCACCTTGCCGGTCGGCGGGGCGATACCCGCTCCGCTGTACGGAGGGACGACCTGGGCCGAATAGGACACGTCGGTGCCATACGATGTCGTGCTGGGGTTTGCTGTGACGTTGGTCGTGGTGATGGACTTTCCCACGTCGAAACCGCCGGTCCAGTGACTCGACTCCGCATACATGGAATCCCCCGAGTAGGTGGCGATCACCGTCTGGTTTGTGCCGACCGCAGTGGTGCTGGTGGAGCACGAGCCAGAGTCAGTACCAGTCACCAGCGAGGCGGTGCAGAGAGGCGTGCCGCCAGAGGTGAACGCCACTGTCCCCGTCGGCGTACCGGAAGACGACGTCACGGTGGCCTTAAAGGTAACGGGGGCCCCGTAGCTGTCGTTCAGCGGCATGATTGTGGTGCTGGTCGACGTGGGTAGCGCGTTGACCTTCAGTATCAGATCCCCGCTCTCTCCGAACAGGTTGTCGGCATCGACCACCTTGAAGCGCAACGTCGCCCATCCGGCCACCGAGGGCGTACCGCTGATCACCCCGGTGGCGGGATCGAGTGATAGCCCGGTTTGCAAGGTTCCACCGCTGGCGATCGACCAGGTGACCGGCGGGGCTGCGCCTTTTTCCGCAAGGGCTGCCGAGTACGGCACACCAACCTGGGTTGATGGCAAGGAGGTGGTGGTGACCACCGGTGTGCCGTAGACGGTGAAGTCAATTGGGGCAAGTGTCCCACCGGTGGGAGTGGTCACCGGAACGGAATAGGCGCCCTCGTTCTCCGCCGGGGTACTGGCCACGATTTTGGTGGCGGTGTCCGACACGATCTTCATCGAGTCGGTGAACCCCATGCCCACGTGGGTGGCCCCGGCCAGGTTGGTGCCGGTGAGGGTCACCTCCGTGCCGCCCGCCATGGGGCCGAAGTTGGGAACCATCGATGTGACGGTGGGGGCCGACGGACTCGTCGTATAGCTGTAGGACTGGTAGGCGGTGCCCCCCGCAGTGGACAGCTCCACCCCCACCGACGGCTCCCCGTAGTCGAAGATACTTTCCGGCGGGACGGTGACCTCGACCTTGTTCGGAGTCTGTGACACGATTGTGGCGTCAGCTGAATCGCCAAACGTGACCGCGCTGACCGGAGCCAAGTTGCTTCCGGTAAAGGTCACGGTCCCACCGCCCGATTGGGGTCCGGAGGTCGGCAGCATCGTCTTGATGGATGGCACGGTCGAGGCCGGGGTCCACTCGAGCGATACGTACCCAGGGCACCCGCCGTTCTGGGTGTAGGTATTGCCACCGGTGGTGCAGGAATTGGGAGAAACAAGCTGGACCGCACCGTCGGCGCCACCGGTGAAGCTGGCGCTCGACGAGTACCCCAGGTTGATCCCGGACGCCCCGCCGCCACCGCCACCACCGGCCGCGGCGCCGACGACGCAGTAGTCCCCCCCACCACCACCGCCGGAGGTATAGCCACCGCCACCGCCACCGCCACCTGCGTTGTGGCCGTTCCCGCCCCCACCCCCGGTCGACTGACCCGGGAAGTTGGCGGCTCCGTCGTCGCCGTTGTAGCCGGGGCCGCTCCCACCACCGCCGCCCTGGGTGGACGAACCGCCACCGCCGGCATCCCCGAAACTGCCCAGATCCGGTGGTGGGTCCGGAGGGTCGGCGACACCGAACCCGTCTGAACCGCCCTGGCCGCTGGCGACGTCCCAACCGTTGGCGTCGGCCGGGGACCCTGTGCCCGCCGTACCGCCACTACCGCCCCAACCGTCAGCAGTGCCACAGTCGTAGCCTGCTCCGGTACCGCCTCCGCCCCCGGCGATGACCAACGGCGTGGTGCAGCCGGAAGAAGAGGTGACCGATCCCAGGCAGAGGATCGAGGCCCCGCCCCCGGATCCTCCGTCGTAGCCATCTTCCTGCGTGCCCGTCCCGGCGGATCCACCTCCGCCGTACCCGGCCCCACCGCTGTTGGTGTCCTGGTTCCTTCCGCCACAGGCGGTGAAGACGGAGACGGTTGATCCTTCCGTGACCACCCCGGTCGAAACCAGGCCGCCCTGGCCACCTGCCGGTAGCGTGTAGTCGAACGGTGGAAATTGGTCGGCTCCCCCGATGCCGCCGCCACCGCCGCTGAGCGAGACCGTTCCGACATAACCGGCCCCGGGAGGAGTGGCTTGATGCCACGAGCCGCAACTGGCGTTGGGATCGCTGTTCCAGTTGGCCGGCACGGAACCCTTCGGCACCGCCGCGCCGGCTGGGAAGGTCGAAACCAGCGGGACTGTTAGAGCCATGAGCATGGCGGCCGCCGTACCTGTGACGGCCATCCAGGTCGGTGTGCGATTCGGATGTCGACGGTTGGGGCTCACGTGGTCGGCCCGCTCGCCGTCTGTGGGTCGGTAAGCCATCGTCCACCTTGCCGGTCGTTAGTGGGGGATATTCAAGCGCCAGATCGAAGACACGCGAGCAGCCTGGCTGCGCTGGGCCCCGCATGATTTGCGATCACCCCCGAACCGCAATGTGTCGTCCCCGGACCATCGGCACCACCGATCAGTAGCTTGAGCGTGAGTGCCTGCGCTTCAGGCTCCACGCCTCCATGTGGCGCAGGACCGCCCCAGGCGATGGAGCGTTCGGTCGACTCACCGCGACCATGAACGTGGTCAGCGTGGCCGCGGTCTGCACCGACATCGGCTGCATCCACGGCTTGGGGATGTAGGCCTCCACCAGATCCCCTTGGGAGTCGCGGATCTGTTCCATGAGAAGGGGAGTCATCTCGACACCACCATCGGCCACGGTGCCCGCCACCATCGCCATCTGCAGGACCGAGGCACTGACGTTCTCCTGCCCGAAGGCCGACTTGATCAGACCCGGAAGGGCGGCGTCGCCAGTCGGGCCGAATGCCGTGCCCAATCCGGACCACCGACGTTGGACGGCAAGGGTTCTCTTTCGATGGACTCCGAACGACCCTGAGGTAGCAAGCTGAACCTCGCGTGCCCCACCCAACCGGCAGCGATCAGGGTCACCCCACACGAGCCTCTGGACTAGACCGTCGGCCATCTACTTGGTCGACTTCGCCCCTGCCGCTCTTTCCAGCCACACCTGAATGTGCCGGGAAACGTGGAAGTTGGTGAACTGGTCAGGTGCTGCATATGCGTACATGTCGCCAGCCTTGCCAACGTAAGTTTGCTCGAAGTTGTTGTCAGTCGAGAAATCGCGCGTTGTCATGGTGAGAGCACTGTCACTTCTGTCCCGAGTTGGCCCTGGTCCCAGGTAGGAGCACTGGAAGATGCTGTAAGCGTGCTGCGGCTCTGGTCCCGAGGAAGTCGGTTTCAGTGATGCGGCCCCAAACTCTTTGGCGATAGAGGCAGGAGAGCCGAAGTAGGTCCTGCACAGTGAGGATGGGGCGGTGTGCGCTCGTGGAGGTGGAAGGGCCGTGCGTCCGTGTTCCACGGCGCTCGGGGTACCGCTACCGCACGCTGCCATCAGTTCCCCAACGACATTGGCTGTCAGGAGCGCACCCGTGCGTGTCGCCTGCCTCATATCACCAGGTTAAGTCCATGTCATCGAACGTGCCGGTCGGCCAGGGTCGATAACGCCTCCAGGTCGGTGATAGAGGTCACCCCGTTCCCGGCGTGGAGCATTCACCTTCTGATTGAGTCGATCGTTCCCCTAGCATCCAACGTCGTGGGAGCGAACCCTTGGGAATCCACTGTGGTGACACGCGTCGGCGAGGGGCGTTACTCGGCCACGATTTCTCCGTCGTGGAACTTGGCGGTTGCCGCACAAGGCGGGGTGGTCGCAGCGATCGCCGCACGGGCAATGGAAGCCGAACTCGGCACGGGACAGTCGCTCCGCTCATTTCACGGCGTGTTCGCCAGTCCGGTTCCGGTTGGTCCAGTCGAGGTGGAGGTCGGAGTCATTCGCGACGGTCGCTCGATCTCCCAGGTGCAAGCGAGCATTCGCGCAGTTGGCGCTCGTGCAGGATTCACAGCGCTCGCCGCCTTCGGGCAGGAGCGCCCCGGTTTCAGATACACCGAGCTCGAGATGCCTCGCGTGCCCCCACCTGAGGAGTGCGTATCGTTTCGCGACCCTCCTCCGCCCGAGTCCGGTTTGCCGAGCGAGCCTCTCTTTGAATTCTGGAGAGGGGTCATTGAGGGCCGCCCTGCCCTCGGGCACGCTCCTTGGGATACCTCTGAGCGTGATGCGGCGGAAGTTGCAACTTGGATCAAGTTCGAGCATCTTCCCGCCGACGAGAGCGGTCAGTTCGATCAGCTGGCGCTGCTCGTCGCGGCTGACATGATGCCCGCCGCCGTCTTCGAGAAAGTCGAACCGACCGAACGTGACTGGTTCGCGCCAAGCGTGGATCTCACCGTGCATCTCAACGGCTTGCCGACTGGGCCTTGGATCCTCAACCACAATCGAGCGCACTTCGCCAACGATGGATATGCCTCTGCCGAAGTGGCCCTGTGGGATCCGCATGGGCCCGACGGCCCGAAACTGTTGGCGTGGGCAACTCAGGTCATGTTCTTCACCCAACTCAAGTAGTCGCTACCCGCGGCGTTCAGAGGCGGAGTCAGCATCAACGGCAACGCCTCCAGCGGCAACGGTGGCGGCATCTACAACAATGGAGGAGCGGTGAGTCTCACCACCTCGGTAAGCGTCAACTCCAACACCGCCGTCTCAGGCGGCGGGATCTACAGCACGGTCGCCCTCTCTGTCCCCACAGGCGTCGTGAGGTTCAACATCCCAGACAACGTCGTCGACTAACCGCACGGGACGGGGGTGCCCCCAGGGTGCCGTTGATGGGCAGTTCGCGGAGCGCGAGCACCCAATCGGTTCTGAACGAAAGAAGCGACCCTCAGCCGGTGTTGCAGGTGGTCGGGGGCACTCTCAACGGGATTGTTGCCCGCGCGTTTGGGGCCATCGTCGTAACGTCGGATCTGTCGAACTGGTTCATCAGCAGGATGCTCGGGCGACCATTCCGAGGGAGTATCAAACCGCTAGCGGAGAGTAAGCATCCAGTCCTCCGAGCCTGAAAGGTGTGTTGAACACCTCGCCGATCTGAGAACTTTTGCAAGTCATACTCTCTAGCGCTGCTTACCTTGTCGAAAGAGGGAGATCGCCTTATCGATGCGCCGCTGCCTCGTTTCCGGCGCCTTGGCTCCATTGATGTTGTCGACGTGGTATCGCTGCAGACTGTTCGAGAGCTTGGCGAAGAACGCGGCCACGTCCGGCTCGGCAGACAAGGCACGGGCGAGGTCGTCTGGAATGTCGACCTGCCGAGGAGTGTCCGCGACCGTCAGTCTCACCGAGATCGGATCGCCGCCCTTGAGGCCGGTCGCCTTGCGGACCGCAGCACTGATGCTCACCATGTGCTTGCCGCCCATCACGCCTACCGTATTGCGGTACTCATAGCCGTTCAGGTTCACCGCGACGGCTGGGCGGCGTCCTGCGCCCAGACGTTCGATGAGCTCGTCAGGAACGACGATCCCTGTTTTATTGCCGGTCGAGGCGACCGTCGTTTGGAACTCCACGCTCTGAGTCATCTCTCGTCTCCTCTCAGATCATTTCATCGACGTTGCGAACCATCCGACGAACTCAGTCGCCCATGCCCGGGCGACTGGGTCCAAGTTCACTCGTTGCTCAAGGCCTGCTCCTGCTCCTCAAGCCTCGTCCCCCGATAAAGGTCGACCGCCACCGCGGTCATCCAGGCGCAACTGGCGACGACGGCGGCCGTGAATCCGAGGTTGATCGCCGCACTTGTCGCCCCAGTCGCTATTCCGGCAAAGGCGATGGCGAACACGACGCCGACAACCCGGGAGGCCCCAGCGGCACGATGTTGCCCACGGCGGGTGTACCGGCGGGCGAACACGAAGCACAGGGCGATCAGGCAACCAAAGCCGATCGACCCCGACAAGACGTGCAGGGTTGCGTGCCAGCTCAGCTGGCCTGTAGGGCCGCTCGGTGGCCCCGATGGGAACCCATCGGCGGGATCGGCGCGGAAGATGCCTGCAGCAACCAATGCGACGCCGTACCCGACGAGCAGTCTGGGAGCCCACAAGCCCGCGTCGGCGGAACGCCCCAGGGCACGCCGGACGCCGATTGCGCCGGCAATCGTCATGGCGCCGGTCACGATCAGATTGACGACCTGGATCCATCCGAAGCGGCCGAGTGCGAGCAGGCTCCACTCATCTCGGGTCAGGTTGAATCCGCTTCGTGCCAACGCCTGGGCCAGGGACACCACGACGTAGAAGGGCCCGGCCAGGGCGAGGTAGCCGAGCAAACTTCGGGTGACGTTTGCATTGGTTGAACATGTCTGTGGTTCCGGGTGATCGAACCTGCCCCTGGTTTCCGCGACTGTCATGGCTCACTCCTTCCCTGCCAACCTTCGAGCAGGTCATCGAAACTACACTGTACGGTATAGTAAATGATCGCTGCTACACTGTCTAGTGCAATCGGGAGGTGGGAATGCCAAGCCGGAGTTCCAAACCTGTGACGTCAATGCAGCACAACGACGAAGAGCAGGTAGACGTCGGAGCCGACCCGGTCAGCGGTAACCGGCGGTCAGCACGCAAGCGTCAGGCGATCATGGATGCGGCCACGACGCTCTTCCTTCGAGATGGCTACCGAAGCACCAGCATGGACCAGGTCGCGGCCGACGCCGTTGTGTCCAAACCGACCGTGTACAGCCACTTCGAGGACAAAGAGCAACTCTTCCGAGAGATCGTGCTCGGGGTGACAGCCAACTCCGAGCAGATCATCACGGAGCTCACGTCGGCCCTGTACGCCACTGACATCAGCACTGTTGCCGATCTGCGCATCGTGCTCACGGACCTCGCCCGGCGCTACATCGACGGAGTGTTACGGCCGAACGTGCTGTCCCTGCGGCGCCTCGTCATCTCGGAGGCCGAACGGTTTCCCGACCTGGCGCGCACCTACTACGAGCAAGCCCCCTGGCGCGCCATCGACGTTATCGCCGGCGCCCTCCGCCGCTTCGAGGAGCGGGGGCTGCTGAACCTGGGTGATGCCAGGCTCGCCGCCGCGCACTTTGCCTACCTGGTCCTTGGCATTCCCCAAGACAGGGCCCAGTTCTGCCCCACAGAACGCCCATCTCCGGCCGAGCGCGACCGCCTAGCAACTCAGGCGGTCCGAGTCTTCCTGGCCGCGTATGAGAGAACTGGAGCGGACCAGGTCCCAGTTGGTCGGTGACCCACCAAAGCATGCCCAATCGGGCTGTTCCAGGCGAGACCAACAGTTGCAACCACTGATCCCATACGACCGAACCGAATTGCCGCTTCTCGCCCACCGAGCAGAGAGTAGGCCAGCCGGCCCTGTGACGGTCCCGCAACGGCTCGTCGATTGAAGCCTCGCTCACGTGGCGCGCACGAAGCCTGTTCGGGCGTGATATCCCCAGGCAAGGCGGCCGCCGACATGGCCTCTGACCAGCCACTTTGCTGAGCAGTCCCAACGGGGTTCGAACCCGTGTCTCCACCTTGAGAGGGTGGTGTCCTAGGCCTCTAGACGATGGGACCCTGATGAGCCGATCCTGTCGGAGCGGCCCTCGATTTCTCTTCTCAAACCAGCCACACCGCCCCCGTGGGAGAGCAACGTGAGCGCTCGGGGGGGAGGGCTCGAACCTCCAACCTCATGAACCAGAATCATGCGCGCTGCCAGTTGCGCCACCCCCGAATGGGCGAACCG
>JBEKOI010000161.1:0-9125 GCA_049521915.1 Acidimicrobiales bacterium | reverse complement strand
CCCGCTCCCGCTCCCGGCCCCGGCCCCGGAACCGGGCGCCGGCGGGTGTTCCCAGTGGATGTCTTCGCGGCCAGAAATGGCCTAATTATCGGCTGCAGACGATAATAATTGGTCCGAGCTATCGGCTGTAGGCGATAATTAGGCCAAATTCAAAAACCAGGCGTCCCCCTGTGTACCGCTGGGATTGCTGCCCGGATTCAGCGATGCGAACCCTCAACCGTCAGGAGAGCTTGCCATGAGCGCACCAATCGGTCCCTACACGCCGATCGTCCGAGCCGGACCGTGGTTGATCTGCTCGGGCCAGCTCGGCCTGCACCAACCACCGGGCCGCCGGGCCGAAACCGCGACCGCGGCCCCCGGTGCACCGGTGTTGGTCGACGGTGGCGCCCCGGCCCAGATGACCCAGGCCCTGTCCAACGCCGAGAAGCTGCTCCACGACAACGGCGCCACGCTCGAGCAGGTGGTCAAGACCACGGTGTTCGTGACCGACGCCGACCAGTTCCCCGCCGTCAACGACGCCTACGTGGCCTTCTTCGGCCGCCACCGTCCGGCCCGGTCGATGGTGGCCGTCCTGGCCCTCCCGGCCGGAGCCGCCGTCGAGGTCGAGGTCTGGGCCTACGCTCCGACCTCGTCTGCTGGGTGACCGGTCAGGGGGTCCAGGCGGTCTGGCCGAACCGGTAGCCGACCGAGCGCACGGTCTGGATCAGGTGGGCGTGCTCTTCGCCCAGCTTGGCCCGCAACCGGCGTACGTGGACGTCCACCGTCCGGGCCCCGCCGTAGTACTCGTAGCCCCAGACCCGGCTGAGCAGCGTCTCACGGGTGAAGACCTTGCCCGGCCGGGCGGCCAGAAACCGCAGGAGCTCGTACTCCATGTAGGTGAGGTCGAGCACCTTGCCGGCCACCGCTGCCTGGTAGGTCTCCAGGTTGAGGACCAGCGGACCGTGCTCGAGGAGGTCGGGGCGAAGACCCCGTCCGGTGCGCCAGAAGAGGTGGGCCAGCCGGGCGCCGAGCTCGTCGGCGTTGACCGGCTCCAGGCACAGGTCGTCGAACAGGTCCTCCCGCAGCTCGAGCTCGCCCAGCTGCTCGACCGGGACCACCACGATCACCGGCGCCAGGGGTACCTCGCGCTTCCGCAGGTGGCGACAGAGGAGGAAGGCCCCGATGGGGTCGCCTCCACTGCAGACCACCGCACCCGACCACCCGTCCTCGGGCTCCTCGGTCTCGGCCGCCTCGGGTTTGTCGATGCCCAACCACGGGTAACCGGCGCGGTCGAGCACGGCGGTCACGGGGCTCGGAGGAGCGGTGGGGAAGCACAGCAGCGGTTCGATGGCGTTCTTCCCCCTTCGCGGTGAGGTACAGGTGGTTCTGGCCCTCTATTACAGCAGGGGCAGGTAGCGGTCGAGCTCGAATTGGGTCACGTGCGCCTTGTACTCGGCCCACTCGGCCCGCTTGTTCCGGATGAACCACTCGAAGACGTGCTCGCCGAGGGTCTCGGCCAGCAGCTCCGACGACTCCATCAGCCCGAGGGCCTCGTTGAGGCTGCCCGGAAGGTGCAGGATCCCCTTGTTGGCGAGCTCCTCGGGGCTCACCGCGAACAGATTGGCGTCGGCCTCGGGCGGCAGCCCGTATCCCTTCTCGATGCCTTCCAGGCCGGCGGCCAGGATGACGGCGAAGGCCAGATACGGGTTGCAGGCGCTGTCGGGCGAGCGGTACTCGATCCGGGTGGACTCGTATTTTCCCTGCTTGACGACGGGAACCCGCACCAGGGCGGAGCGGTTGTTGTGGGCCCAGGACACGTGGATGGGGGCTTCGTACCCCGAGACCAGGCGCTTGTAGGAGTTGACCCACTGGTTGGTCACCGCGGTGATCTCGGGGGCGTGACGCAGCAGGCCGGCGATGAACCCTTCCGCCACCTCCGACAGCCCACCGGGGCGCTCGAGGTCGATGAAGGCGTTGGTGTCCCCCCGGAACAGGGACATGTGGGTGTGCATCCCCGAACCCTGGACGCCGGCCAGCGGCTTGGGCATGAAGCTGGCGAACACCCCCTGCTGGCGGGCCATCTCCTTGACCACCAGCCGTACGGTCATGACCGTGTCGGCCATGGTCATGGCGTCGGTGTAGCGCAGGTCGATCTCGTGCTGGCTGGGTGCGTCCTCGTGCTGGGCGTGCTCCACGGGAATGCCCATCTCCTCGAGGGTGAGCACGGTGCGCTGGCGGATGTCGCTGGCCCGGTCGGCCACGGTCAGTTCGAAGTAGGAGCCCGAGTCGAGTGCGACCGGCGGATGGGAGGGGTCCGCGTCGGCGAAATAGAAATACTCCATCTCCGGGGCGGCGAAGAAGGTGAAACCGCGGTCGTGGGCCCGGTCGAGGGTCCGACGCAGCACATGGCGGGGACAGCCCTGGAAGGGCGAGCCGTCCAGGTTCACGATGTCACAGAACACCCTGGCCACCTGGACCTCGGGGGCATCGGTGGCCGGAGCCCCCTGACCGTGACCGTGCCACGGGAGCAGCTGGAACGTGTTGGCATCGGGCCGGGCCAGCACATCGCTCTCCTGCACCCGGCTGAAGCCGTCGATGGCCGACCCGTCGAACGTCATCCCCTCGTCGAGGGCATTCTCCAGCTCGGCGGGGGTGATGCTGAAGGTCTTGGGGGTTCCCAGCACGTCCGTGAACCACAACTGGACGAACCTGATGCCGCGCTCCTCCACGGTCCGGAGGACGTACTCCTCTTGACTCCTCATGGGGTCTGGCACCTCCGGGGACGCCGGGGTGGTTGCGCTGGGATCGTCGGTGCTGATGCTTCCATTGTCGCAGGCCGTGAGGAGGTAGGTCGACGAAGAGCCGGGAGGTGCGAACAGAGCCGGATCCGGAGGGACCCGGCTCTGTTCGTCTCAGCCGATGGCCGGCGGGCCGGATCGAGGGCGGTCCGGGGGGGTGGACCAGGCCTCGGGCCCGTCAGCCGTCAGCCTCCCGCCGCGTCGCCGCAGACCGTCTCCACGAGGACCGCGGTCACCTGGTAGGGATCCATGTTGGCGTTGGGACGACGGTCCTCCAGCCAACCCTTCTTGGCCTTGGCCACCGCCCAGGGGATGCGGATCGAGGCACCCCTGTCCGACGTCCCGTAGCTGAACTTGGTGAAGTGGGCGGTCTCATGCGCCCCGGTCAGGCGGCTCTCGATGCCCACGCCGTAGACGGCGATGTGCTCGTCGATCCGCTTCCCGATGGCCTCGCAGCCGGCGATGATGGCATCCCAGCCGCCGTCCTCGCGCATGGCCTTGGTCGAGAAGTTGGTGTGGGCGCCGGCCCCGTTCCAGTCGCCCATGATGGGCTTGGGCTCGAGGGTGGCGTAGACCCCGAAGTCCTCGGCGATGCGGAAGAGCAACCAGCGGGCCACCCATAGGTGGTCGGAGACGTCGAGCGGCGAGAGCACGCCCACCTGGAACTCCCACTGCCCCATCATGACCTCGGCGTTGGTGCCCTCGATGCCGATGCCGGCGTCGATGCAGGCGGCCGTATGCAGCTCGACGATCTCACGCCCGGGCATCTTGTCGCCCCCCACCCCGCAGTAGTAGGGGCCCTGGGGAGCCGGGTAGCCGAGGGCGGGCCAGCCCAACGGCCGACCCTCCTTGATGAACGTGTACTCCTGTTCGATCCCGAACATGGGTTCCTGGTTGCCGTACTTCTCGACCACCTCGCGCAGCCTGGCCCGGGTGTTGGTCGGGTGGGGGGTGAAGTCGGTGAGCTCGACCTCGCACATGACCAGCTTGTCGTCCGGTCCCCGCAGCGGGTCGGGGACCATGAACACCGGCCGGAGCACGCAGTCCGAATCGTGCCCCAACGCCTGGTTGGTGCTCGACCCGTCGAATCCCCAGATTCCCGGGTCCTCGCCGTCCTTGATGACCTTGGTCTTGCTCCGCAGGAGCGGTGACGGCTCCGTCCCGTCGATCCAGATGTACTCAGCTTGATAAGGCACATGAACTCCTCTGTTGCTCGGTTGCTCTGGTACTTCGGCGCCCTCTGCTCAACGTGCCTCACCCGTCCCGGGGGACGAGCCACCGAGCCGGACTGCTGCCGTGCCGCTGGCAGGTGAGAGTCCAAGGACAGTCCACTATCGCAGCGAGCCATTTCTCCTCCGTTACCCGACTGTAAACGGAGCATGAACTGAGCCACGGGGCGACCGCTGACGAGCGTACCGGAGCTGACAGCCGGTCCGGATGACGACATCTCCCGGGGTGGCGGGCAACCCCGGGACCAGGCGGGTCTCGGGGCAGGGCAGAAAAGGCCAGGAAGCGACCCCGGTAGGCTGACGGCATGCCCCGAGTGCGCGTGGCCGCGTGCCAGATCAACACCGTGGTGGGCGACCTCGACGGCAACGCGCGGCGGATCGCGGCGGCGCTGGACGCGGCCGAACAGGGCGGGGCTGACCTGGCCGTGTTCCCGGAGCTGACCATCACCGGCTACCCGCCCGAGGACCTGCTCGGGCGACCGGCCTTCGTGGCCGACAACCAGGCCGTCTTCGCCCGGGTCGCCGCGGCTGCCGGGAGCTGCGCGGCCGTCATCGGCTACGTCGACAGTGACCCCTCGGGCCGGCTGTTCAACGCCGCCGCCCTGTGTGCGGAGGGCCAGGTGATCGGGCGCTACCGCAAGCGCCTGCTCCCCAACTACGGGGTCTTCGACGAGCAGCGGTGGTTCGTCCCGGGCGACGACCCCCCGCTCCGGTTCGTGGTGGCCGGCGTGCCGGTCGGGATCACCATCTGCGAGGACATGTGGGTGGCCGGGGGACCGATGGCCGCCCAGGCCGCGGCCGGAGCCCGCCTGCTGGTCAACCTCAACGCCTCCCCGTACTCACGCGGACGGCGTGAGGAGCGGTTGACCGTGCTGCGCCAGCGCGTGGGGGAAACCGGATGCCCGGTCGTCTATGTGAACCAGGTCGGTGGCCAGGACGAACTGGTGTTCGACGGTGCATCCCTGGTCATGGGACCCGGGGGCGCCTTGGTGGCCTCGGCCGGCCAGTTCGTGGAACAGGTACTGGTGGCCGACGTGGACCTCGATGACCCGGCCTCGGGCACGGGCGAGGAGGACGCCGGCACCGGGGCGATCGTGGTCACCACCGCCTCCCGACGGCCGGCGGACGCTCCGGTAGCGGCCCCGGTGGCCGCCGTCCTCGATCCCGAGGCCGAGGTCTACGAGGCGTTGGTGCTCGGCACCCGCGACTACCTGGGCAAGAACGGGTTCGCCGACGCGGTGATCGGGCTGTCCGGCGGCATCGATTCGTCCCTGGTGGCGGCCATCGCCGTCGACGCGCTGGGCCCCGAGCACGTCTACGGGGTGACGATGCCGTCCCGCTACTCGAGCGAGGGCTCGGTAGCCGATGCGGTGACCCTGGCCGCCAACCTCGGGATCGATGTGGCCACCGCCTCCATCGAGAAGGCCCACCGGGCCCTGGCCGCCACGCTGGACCCGCTGATCCCGGGCCCGCCCACCGGGCTGACCGATGAGAACCTGCAGTCGCGTATCCGGGGCGTGCTGCTCATGGCGCTGTCCAACGCCAAGGGATGGATCGTGCTGACCACCGGCAACAAGAGCGAGATGGCCACCGGGTACTCGACCCTCTACGGGGACTCGGCCGGCGGGTTCGCGGTGATCAAGGACGTCCCGAAGACCCTGGTCTACGCACTGTGCCGCCACCGGAACCGGCGGGCCGGCTTCGACCTCATCCCCGACCCGGTGCTGACCAAGGCGCCCTCGGCCGAGCTGCGTCCCGACCAGCGCGACGACGAGTCGCTGCCCCCCTACGCCGTCCTCGACCCGGTGGTGGCGGGTTACGTGGAAGGCGACCGCTCACCGGACGACCTGATCCGGGCCGGGTACGACCCCGAGGCGGTGGGCCGGGTCGTGGACCTGGTCGACCGGGCCGAGTACAAGCGCAGGCAGATGCCTCCCGGGGTCAGGATCTCGGGCAAGGCGTTCGGGAAGGACAGGCGGATGCCCATCACCAACCACTACCGGTCGGGAACGGCCACCTCCCGGCCACGGTCGGGCGCACCGCACGGGGAGACGCCGGCGGTTGTCTGAGCTCTCCGGCCAGGACGCGCCGACGACTGCCGTCCCCGCCCCTGTCCCCGCCGCCGCCCCCGACCCCGACCCGGATCCGGTCTCCGTCCCCGATCTGGCCGGAGGGTCGCTGCCGTTGACCCTCGGCGCCACCGCCGCGCTGGTCGGGGAGTACCGGTGGATCGAGAACGCCCTCTACGGGCTGCTCGGTTCGTGGGTGACCGACATGCCCGTGGCCGCCGTCAAGCTCCATCTCGACCAGCAGAGCCTGCGCCACGCCTGGCACGCCGAGCTCTGGGCTGACCGCCTGCCCGTCCTCACCGGAGCGGACCCCATGAGCCTGACGGTGCCGTCGGCCACCAGCGCCGCCCTCTTCGCCGCCCTGGACGGGTTCGTCCCGACATCCGGCCTGCCCGGGTCGACCTGGCCACCGGCCGGCGACGAGCCCGCCGGCCGGCCTGGCGCACTGCCCCGGCTGGCCGGTCTCTACCGGGTGGTGCTGCCCCGGCTGGTGACCAGTTACGAGCGCCACCTCGGCGTGACCGGCCCGGTGACCGACGGGCCGGTCGCCCGGGCCCTGAGGCTGGTCCTCAACGACGAGATCGAGGACTGGCTGGCCGGCGAGCGCCTGGTGGAACGCCTGGTCACCCGGCCGCACGATGTGGTCGCCGTCCACGAGTTCCTCCAGCGCCTGGAGACGGCCGTGGTCGGGGCCGGCGCCCGGTCCGGGCTGGTCGTCCTCCCCGCCTCCGTGCCTGAGGAGTGACCGCAGAACAGGTCTCGCCACCGGCCCCGTCGCTTGGAGGGCTTGACGCGTCCGGTAAACTTCGAAAGCAGCAATCGTTGCGCCCGAAAACGCAGACCTGAATCAGCGAGTACCGGTTTCGTCGGTGGCGCTGGGCGAAGGTCGGCCGTCCCCCACGAGGTGGGGAAAACGAAGGACCTGGTGAAGTTGGCAAAGGAGCGCCTCGAGCGAGACGACGAGGATCTGGTTCGGTTGTATCTGACCGACATCGGCCAGTATCCCTTGCTGACCAAGGACGACGAGGTCCGCCTGGCTCAGGCCATCGAGGCCGGTCGGGAGGCGGACGCCCAGCTGGCGGCGGCGCCCAAAGGCCTGACCCCGGCCAAGAAGCGGGAGCTGAGGCGGACCACCCTGCAGGGTGAGGGCGCCCAGCAGACGTTCGTGCAGTCCAACCTCCGGCTGGTGGTGTCCATCGCCAAGAAGTACCAGGCGTCTGGCCTCCCCCTGCTCGATCTCATCCAGGAGGGGAATCTGGGCCTCATGCATGCGGTCGAGAAGTTCGACTGGCGGAAGGGCTTCAAGTTCTCCACCTACGCCACCTGGTGGATCCGCCAAGCCATCACCAGGGGCATCGCCAACACCGGCAGGACCATCCGGCTGCCGGTTCACGCCGGCGACACCCTGGCCCGGGTCCAGAAGGCCCAGGCCCGCCTCGAGCTCAAGTACGGGAGGCCGGCCACGTTGGCCGAATTGGGCGCCGAGGTCGAGATGCCCGAGGACAAGTTGGTCGAGGCCCTCCGGTTCCGGGCCGAACCGCTCTCGTTGTCGGAGCCCCTTCGCGAGGACGGCGACGCCGAGCTCGGCGATGTGGTCGAGGACCGGTCGGCGGAGTCGCCCTTCGAAGTGGCCGCCGTCTCGTTGCTGCCCGAGGAGATCGGGCGGCTGCTCTCACCCCTCGACGAGCGGGAGCGCGAGATCCTCCGGCTTCGATTCGGTCTCGACCGGGGAGAGCCGCGTACGCTCGAAGAGGTCGGCGAGCATTTCAATCTGACCCGCGAGCGGATCCGCCAGATCGAGGCGCGGGCCATGTCCAAGTTGCGGCATCCCTCGTCGGACACCGGGGCCCGAGACCTCCTTACGGTCTGAGCCTCCGCGCGGCCGGCCGGGTCCGAGCCGTCTCGTAGCCACCGCGGGAGTCACACTGTACGGACCGCGACACCGTGCGCACCGCGACATTGCGTGGACCGCGGGCACGGTACGGACCGCGACACCGTGCGCACAGCGAGCGCCGCGGACAGCGCTGGCGCGGGACGCGATGGGAACGGTTACCATCTCTGCTCATGAAGAAGCTTCTGATCCTCGCCATCGTCGTTGCCTTGGGTGTCGTCGCCGCCAAGCGACTGCGTCCTTCCTGAGCAACCCGGGCCGCCCACACGCGGGCGGCTGCGAGAAACACAAACCCCGAACAGCTATCGCTGCGGTCTCCGTGCGAGCCGCCAGGCGATCAGCGCACCGACTGACGCCGCCGCCGTTACGGCGGCTGCAGCCGCGGTCAGCGACCAACTGGGAACGCTGACCCGGTCGCGCAGGCGGACCGGTTTGGTGAACTGCATCACCTCCCAGTCGCGCTGTCGGGCGACCTTGGCCAGCACCCGGTCGGGGTTCACCACCACCGGGTGGCCGACCGCCTCGAGCATGGGGAGGTCGGTATAGGAGTCCGAGTACGCCGAGGACTCGGAGAGATCGAGCCCCTCCTGCCTGGCCAGCTCCTGGATGGCTTCGGCCTTGAAGGGGCCGTAGGCGTAGAACTCCATCTCCCCGGTGTAGCGACCGTCGTCGTCGACCACCGGGCGGCTGGCGATGGCGCCGTCCACGCCGAGGTGCTCGGCCAGTGGCGCCACGATGACCTCGGGCGATGCGGACACCAGGTACACCTTGTAGCCGGCGGCCCGATGGGCCTCGATCAGGTCGAGGGCCTCGGCGTAGATGATCGGCTCCACGGTCTCTTCGAGCGCCTCGCGCACGATCTCTTTGATCTGTTCGTGTTCCCACCCCTTGGTCAGCAGGAGCATCGACTCGCGGATCCGGTCCAGCTTCTGCTCGCTGGCCCCGAGGTGGAGATAGATGATCTGGGTGACCAGCGCCCGCGCCACCAGGCGCCGGTTGATCAGCCCGCCTCGGTAGAGGTGCCGTCCGAACGCCGGGATCGACGCCTTGGCGATCACCGTCTTGTCCAGGTCGAAGAACGCGGCCCGCATCATGTCAATGGCCCACCAGTAGCTGCTGGACCACATCCTCGGCGTCCGAGGTCACGAGCACCAGGACC
>JBEKOI010000160.1:0-9169 GCA_049521915.1 Acidimicrobiales bacterium | reverse complement strand
CTACAAACGTCGGCAAATCGACGCGAAGACTCGCAGCGCCTGGGATCAAATCTGCAGCTCAAGGGCAAGATTGACCAACAGCGAACGAGCCTGAGAGGCATCTGAATCGACTCGTAATGCGTAGGTCAGGAGTTCGATTCTCCTCCCAGGCTCCACAGGCTCCATAGGCTCCACAGGCTCATGTGATCACAGGCTCCAGGCTCCAGGCACACAGGCTCCAGGTCGGTGTGGTTCTTGACCTCATGATTCGAGATCCATCCCATATCCGCTACGGCCCGAACGGGATCGGGATGCCGCCGACCTTCTCGGAAAGGCGCTGACGCTGTCCTCACCTACGGCACCTTCGTGGGGAGCGCAGCCAAATTTCGTCAGCAGGTGGTCGAGTCCGGCGAGCTGCCTGGTCCGATCTCGGGATCCTCGACGATGCCCTGGGAGGTGGACCTGAGGATGGCGCCCAGGTGCACGATGTACCATCCCCCTCGCCACGAGATGAGGGAGGCGATGCCGAAAGAACGGACAGCACCGTCCTCTTGGTAGACGACGCGCGAGTTGGCGACCTCGTAATACCCAACGCCGTTGTCGCACACCCCGGGTGGGATCCAGTGGCCGTACTGCTCGGGAACATTTACGGCGACCAAGCTCGCCGTTCCTGCCTTCTGACCGAGCAACGCGTGGGCGGCCACGAGGTCGGCGGCGAATTCGGCAAGCAGACGGTTGGTGTAGTCGGATGCCGGGTCGATGATGGTCTTGAGCTGTAGGTAAGCGCCCTCGGGGAAAAACGCCGGACGCGCCGCGACCGGCGAACCGGTGACTATCCCCTGCCACAAAGCCGCCATCTCCGCCTGGAACTGCGGGGAGGTCGACATCGGGAACTCGTCCGTCTGCGGCAGGCTCCCGGCACCCGTTGTCGGAGTCGCCGCCGCCGTTGTCGTCGGAATAGCTGCTGTCGTGTCCACATCGGTGGTGGATGTGGTGCTGGCCACCTGGCCCGCCGATGTCCCACCCGCGGCCGAAGGTCGACCCGGCGAGCCCGAGGTCAGCACGACTACGGACGCCACCCCGCTGGCGACGATGCACGCGGCCACCGATACCACCACAAGGGCCGTTCGGCGAGGCCGCCGACGACGACGGTGGTCACCTGGGCGGATGGTGGGGCCGAGCGGAGGCCCGGGCGGCGGTGAGGCGGTCATGGACGCTGGCCATGGTAATCGGAGGTACCGGCGTGCTTCCCGACAGCCGTGGCGGATAGCGAGGCTGCTGGCTCCGGGTCACCCCGTAATCTGGCGTTGTGCTCATCCCACGCTCCCACGCGCGCCCGCGTCGGTCACCGGCGTGGGCGGTCGTGGCTGGCGGAATGGCACTCGTCGCCTCGTGCGGTGGGCTCGGCTCCGGCGCGGCCGGCCAGAGACGGTCGGAAGGATCGACGTCGCCGTCGTCGACGGGCGCCGGTCGCGTCGCGACCACCATCGCGCGGTCCCCGACCACCACGGTCTTTTCACATTTGGCGGCCCCACTGCCATTGACACCCTTTGGAGGGGTGTCGGCGAGCAGCCAGGGGGTTTGGACTCCAGCTGGTCGGCCGGTCGGCGGCCTGACTGCTGTCTACGAGACGACCATTGTCCCCCCCGGTGGCGCTCAGCCCGCCGGTATTGCCTGGATGGACACCCGACTCCTCTCGGCGAAGCTCTACTCGGGCTCGATCAGTCCGGGTGGTGGCCCGTACCGCTTTACCGCCCCCGTCCAACCCACCCAGGCGGCATCCCTTGTCGCCGCCTTCAACGGCGGGTTCAAGGAGACCGCGGCCGGCGGCGGCTATTACACCGAGGGCCGGCTCATCGACCCGCTCGTCGCCGGAGCTGCGTCGCTCGTGATCTATGCCGACGGGTCCGTGACGGTAGGGGCCTGGGGTAGTGACGTCACCATGACCCCGAACGTGGTCGCCATCCGCCAGAATCTGGTACCTCTGGTGGCCGGCGGTCAACCAACCGCCCAGGCAGCCAGCGCCGATTGGCAGTCGTGGGGAGCGACCTGCGGCGCAACGTCGTGTGCGTCGAGCGTGCCCGGGGTCGAGCGGCAGTGGCGGTCAGGCGTCGGGGTGACTGCAGACGGCGCGCTTGTCTACGTCATCGGCCCGGCACTGAATCCCCTCCAACTGGCTCGGCTGCTAGTCCGAGCCGGCGTGACCAGGGGAATGCAGCTGGACATCAATCCCTACTGGCCCACCTTCGTGACCTACGATCCGCCCACTCCAGGAGGCCTGGCCGCACCCTCCAACGGCAGCAAGCTACTGGGCGCGACCGAGCAGGGCCCGTCCACCTTCTTCGACCCCTCGTGGGCACGTGACTTCATTACCCTGTCGGGCCGATCAGGGCCCCCAGGCTGACCGGCCTTCGTCGGCTACCCGTTGGTCGCGATTCGGGTGTCAAGCGGTCTCAGCGTTCTTGGCAACGAGCTGAAGGATATGAATGTGTTTTTCGGTATCGAGGGTCATCAGATCGACGACTAGCTCCCACAGGGCGATATTCGTGAACGGCCGGAGGCGCTTGCGCAGTCTCTTCAGCTCTGCGTGGTCCCGTTCCTCTGCCCGGAGCAGACTCTGCGTCTCTTCGGCCAAGGCCGCGTTCCCCGCGTCCCTGTGCGTCATGTCCGGCAGAACGGGATTGGCGCTCTTGTCCACCAAGCCCCAAGCAATGGCATTGGCCATCTCGATCAGGAGGCCGTGGTGCCGTCGTTCGTCCTCAACAATGAGATTGACAAGAAAACGGGTCTCAGGGGCGGACGCTTCCTCCATGAATCGTTGGTAGCGATTGAGGATGGCGCCCTCCTCTTCGCCGTGTCGAGCAAGCAACTCAATCAAATCGCGGATATCCGCATTAGCCCCGGTGCTTCGCAGCCCTTCCCTCGCCCAGTCAAATGTGTTCTCCATGAACCCAGTATTGCGGACCCGATCTTGGAGCACAGGGGCCAAAAGACCCCAGTTCTGCTCAGCCGGTGCCGGTGCGTCATCCTTGATCCACCGGTAATTTCGTGGGCTTCGAATGAGAAGATCAGCAAAGGGGACGGGTCGATCGGCACTTCTCGGAGTACCTCGGCGGCCATCTGGAAGCGGAGGGCAAAGCTCGCGCCCGTGGCGTGATTGCAGATCTCATCAGTTGGTCGGCGCCGTCCAGGCGGCAAGTCATGCGAGAAAGTCGGGCGGATTCATAGGAAGCTCTTCACTTTCCCTTATCTGAATCTGCAACTGGCCCCTTATCCTCGGCAGAGGAGGCAAGCAGACAACAACGACAACTGCTTGATGCACGATGAACTGGATAATCATGGCACCGATAATTTTGATCGTTTTTGCCTGTGCCGCAATTCCTGTTCTTTACGACAGCTGAACCGAACGTTGGGAAGCGCGGAGAACAGTGTGCTCCCCAGAATTCGACCAGGCTGGAAGTTGGAACAACTCGACCCCGCTGGCAGCCACAGAGGCCGTGATGGCCAGGCCGCATGGAATCGGTCCCCCTGATCCAACGGGGTCCGGCCACGCCGGCGCCGTCATGGAACCGTCATTCTCATGACGTATCGTCGGATTAACGTCTAGTGAAAGCGCATCGGGCATGAACCTCCGGCATTCGGTCGCATCGCTTGGGCTCGTCGGTGCTTTGGCCTGCGGATTGGCAGCAACGGCAAGCGTCTTCGCGAGCGACTCGATGTCGAATGCCGTCACCGGTGGAAGCGTCCTCCACGGGTTCCTCCACCGGGATGAAGTGGGCGCCCACCATGGTGACGACAACGGCGACGACATCACGGCCGTCTCATTGAACGGGCTTGCCGTCGAGGTCGAGCTGCCCAGGGAATCCGAGGTGCCCCCCAGGTCAACTTTCGAGATCCCGCGTGCATGAAGGAACCACAAAGGCAGTAGGAGTGTGACGGCTCATCCTCAGCTGAAGTGAAGTCGCATCCGTCATGCTCTCGTCACCTTCGGGGAGCACGATGTGAACATGACCGTCGTGTGGCCCTTCCTGAGAAAGTGCTGTTCCGGTTCCGTACCGTTGCCCGACGGAAAATGTTCATCCCAACACCGGCATCTTCGTAATCGCGGCGCACCGGTTCCAGCCCAGATAGGGCGCTAGAGGACGCCCGGCTATGAGCGTGAGCCACCTCATCCAAGCGTACGGCTATTTTGCAGTCCTTCTTCTCGTCGGCGCTGAGAGCCTGGGAATCCCCGTCCCTGGCGAGACGGCCCTCATCGTGGCTGGAGCCTACGCTGGCCATACCCATCGCCTCTCGCCCTGGGTGGTGTTCGTGGTTGCCTCGGTCGCTGCAATAATCGGTGACAACGTCGGATTTTGGATCGGGGATCGATACGGCTACCGGTTCATCCGTAAGTTCGGTCAGCACTTTTGGCTTGACGAGCGGAAGATCAAGATCGCTCGATACGTCTTTGACAGTCACGGACCCAAGGTGGTGTTTTTGGGTCGATTTGTTTCTATCCTGCGAACCTATGCCGCGTTCCTTGCTGGTTCAAGCCGGATGCGATGGAGCCGATTCTTGCCAGCCAACGCGGCGGGTGGGATCGTATGGGCCGGGTTCTACACACTGGTTGCCTACCTGGCTGGCAATGCCATCACCCACATGTCGGGGAGCATTGATGCAGTCATTGCCAGCACGGCGATCCTCGCAGTCGTGGCCGCGGTTATCGTCATGGGTCGCCAGACAAGTCGCCTTGCACTTCGAGCCGAAGCTGCGTATCCAGGACCGCTCGAATGACCATTCCACTTTGCCTACGACCAGATGATGCTGCGTTGACCTGGATTCGACGGCTCTCGATCTGGCCTTTGAAGCGGCGATGCAGCGAAGCCAGTTGCGGACCTAGTGTTCGCACCATCTACATCTGTGCAAACTGTAAGTATTCCAAATCACGCGCAGGGCGCGGTCACGCCGAGGCTCTCGCTCACTGGTGGCAGACCAACCGCGTAACGACTCGGGTCCAGAGCCAGTCGTGGCTGCGGGGCCAGGCAGTGGGATGAGCGCACAACAGACTGAAAGGTCGCGCCGGGTTCGTCGCAACCGCCGACGGGCCACAACGGTTGCCGTTCTTGCTGCTGTGGTTGTCGCCAGCATTGTCTTCGTCTCGGTGTTGGGAGGGAGGTCGTCACCGTCTCATCCGAGTCGAGGCGCCACCGCAGAAAGATCGACAGGACCCAAGGAGCCCGACTCTCTTGAAGCCGGCATAGAACCTTGGCAAATGGATGCACCGCTCTCACGCGAATCGGTGGTCCCAAGCAGCACCGGGTTCACCGTGCTGGGCGGCATATCTCCTGCAGGGAACTCTCTCTCAAGCGTGTCCACGGTCAATGTTCGGACGGGCACAGTGAGCCCAGCGGGCCAGCTCGCTGAACCCGTACACGACGCGGCCGCTACGGTCATCGGCTCATCCGCCATTGTCCTGGGTGGTGGATCTCCGGACACGGTGTCCACCGTGCAATCTCTCCCATCCGGCTCCACCAGCCGGTCAGCGACCAATCAAGGCGTGGTGATAGGCAAACTTCCCCAGCCGCGTTCCGACCTAGCTATCGCCAACGTAAGCGGATCGGCAGGTTCCCACCGTCACCCGATCGCATATATCGTCGGAGGGTACGACGGAACGAATTACCTCCCGATGGTGCTCAGCACGGTCGACGGTACACATTTCACCCCGGTGGCTAACCTGCGGCTCGCGGTCCGCTATCCGGCAGTCGTCGCCGATGGTGCAGTGGTCTATGCCTTCGGCGGCGAGACGTCAGCGACGGGGGCCACCACAGTTGCCACCAACGACATCCAAGAGATCGATCCGAGGACGCACACCGTATCGGTGGTGGGCCATCTTCCCCAGCCGCTCTATGGTGCAGCCGCGTTTGTCATCGATGGCACTGTCTATGTTGCCGGCGGCCAGGTCCCCGGGGGGACCACACTGACCCGGATCGATGCGTTCGTCCCCGCCACCGGTAAGGTCCTGAACGCCGGCCTCCTCCCCCAGGCCGAGGCTTTCGGCGGCTACACCTCGGTCACGTCAGGACACGGAGCCGTCGGCTACATCGTCGGAGGGGAGGTGACATCTCAGGCCGGGGTCGACCAGGCGGGGATAGCCCCAGGTTCCCTGCAGTCGGTCATCTCACTGCGCCCGAGCCCATACGGGGGCCCAGCGGGTTCCTCCGGAGCAGGCTCGCCCTACTCGGGGACCCTGCTCATCGCCGATCGCGGCAACGATCGCCTGATCGCTCTCGATGCCAACCGGCAGATCACCTGGCAGTACCCGTCGGCCACCATGCCACCGCCACCCGGAGGCTTCTACTTCCCCGACGACGCCTTCTTCATCAAGGGTGGTACCGGGATCATCTCCAATCAGGAAGACAACCACACCATCGTCGAGATCGGCTATCCATCGGGGAAGCTCCTCTGGCAGTACGGTCATCCGGGCCAACCGGGTTCGGCCCCTGGCTACCTCGACCAACCCGACGACGCCTACCTCTTGAAATCGGGCACGATAACGGTCGCCGACGCTTCCAACAACCGCATCCTTTTCATCTCACCCCAGGGCCAGACCATCGCTCAGATCGGCAATGGCGTCGACACTCACGACCCACCCGTCTCCATTGCCTATCCCAACGGCGACACGCCCTTGCTCGACGGTGACGTCTTGGTCTCAGAAATCAACGGGTCGTGGATCGATGAGTACACTCCGGCCGGGAAGCTGGTGTGGACGGTGCACATGAGAACGGTCAACTACCCCTCCGACCCTCAACAGATCGGATCGGATCTCTATCTCATGACTGACTATGACCCGCCAGCCGAGGGTCGGGCCCTCGAGTTCACGCGTGAGGGTCATATCGCCTGGCTCTACGACGCATCGGCTGGTGACGCCATGCTGAAGAAACCGTCTTTGGCCGAGCGACTACCCAACGGGTTGATCATGCTCAACGATGACTATCGCGACCGAGTGGTGGTCATCGACCCGACCACCTATTCCATCGTGTGGCAGTACGGGTTGACCGATGTAGCGGGCACTGCACCTGGATTACTCTCAATCCCGGATGGATTCGACAACCTTCTAGCCAATGGCACGACACCAACCCACCCGGACACCGGCTGACTCCACCACCCCCGGAGTCGGGTCATTGTCGAATCCACGGGCTCGGAGCATCGGTCGCGGTGTGGGGATTCGGCGATGGACGAGGGCCATCTGACCGTCGCCAAAGCACGTGACGATCATCAATCTTGGGGTAGTAAACCGCGAGTTCTGATCGGTACTCTGAGGGGGTCGGCAGGCTACCGACGATACGCGACCGG
The DNA here is from genome assembly GCA_049521915.1 of Acidimicrobiales bacterium. Lineage (GTDB taxonomy): Bacteria > Actinomycetota > Acidimicrobiia > Acidimicrobiales > RAAP-2 > Bog-756. The sequence continues at coordinate 1,855 of JBEKOI010000160.1, read as the reverse complement.
AAAGCCGAGGTCAGGATGCAGCGGACGAAAGCAAGAACGTGGCGCAGCCTCACGGTGGGCGCGGCGGCGCTGGGAATCGTGTCGGCGTTCGGGTTTGGGGCCTCGGCCCAGGCCGCGGCGCCGACCATGCCGCGTAGTGCTGTCCATGTGAAGCAGACGACCGTGCGTGATGGCTACCGCTGTACGGTGGTCTCCTCCGCCCACCATCACCAGCTGGTCGGACGGGCTGGTGCCGTCGTGTGTGCGCTGAGCGGGAACAACACCCTGACCGCGGCCGGACCCGGCCAAGTCGTCCTGATCGCCGGACCCGGCCGTGACACCCTCCGGGCCTCGTCGTCGCCCAACAGCAACGACATTCTCCTTGGTGGTCGTGGCAAGACCTCAATCTTCGCGGGCACACGCGGGACGGACATCATCAATACCGGGTGGGGCAGTGACTGGATCAATTGCAGCAACGGTAGCGCCCACGTCACGGTGGTCGGCGTCGGCTCTGATGACAGCGAGAACCATGACTGCCACCGGAGAGGCGTCGACGACACCTCGCAGTACTACCACGCCACCGTGACGGCCCTGGCCAGCGACGGCTCGACCATGACGGTCTCCGTCTCCGACGCCAGCGATGGGGCTCAGGCCTGGCTGGCCACCCAGAGCCCGGCCTGCGACCTCACCAATCTGACCTTCGACCTGATCACGGCCCCGGCCAGCATCCATGTGGACGGTGGTGGCACGTTGGTGGTCGGTGACGACGTCGGAATCGGCGCCAACGCAGGGACGCTCAACTGCGAGCCGGTGGCGGTCAACGTCTGGGGCCGGGCCCCGGGCGGAAACCCTGGGGATGGAAACGAGTCCCAGTACTGGGAAGGCACGATCGGCGCTCTGGCCTCGGACAGCTCCACGATGACCGTGTCGGTCTCGCACTCGAGCGACGGAGCGCAGTCCTGGCTGAGCAATCAGAACCCGGCCTGTGTCCCGACCAATCTGACGTTCGACCTCAAGAGCGCGCCGGCCACCATCGAGGTCGAGAACGGCGGGGCCCTGATAGTCGGCGACCACGTCTGGATCGAGGCCACGGCCGGGACCACCAACTGCGTGCCGGTGGCCCTTGTCGTCCACGCTGGGTCGAGGCATGGCCACCACCGCGACAACGGTGACCAGCGCTGGCAGGGCACCATCGGCGCCGTGGCCTCAGACAGCTCGACGATAACCGTGTCCGTCTCGGACTCGAGTGGCTCCGCCCAGGCCTGGCTGGCCACCCAGAGCCCGGGCTGTGACATCACCAATCTGGTCTTCGACCTGACCACCGCCCCGGCCAACGTCGACGTCGACGACGGCGGCTCGCTGGCCGTGGGCGACAACGTCGAGATCGACGGCACAGCGGGGACCACCAATTGCGAGCCGGTGGCCGTCAACGTCAACGCCGAGGCTCCGCAAGGCAACCCCGGCAATTGGGACCAGTGGCAGCGCTGGCAGGGCACTGTGGGCGCGCTGGCCTCGGACGGCTCGACCGTGACGGTGTCGGTCTCGGACTCGAGCGACTCGGCGCAGTCGTGGCTGGCCGCACAGAGCCCAGCCTGCGACGCTTCGAACCTGGTGTTCGACCTCACCAGCGCCCCGGCCAATGTCTATGTCGATGACGGTGGCCCGCTGGCCGTGGGTGACAACGTCGACATCGTCGCCACCGCCGGGGCCACCAACTGTGAACCGGTTGCCGTCGACGTCTACGCCCAAGCCACCGGAGGCTCGGGGGGAGACGACTAGTTTGCGCTGCGCAGACTAGTTAGTGGCCATCCCTAGATCGCAACAAGGCCTCAAGATCCGAGACCCGAAACGAGTGGTCCTCGAGTTCCAAGAGGAA
>JBEKOI010000159.1:0-9190 GCA_049521915.1 Acidimicrobiales bacterium | reverse complement strand
CAGTCACCGACGGTCGGTCCCAGCTTCATCTCCAACTGAGAGCCCTTGACCGGCCGGGCGGGCGCGGGGAGCAGGGTGGCCTCGGACGGATCCGGGTCGGCCACGATGGGGTCGATCTCATCGGTCTGGTCGACTTCGCCGGCCTCGTCGGGGTCGTCGACCACCGGCTCGGCGATCGCCTCGCCGTCTCCGGTCCCCGCCTTGACGGCGCGGCCGAAGGGATCGGTCGGATTGACGTCGTCGAGGTCGTCCTCGTGGTCATCGGCCGGTCCCCCACCGGCCACGGCGATGCCCCAGCGGGCGGCCCGCACCACCCCATGGGCGGCCGAGCTGACGGAGACACCGGTGAAGACGACCATGGCCACAACCACCACGGCCACCAGCACGGTGACGGCACCGAACCCCCCGAGTGCGTCCCGGAGCGGGTTGCCGACCAGGGCGCCGACCCAGCCGCCGGCCGACGAGAGCTGCGCCGTCGAGTCCCGGAGGGCAGGTGAGCCGCCGGCCAGCGCGGCCAGTCCGGCCGCGGCCAGAAGGGTGAGGGTGGCCCCGATCACGGCGCGGGCGGGTTCGGGTCCGGCTCGAACCCCCTCTTCGTCGCGGCGGCCGATGAGCAGGAGCAGGCCGACGCCGACCGAGACGACGGGAACCAGGAACCTGCCCCATCCGAACAGGTCGCCGACCGCCAGCCGTGCATAGCGGCCGGCCGGGCCGAGGGAGTCGGCATAGAAGGCCAGGCCGGCGAGCACACCCACGGTGACCAACACCACCCCCCACAGGTCGGTGGCGTGACCGGCGATGACGGCCCACATGGAAGCGGTCAGTCCTGTGCGTTCGCGGACGCCGCCGCCCCGGCGGGAACCGGTCCCCCCCCTCCCCCGGTGAGCGCCTGCCTTCCGGGTCGCCGTCGAGGACCGAGGGCGCGATCGGGCCTTCGAGGCGGGTCCCCCTTTCGGGCGCGAAGACCCGGACCGGCCCGCCGGTCGCTTGGTAGCCGTCGTCACAGTGCGTAACAGGGTACTCCCGCAGCGTCCCCATTATGGGGACACCCGCCCATGGGGACACCCGCCCATGGGGACACCCGCCCGCCGGCGGCCACGCCGGCGATCAGACCGTGACGATCACCGGCACGATCATCGGCCGCTGGCGGGTGCGGTCTCCGACCAGGCGCCCGAGCGCCTTGCGGGCCACCCGGTTGAGGTTCTCGTGGTCGTTGCTCCCGGCCGAGAGTGCCTGCTCGAGCGCCTTGGCCACCTGCTCACGGGCCTCGTCGAGGAGGGCCTCGGTATCGTGGTCGTAGGCCCAGCCGCGGGTCACGATCTGGGGTGTGCCCACCACCTCGCCCCGTTTGAGGTCGACGGTGGCCACGGCCATGACCACCCCCTCCTCGGCCAGGACCAGCCGGTCCCGGAGCACGCCGTGGCCGATGTCCCCGACCGAGCTGCCGTCGACGAAGAGATACCCACCGGGGACGGTTCCGTCCCGTCGCAGCCCGGAGGCGTCGAGCATCACCGCATCGCCGTCCTCGCACAGGATGGCCCGGTCGCCGGCGATGCCCATCGATGCGGCCAGCCGCACGTGATTGGCCATATGCCGGTACTCCCCGTGCACAGGGATGAAGAACTCGGGCCTGGTCACCGACATCAGCATGGCCAGTTCGCCCTGGCGGGCGTGCCCGCTCACGTGGACGGAGTCCACACCGGAGTGGATGACCTCCACCCCCCGTCGGTGGAGGCTGTCGATGACCCTTCCCACCGACCACTCGTTTCCGGGGATGGGATGGGCACTGATCACCACCACGTCGTCCTCACGCAGCCGGAAGAACCGGTTCTCACCGGCGGCCAGGCGTGACAGTGCCGACATGGGCTCGCCCTGGGAGCCGGTCGAGATCACACACACCTGACCGGGATCGAGATCGTCGATGTCCTCGACATCGACCAGGGCCCCGTCCGGGATGTGCAGCAGATCGAGGCTGCGGGCCAAGGCCACGTTCTTCTGCATGGACCGCCCGAGGGTGGCCACCGACCTTCCCCCGGCGATGGCCGCGTCGGCCACCTGCTGGACCCGGTGGATGTGGCTGGCGAAACAGGTCACGATGAATCGCCGGTCGGGACGGGCCAGGAAGACCTTCCGCAACGTGGCCCCGACTGTCGACTCCGATGGCGTGAACCCGGGCTCCTCGGCATTGGTCGAGTCGGCCAGGAGTAATCGGATCCCCGGGTCCGAGGCCAGGGCACCCATCCGGGCCAGGTCGGTCCGCCGATCGTCGACGGGGTGGAGGTCGATCTTGAAATCGCCGGAGTGGAGGATGACGCCCTGCGGGGTGTGGAAGGCGGTGGCGAACGCGTGCGGGACCGAATGGGTCACCGGTATGAATTCGACATCGCAGGGACCGATCCTCCGACGCTCACCGTCCTTCACGGGGATGAACCGGGCCCGATCGGCCATGCCGGCCTCGTCCACCCGGTTGCGGGCCAGGGCCAGGGTGAGCTCGGAGCCGTAGACGGGTATCGGGAAATCACGGAGCAGGTAGGCCAGGCCGCCCGTGTGGTCCTCGTGCCCGTGGGTGAGGATGACGGCGTCGACCCGGTCGGCGTTCTCACGGAGGTAGGTGAAGTCCGGGAGGACCAGGTCGACGCCGGGCATGTCCGGGTCCGGGAACATGATGCCCACATCGAGAACGAGGATCCTCCCTTCGACTTCGATGCAGGCGCAGTTTCTCCCGATCTCGCCCAGGCCGCCGAGGAACACCACCCGTACCGCGTCGGGGCCGGGGCGGCCCACCTCCCGCGCCGCACGCTTGCCCGGCTCCTTGGCGGTCGCCTTGGCCCGGCCCGACTGCTGCCCGGAGCCACCCTTGGCTCCGGAAGCCGCGTTCCGGCCCGATGACCGCTTGCCCCGGTTGCCGGACGCGTCCTTGGCCCGCTCGCCGGACGGAGCTTTGGCGGCACCGCTCTTCGGACTCGCGCCGCCGGAGCGCCGCCGGGTCCGCTCGGAGTCAGGCAACCGACTGGTGCGCCGGATTGAGCCGGCTCGCCCTGGAGACGACATCGCGGGCCCGCTCGTCGAGCGCGGCGGGCGCCGGGGGATGGGGAAGCCGGCACTGGCCGACGGCCAGCCCGAGCACCCTGCACGCGGCCTTTGCCGGAACGGGGTTGGGAAACTCCTCGGTGGACTCGAACTGATACGACTCGGCCAGCCGCTGGTTGACGGTCATCGCCCGCTCCACCTCGCCGGACCGGTAGCTGCGGACCATGTCGGCGAACTCGGGGCCGGCCCAGTGGGCGGCGACACTGATGATGCCGGCACCTCCGATGGACAGGAAGGGCAGAGTGAGCGAGTCGTCCCCGCAGTACACGTCGAACTCGTCCGGGGCCTCGGCCACCACGATGGCGGCGGCGGCGGCATCCCCGGTGGCATCTTTGACCCCGACGATGTTGTGCACCTCACGGGCCAGCTCGATCGTGAGCGCGGCACCGATCCGCCGGCCCGAACGGACGGGGATGTCGTAGAGGACGACGGGAAGATCGGTGGCTGCGGCGATGGCCCGGAAGTGGGCCGAGAGACCGGCCGGTGACGGGCGGTTGTAGTACGGCGTCACGGCCAGGACGGCGTGGACCCCGACCGCGGCGGCCTCTTTCGTCAGCATCACCGAATGGGCGGTGTCGTTGGTACCCGTCGAAGCGATGACCGGTACGTCCACGGCCTCGACGACGGCCCGGAAGAGATCGATCCGCTCCGGATCGGTGAGGACTGGGCCCTCGCCGGTGGTTCCGGCCACCACCAGGCTCTCGCTGCCGGTTCCGGCCAGGTGGCGGGCCAGCGCCCGCGCTCCCTCCAGGTCCAGCCTTCCGTCACCGTCGAACGGCGTGACCATGGCCGTGATGACCGACCCGAAGCGGGGCACCGCTCCTCAGCCCCTCGACCGGGGAACGGGAATCTCGAACTGCGTCACGATGTCGCAGGCTACCAGCAGCCACCCCGCCGATCGGCAGCCCGTTGATCCACCACCCTCTGGGCCGGACGGGCCCTGGTCGAGGGGTGGGCGCCCGGCGCCGAGCCCCGCCTCCACCCCGGTGGAGGGCGACTTCAGGAGGCGATCCGGTCCTTCGGGGGTACCGAGGCCAGCGCGTCGTACTCCTCGGTGGTGTCCACCCACGACTCGAACTCGATGACGCCCAACTCGGTGAATTTGGTCCGGAGCCATCCGTCGGCCGCATCCAGCAGGCCCAGCTTCTTGCAGTTGGGGACGATCTTCGAGAAGAGCAGCGCCTGGAATTCGCCCCGTTCCGGCGCCTGCTGCACCACCGGGACGATCGCCTTCGGGTCGACTCCCATCCGGTCCCAGACCTCTTGTTGGAGGAAGCGGTCCCGCATCCGGACCGCGGCCTCGAAGGCGAATTCCTGTCGCTCACGGAGCTCGGCCGCGTTCAACCCTTCGTAGTACTCCTGCAGGCTGAGCACGCCGAAGGCGACGTGGCGAGCTTCGTCGGCCATCACGTATCGCAATAGCTTCTTCAGCAGTGGGTCACCGGTCATCTGGTGCATGAACCCGAACGCGGCCAGGGCCAGTCCCTCGACCATGATCTGCATGCCCAGGTAGGTCAGGTCCCACCGCGAGTCGGCGATGATGTCGTCAAGGAGCATCCGCAGGTGTGCGTTGACCGGGTAGTGGCCGGAGAGCTTCTCGTCCAGGTACTTGCCGAACACCTCGACATGCCGGGCCTCGTCCATCACCTGGGTGGAGGCGTAGTACTTGGCATCGATCCAGGGCACCGATTCGACGATCTTGGCCGTGCAGATGAGCGCACCCTGCTCACCGTGGAGGAATTGCGAGAGTGTCCAGTTCTGGCTCTCGACGCCGAAGGTGACCCACTCCTTGTCGCTCCACTTCTCCACCGGGGTGCCGGTCAGATCGAACCCGGCACCGAATCCGCCGTTGGCTTCGGCGTCGTCTCGTACCAGCTTCTCCTGGTCGACCTCGATCTCCCACGGGAGGTCGGTCTCGCCGTTCCACTGAGCCCCCTTGGCCTTCTCGTAGAGCTTGTTCAGCTTCGGGCGGCGGCCCTTCTCGTAGTCCCAGGTGAAGATGGAGTCGTAGTCCGAGTGGACGACGTGACGGCCGTTGGCCTCCTCGGTGCCGACCACCGACAGGATGGCCTCGAAGTCGTCGATCTCGGACCGGCCGATGATCTCCTCGGTGCTGCTCATTTCAGTGGTCATGATGCGTCTCCCTGGTCGGTGTGGCCGGAATGCCGTGGACTTGGTTCGGTCTCGAAGGGGGTGATGTCGATGGTCGGTGTGGCGCCGGCGGCGTGCAGCGCGCAGATCCCGGGCAGCATGAAGGTCTCCACCAGGTGGGTGGCCTGGCCGACATCGGTCAGGTCCATGCGGGCCGAAGGGGCGATGGCGTAGGACAGGACGATGCGGGTCGCCCATTCGGCCACCCGGCCGGCCTCCTCCGGGCTCATCCACCGGGCCAGGAACGGCGCCGTGAACCGCGAGGCGGTGGTCAACAGGCGGTCCGACTCGTCGAAGGCCAGATGCCCGAGCACCACCCCCGGCTCGTGCTCCACCAGGTAGGCCAACGCCTCGTGTCCACGTATCCGGGTCGAGGCCTCGACGATTCCGCCGACCAGGGCCTGGCTGAGGTTCGCAGCCGCCCCCAGGCGGACCCCGAGCGACGAGAACAGCCGGGCCATCTCGGTGTCGACCACCGCGGCCAGCATCTCGTCCCTCCCCCCCGGGAAGACCCGGTACACGGTGGCGCGCGACACGCCGGCGGCCTGGGCGATGTCGTCCACCGTCGTCTTCGCCGTGCCCTGACGGGCCAAGCAGGTCAGGGTGGCGTCGATGATCCGGATGCGGTGCCGCGAGGAGTGGCCGAGGTCGGATCGGTCGTCAGCTGAGCCGGGGCCGGCTGAACGCGCGGAGCCGGCTGCACGATCGGGGCCGCCTGCGTCGGGGCCGAGTTCGTCCTCCACCACACGTAGCGAAGTCCCCCCGGTCGGCACGGAATGAAACGTTAGGTCGGATTTTGTCTCATTGTCAACGGATCGACCCGGCCCCCGCTTCGCCCGCGGCATCCCGGTCGCCCCCGGCGGTGGCGGGCCCCGGGCCGGGGCCGGGCTCGGGCGCGACCACGCCGGCCAACAGCTCGGACCTGACCAGTCGGGCCACCTGCACCGGGTCGTCGAGGTCCCACCGGCCGGGTGAGGACATGTACGAGAGCACCATGCGGGCGAGAAAGTCGGCCGACTCCTTGAGATCGACCCCTTCGGCCACGCCACGCTGTTCGAGAAAGGGGACGAGGAAATCGGCGATCCCCCGCCGTATCCGATTGCTCTCGAAGGTCAGCGCGGGCAGGAGCTTCTCGGGCTCGGTCTGCATCACCCGCTGCAGCACCTCGTGCTCGACGATGGACCGGTGGGCGAACATGATCCCGCGCTCCATCACCTCCTCGAGGCTCTCGGCGCCGTGCACCCGCTCGTACAGTCGGACGAAGAACTCGAGCGTCGCCCAGGCCACGACGGCATCGATGAGCTCGTCCCGACCACCGGGGAAGGTCCGGTAGACGGTGGCCCGGGACACCTTCGCCTCTTTGGCCGCATCCTCGATGGTCGTCTTGGCCAACCCCCACCTGGCCACACAGGCGTAGGTCGCCTCGAGGATCCTCTGGCGGGTGTCGTCCATCGACGGGGACCGGCCTCTCAGAGGCCGAGCAGGGATTCGATGCCGATGGTCACGCCGGGGCGGTCGGCCACCGACCGGACGGCCAGCACCACCCCGTCCATGAACGACACCCGGTCGTAGGAGTCGTGGCGGATGGTCAGGCTCTGCCCGACGGCGCCGAAGATCACCTCTTGATGGGCCACCAACCCCGGCAGTCTGACCGAGTGGATGCGCACACCCCCAGGACCGGCACCACCACGGGCGCCGTCCAGTACCAGGGTGACCGTGTGGTCGGGGGGGAACGACCCCGAGCCCGACGACGAGCGGGCGGCAGCCATCCGCTGGGCGGTCTGTCGGGCCGTACCGGACGGCGAATCGAGCTTCGCCGCTTGATGGAGCTCGATGATCTCCGCGCCCTCGAACCAGGGGGCGGCCAGTTCGGCGAACCGCATCATGAGCACGGCACCGATGGCGAAATTGGCGGCGATGATGCAGTTGGGGGACCCCGCGTCGGGGCCGGCGAAGCGCAGGCGGAGATCGGCCAGGTCCTCCTCCGAGAACCCGGTCGTGCCCACCACCACGTGCATACCCTCGGCCGCGCAGGTGGCCAGTGTGGTCCGGGCCACCTCGATCCGGGTGAAATCGACCACCACCTGGGCTCCGGCTGCCTTCAGCTCCGCGAGCTCCCCGGAGACGCGCACCCCACCGGTTCCGGCTCCGACCAGCACGTCCAGATCAGCTCCGGCATGGGCGGGGTCCACGGCCGCGACGAGCTCCAGATCGGGGGCACCGGCGACAGCGCGGCAGACCTCACGACCCATCTTCCCCCCGGCACCGACCACACCGACCCGCATGCCGGCCACCCTACCGTCGGCCAGGCGCGGGTCCCGGCATGGCCCGCGGTGGCTCAGCCGAGGCGAAGTGAGTCGGCGTCGAAGTCGGACCCGTCGAACGGCCCGACCACGGTGAGGGTTCTCGGCGCCGCCACCAGCTCCTTGGCCGCGGCGTGGATCTCCTCGAGGGTGAGGGCCTCGACCCGGGCCAGCACCTCGTCGATCGACAGGATCTCCCCGTGCAGGAGCAGGCTGGCGCCGATCCGGCTCATCCGCGCACCTGAGTCCTCACAGGCCAGCAATGTCTCGGCCCGCAGGTTCCCCTTGGCGATGGCCAGCTCCCGTTCGGTGATGCCGTCGGTACCGAGCCCGGCCAGTTCGGACAACACGATGTCCAGCACCTCGGGTACGTGTTCCGGCGCCGTCCCCATCCCCACGCTGAGCGTGCCGGCATCGTGATAGGCCACCCGCTCCGACCACACCGAGTAGGCCAGGCCACGACGCTCCCGGATCTCCTGGAACAACCGGCTCGAGAGACCTCCGCCCAGCACGTGGTTGAGGACGGCCAACGCGTACCGACGCGGATCGGTGCGGTTGACGGAGCGGGAGGCGAGGACCAGGTGGGCCTGCTCCGTCGTCCGCCGGACGACCCGCAGGGGCTCGACCTCGTCGCCGGGCGGCTGGCGTACGGGAGTGGCGCCCCCGGCCTGACCGGCGAACCTGGCTTCCAGGCCCTCGGCCACCGCTCGATGGTCGAGATCGCCGGCCACCGCCACCACGATGTTGCCCGGCCGGTAGTGCAGGGCGAAGAACTCGCGGATCCGTTCGACGGTCATGGCCGCCACCGAGTCGTGGCTGCCAAGCACCTCGCGTCCCAGGGGATGGCCGGGGAACAGCGCCGCCGAGCTCTGCTCGGCAGCCTCGTCGGAGGGCTCGTCGGCGTGCATCAGGATCTCGTCGAGGATGACCAGGCGCTCGGCGTCGAGATCGGTGGGCCGCAGTGCGGGGCGCCACATGATGTCGGACAGGATGTCCAACCCCAGCGGCAGATGCTCGGCCAGCAGCCGGATGTAGAAGGACGTGTACTCCTTGGTGGTGAACGCGTTGAAGTCCCCGCCCACCTCGTCCACTGCCTCGGCGATGGCCGAAGGGGACCGCTCCGCGGTGCCCTTGAACAGGAGATGCTCCAGGAAATGGGAGGCCCCGGCCTCCCCCCTGCCCTCGTCCCGGGAGCCGGTGCCCACCCAGAACCCGATGCACACCGAGCGGGCGTCGTCCATCCGCTCGGTGACCAGGGACAGGCCCGACGGCAGCATTTCGGTGCGGATCATCTGCATCCACCGGCCGGCACCGCCGTCACCGGGGCCTGCACCTCATGGCGAGGATCCGGGCACCCTGGCGACGATCCCGGCACGGTGAGGAGCTCTCGCCACCCACCGTGCCGCGATGCGCTGTCAACGCCGGCGGCGACCACCCCGGCCGCTTCCGCCACCCCCGCCGGGACGGTCGGACGACTCGACGACGGCCGGTCCGAGATCGCCGAACTCCTGCACCAGCTCGACCTCGAACGCCTCCTCGAACGAGGCGGCCCCCGTCGGTACCGATCGGGATTCGGCCGGTCGGCGACCGCGATCGGAGCGGTCACCCGGATCCGAGTGGTCGCCTCGCGGTGGGCGGCTGCGGCC
>JBEKOI010000158.1:0-11061 GCA_049521915.1 Acidimicrobiales bacterium | reverse complement strand
CAGGCGTCCGCCACCACCCAGGTGATGTCGAGGTCGTCACGGATGCGGGCCACCAGGTCCGGGTCCTGCTCGATGACCAGTACCTCGTGCCCCCCGGCGTGGAGGTCCGAGGCGATGGCCGTCCCCACGCTTCCGGCCCCGGCGATGGCCACCTTCACGACCGGTCACCATCGGGAGCGCCGTCCCTGCCGTCCGCGGCCCTGCCGTCTGCGGCCCTGCCGTCCGCGGCCCTGCCGTCCGCGGCCCTGCCGCCGGTGGGCGTGCCGCCCGTGCCGCCCGTGCCAGACGTGCCGTTGCCGCCCGGGCCGGCCGCGGTGGGGCCGGCCGCCGGCCCGACTGCCGCCGCCGACCCGTCGAGCCGGGATCGGAGCCGCTCGAGCGCCGTGTCCGACACCAGGAGGTGGACGACGTCCCCGTCCTGGCCGACCAGGTCGCCGAAGTCCAGCCGGGCCACCCCGGCCCGGGTCACGGCCACGACCGCCACCTCGCCGGGTTTCGAGAGGTCGGCCAGGCGCTTGCCCGCCCAACGCTCGGGGAGCTCCCGCTCGACCAGTGAGAGGGTCCCCGTCGGGTCCGACCATTCGGGCTCCAGCTCGCCGGGCACGAGGCGCCGCCGGACCTGGTCGATGGTCCAGGACACGGTGGCCACCGTGGGGATGCCCAGGCGGAGGTAGATCTGGGCCCGGCGGGGGTCGTAGATGCGGGCCACCACGTTCGGGATCTCGTAGGTCTCGCGGGCGATGCGGGCGGTCAGGATGTTGGAATTGTCACCGCTGGTGACCGCGGCCAGGGACGTCGCCTCGCCGGCCCGGGCCCGGTCGAGGTCGCCCCGGTCGAAGCCGGAGCCCACGATGGTGGTCCCGGGCCAGTCCGAGGGGAGCCTGCGGAAGGCCTTGGCGTTCCGGTCGATGATGGCCACCGAATGCCCCTGCTCGGCCAACCCGACGCCCAGGCCCGAACCGACCCGACCACAACCGACGACGATGACGTGCACCTGAACCATGCAACACGCATCGCCACGTGATCACAACTCACCCCCCGGAACCGGCGCCGGGTGCGGCCTCGGGGACGCAGGCCGGAACGGTCGGCCTCCGGAACCGCCGGCATACCGGTGGGGGCGACGCCCATGATTTACTGAGGGGGTGGACCCATCGGTGACCGGAGGCGTCGATCCGGACACCAGGCCGGAGAATGGGACCGGGGTGACGGTCACGCCGCCCATGGCCGTCCCGGGCCGGAGATCACCGGCGGCGGCCACCGCGGTGAAGCTCGACCTCCCCGAGACCCTCCGGTACCGCATGAAGAACGTGCTGCTCGGGCCGCCCCTGGTCAACGAGCAGCTGGGCGGCGAGCGGCTGGGCCGGCCGTCGGCCCTCGGCGTGCTCTCGCCCGACTGCATCTCGTCGTCGGCGTACGGCACCGAGGAGATGCTCACCCAGCTGGTCCCCTATGTGGGGCTGGCCGCCTTCGCCCTGGTCGTGCCCGTGACCATGGCCATCCTCGGGGTGCTCTTCTTCGTCACCCTCTCCTACCTCGAGGTCATCCAGCTCTACACCAAGGCCGGCGGCTCCTACGTGGTGGCACGCGAGAACTTCGGGCCGAAGATCGCCCAGATCGCCGCCGTGGCCCTCCTCATCGACTACACGGTGACCGTCGCCGTGCAGACATCGGCGGGTACGGCCGCCCTGACCAGCGCTTTCCCCACCCTCTTGCACCTGAAGCTGACCGTTCCCATCACAGTGGCCGTGGTGCTCCTGCTCCTCTACGGCAACCTGCGGGGCATCCGCGAGGCGGGCAAGTTCTTCGCCTTCCCCACCTACTTCTTCATCTTCAGCCTGGGCCTGGTGGTCATCGCCGGTTACGTGAGGAAGGCCACGGGCACGCTCGCCATCCACGCCATCCCGCCGGCCACCGCGGCCAACCCGCCGGTACACGTGGGCGTATCCGGCACGGGCTTCCTGTACGGAGCCTCGTTCATCATCATCCTGCGCTCCTTCGCCAACGGTGGTTCCTCGCTGACCGGGCTCGAGGCCATCTCCAACGGGGTGGGCGCCTTCCGCGAGCCCACGGCCCGGAACGCCCGCCAGACCCTGGTCGTCATGAGCAGCGTCCTGGCCTTTTTGGTCCTCGGGGTCACCCTCATCGCCCACTGGACCCACGCCGTGCCCTACGTGTCCGGCTCACCGACCGTGGTCTCCCAGGAGGTCCACTACGTCCTCGGCACCGGCCCGATCGGCAGTCTCTTGTACTACGTGGTCCAGTTCGCCACCGTGCTCATCCTCTACACCGGCGGCAACACCAGCTTCAACGGGTTCCCTTTCCTGGCCAGCTTCGTGGCCGAGGACGCCTACCTGCCCAAACAGCTGACCCGGCGGGGCCACCGCCTGGCCTTCTCCAACGGCATCATCGTCCTCACCGTCGTGGCCCTGCTCCTCATCGTGGCCACCGGGGCGGAGGTCTCCAGCCTGGTCGCCCTCTATGCCATCGGCGTGTTCACCGGGTTCGCCATGGCCGGCGCGGGCATGGTCAAGCACCACCTCGACGGCCGCGGGGAGCATTGGCGCCGGAGTGTGGCCATCAACGGGTTCTCGGCCATCCTCACCGCATTCATCGTGCTCATCTTCGCCACGGTCAAGTTCAAGGAGGGGGCGTGGGTGGTGGTGCTGGTCGGCCCGCTCATGTACTACGGCCTCATCCGCTTGCACCGCCAGTACGTCGACGAGGAGGCGCAGCTGGAGCAGGGCGCGGCCGAAGCCGCCGAGGCACCGGTGCTCAACCGCCACACCGTCATCGTCCTGGTGGACCGGCTGGACATGGCCACCGCCCGGGCCCTCCAGTACGCACGGACCCTGCATCCGGACGAGCTCCGGGCCGTCCACTTCGCCATCGACGACCGGGAGTCGGCCGCCCTCGAGGCCGAGTGGAGCCGGCTGGGTCTGACCCGGCTCCCCCTCGACGTCGAGGAGTGCGAGGACCGGCGCCTGACCCGGGCCGCCCTCGAGCTGGCCGCCGAGACGGTGGCCGACGGCCAGACCGAGCTGACCTTCCTCCTGCCCCGGCGCGGCTTCGCCGCCGGATGGCAACGGGTGCTCCACGACGCCACCGCCGACCACATCGCCGACGCGGTGGGGCAACTGGCCCACGTCAACGCCACTGTGGTGCCCTATCAGCTCACCGGGGGCTGGTTCTCGAGGCGACGAGAGTGGCGACGCAAGCCGCCGGCAACCGATACCTCGGGGCAGACCCCACGGCCGACCAGGGCGGCCCGGGCTGCGGACCGGGCCTCCGACCGGGAGGCGGCGGCCAAGGCGTCCTTCGACCGGACGGCCTTCGGCGAACGGGGCCGGGGGACCACCCCCATCGGCGAGGCCCAGTGGCGCACCCGTGTGCGGGTCGCGGGCCGGATCAAGTCGGTCCGGGTGCAGCCCCGGGCCGGCACGTCCAATCTCGAGTGCGTCCTGGTCGACGATTCCGGCAAATTGCTGCTCGTGTTCCAGGGCCGGCGCCGGATCCCCGGCATCCAGCCCGGAGCCCGGTTGGTGGTCGAAGGGATGGTGGGGGACTGGGCCCGCCGTCAGGCCATCCTCAACCCCGACTACGAGCTCATCGCCGGCCCCGAGGCCGGCGTGGAGCCGACCTGACCGGTGGTCGCGACCGGCCGTGGGGCCACCCGGACGGGGCCGCCGGCCTGGCTTCCTTGCTCAACGACCCCATTTGTCGGTATCTTCTGCCCCCGTTGCCGGGATCGGCGTGCCATGACGGCGCGCCCCGGCGTACGGCCACACGGCCGAGGCCTCGCAGGGGGACGGTGTCCTTGACTGCGGTGGGTCGCGGTCGCTGCATCGGGCGTACGAACGATTCTGATCAAGACGACTCTGACCATGCAGGATCCCGACCGTGCGGGATGCTGACCATGCAGTACACCGAAGGGAGCCTCACCGATGACCCACCTCCTGGCTGAAGGGGGTTACCAGATCTTCACGCTGCACAACAGCGAGAAGACCTGGCTTTACTTCGCACTGGTCTGTGCGGTGGCTTCGATCGTGGTGGCGCTGCTGCTGGTACGGGGCGTTCTGGCCGCCGACCAGGGCACGGCCACCATGAAGGACATCGCCAAGGCCATTCAGGAGGGGGCCGAGGCCTTCCTGGCCCGTCAGTTCAAGACCATCGGGATCATCATCATCCCGCTGGCGGTGCTGATCTTCTTCACCGCCACCAAGGTCACCCACACCGAATACCTGTGTGTGGGCGCGGTGACCAGCTCGTCGTTCCATCTGGGCTGCGTCCCCCACACGGTGACCGACCTCACCTTCGCCCAGGCCGGCATCTACCGGGTGATCTGCTTCCTGGCCGGGGCGCTCTGCTCCGGCCTCACCGGATTCATCGGGATGAGCCTGGCCGTCCGGGGGAACGTACGCACGGCGGCCGCCGCCCGTGAGGGCAAGATGGCCCCCGCCCTCAAGGTGGCCTACCGCACGGGTGCCATCACCGGTCTGCTCTGTGTCGGTCTGGGCCTGCTCGGGGCCACCGTCATCGTGCTCGTCTTCCAGAACACGGCCACGTCGGTGCTGATCGGCTTCGGGTTCGGCGCCTCCCTCCTGGCCCTGTTCATGCGGGTCGGCGGCGGCATCTTCACCAAGGCGGCCGACGTGGGTGCCGACCTGGTGGGCAAGGTGGAGGCCGGCATCCCCGAGGACGACCCCCGCAACGCCGCCACCATCGCCGACAATGTGGGCGACAACGTGGGCGACTGTGCCGGCATGGCCGCCGACCTGTTCGAGTCGTACGTCATCACCATCATCGCCGCCATCATCCTGGGCGTGACCGCCTTCAGTTCCATCGGCCGGAGCGGGGACGCGGCCAAGACGGTGATCTTCCCCATCGCCATTCCGGCCATCGGCATCCTGGCCACCATCGTCGGGGTGTTCGTGGTCCGGGCCAGCAAGAACGACAGGAACGCCATGGCCCCCATCAACCGGGGGGTGTGGACGGCGGCCGTCCTGACCATCGCCGGCTCGGCCGTGGTGGCGGGCGCCTACCTGCACTACTGGAAGGCCTTCTATGCCGTGCTCACCGGCGTGGTCCTCATGCTGGTGGCCAGCCAGATCACCGAGCACTTCACCTCCACCGAACGGGGCCCGGTCAAAGAGGTGGCGGAGACGGCCCGCACCGGACCGGCCACCCTCACCCTGGCCGGCCTGGCCCTCGGCCTCGAGTCGTCGGTGTGGGCCATCATCGCCATCGTGCTGGCCATCGCCGTCTCCATCGGACTGGGAGGGGGCAACATCGAGCTCACCCTGTACCTGGTGGCGCTCACCGGCATCGGGCTGCTGTCCACGGCCGGCATGATCGTCTCCGAGGACAGCTTCGGACCGGTGTCCGACAACGCCGCCGGCGTGGCCGAGATGTCGGGTGAGTTCACCGGTGAGGCCGAGCGGGTCATGGTCAGCCTCGATGCCGTGGGCAACACCACCAAAGCAGTGACCAAGGGGGTGGCCATCGGCTCCGCCGTCATCGCCTCGGTGGCCCTGTTCGCCTCCTTCATCGAAACCATCGGCCAACAGCTCAAGCTGCCCCAGCTGGGCAACGCCCTCTTCAACCTGCCGGAGACTTCGATCAACGTGTCCCACCCGACGACGTTCATCGGCATCCTGATCGGCGGCTCGATCGCCTTCATCTTCTCCGCCCTGGCCATCCGGGCGGTGGGCCGATCGGCCGGGACCGTGGTCCAAGAAGTGCGCCGGCAGTTCCGCGAGCACCCCGGCATCATGGACTACACGGAGAAGCCCGAGTACGGCAAGGTCATCGCCATCTGCACCACCGCGGCCCAGCGGGAGCTGGCCACGCCGGCCCTGTTGGCCATCCTCAGCCCGGTGATCGTGGGCTTCGGCATCAACTACTTCGCCCTGGGCGCCTTTCTGGTCGGGGCCATCCTCACCGGCCAGCTCATGGCCAACTTCCTGTCCAACTCCGGTGGGGCCTGGGACAATGCCAAGAAGTACATCGAAGACGGCAACGAGGGCGGCAAGGGGTCAGAGGCCCACAAGGCGGCCGTCATCGGCGACACCATCGGCGACCCCTTCAAGGACACCGCCGGTCCCGCCCTCAACCCGCTGATCAAGGTCATGAACCTGGTCTCGCTGCTCATCCTCCCGGCCATCATCAGCCTGCGTCACCACACCGGTGCCCGCCTGGCCATCGCCGGGGTCTCCCTGGTCGTCCTGTTGCTGGCCATCGCCTTCTCCAAGCGCAAGACCGATGCCATGGATGGTGACCTGCCGGCCTCCGAGGTCGCGGCCCTCGACGAGGCAGCTACGGTGGCTATGGAGTCTTCACACGACTGAACCACTCCTCCACCGAGCTCAAGCGGACCCGGTGGCGGTACCCCGGGGTTGACAATGCCTCGCCCCACCGTTCACCCTGAGGCCAAAGCCATGGCACCCACCGACCTGACAGAGACGCTCCCAGAATCCGACGCCGGCAACGGCGCCTCCGGCGGCACGCGTGCCCGCCGGGGGGCAAAACCCCTGGTCATCGTGGAGTCGCCGGCCAAAGCCAAGACCATCGCCGGGCTCCTGGGGTCCGGGTACGTCGTGGAATCGTCGATCGGTCACATCCGGGACCTGCCCCGTCGGGCCGACGAGGTCCCCGCCGCCTTCAAGGGCGAGGCCTGGTCCCGCCTGGGAGTGGACGTGGACAACGGGTTCAAGCCGCTCTACGTGGTCTCGGCGGAGAAGAAATCCCAGGTGGCGAAGTTGAAGCAGCTGGTCAAGCAGGCCAGCGAGGTCTACCTGGCCTCGGACGAGGACCGGGAGGGGGAGTCGATCGCCTGGCACCTCCTCGAGGTGCTGGCGCCGACGGTTCCGGTCAAGCGGATGGTCTTCCACGAGATCACCCGCCCGGCCATCGAGCGGGCCGTCAACGAGTGGCGTGACCTCGACCGCCGCCTGGTCGACGCCCAGGAGGCCAGACGCATCCTCGACCGGCTCTACGGCTACGAGGTATCGCCGGTCCTGTGGAAAAAGATCATGCCCCGGCTGTCCGCCGGCCGGGTCCAGAGCGTGGCCACCCGGATGGTGGTCGAGCGCGAACGGGCCCGGATGGCCTTCCGTTCCGCCGGCTGGTGGGGCATCGATGCCACCTTCACCGCCCCCGAGGCCGCCGCGGCCCCCGAAGGGACGCCCCGGTCCTTCACCGCCGCCCTGGTGGGTGTGGACGGCGTGGCGCTGGCGTCCGGGCGTGACTTCGACGAGCGGGGAGCCCTCACGTCGCCGGGGTCGGTGGTCGTGCTGGGTGAGGCCGAGGCCCGGTCGCTGGCCGCCGGTCTGGCTGGCGTGCCCTTCACCGTGAAGTCCATGACCCACAAGCCGTTCCGCCGCTCACCCGCGGCTCCGTTCATGACCTCGACCTTGCAGCAGGAGGCAGGGCGCAAGCTCCGGTTCAGCTCCAAGCGGGCGATGCAGATCGCCCAGCGCCTGTACGAGGACGGATGGATCACCTACATGCGTACCGACTCGACCACGCTGTCGAGCCAGGCCCTGTCGGCGGCCCGGGCCCAGGCCTCGGCCCTCTACGGAGCCGAGTACGTGCCGGCCCAGCCGAGGCATTACGAGCGGAAGGTCAAGAACGCACAGGAGGCCCACGAGGCCATCCGGCCCGCGGGCGAGTCGTTCCGGACACCCGACGAGGCGTCCCGGGCCCTGTCGGGGGACGAGTTCCGCCTCTACGACCTCATCTGGAAGCGCACGGTGGCCTCCCAGATGGCCGACGCCACCGGTACCAGCGCCCAGGTCCGCCTGGTGGGGACGTCGGCCGCGGTCGACGGGGAGCCGGCACGGGAGGCGGAGTTCTCCGCCTCGGGCAAGGTCATCCAGTTCCCGGGCTACCTCCGGGCCTATGTCGAGGGCGAGGACGATCCGGAGGCGGAGCTGGCCGACCGTGAGGTCCACCTGCCCGCCATGTCCGAGGGGGACGCGATGTCGGTGGACGACCTCGATCCGGGGTCGCACGCCACCCAGCCGCCGGCCCGCTACACGGAGGCTTCGCTGGTCAAGGCCATGGAGGAGCTGGGGGTGGGCCGGCCGTCCACCTATGCCAGTGTGATCGCCACCATCCTCGACCGCGGCTACGTCTGGAAGAAGGGCACCGCCCTGGTCCCCTCGTTCACCGCCTTCGCCGTGGTCGGGCTGCTCGAGCGCTATTTCGCGGACCTGGTCGACTACGGGTTCACCGCCTCGATGGAGGACGATCTCGACGCCATCGCCTCGGGCAACGAGGAGTCGCTGCCCTGGCTGACCCGTTTCTACTTCGGTGCCGAAGGCTCCGAAGGCGCCAACGGCGGCGGCGGCGGCGGGCAGGAGAACGGCCGCGGGAACGGCAACGGTGCCGCGGTCAGCGCCACCGTCCCGGTGGCCGGCCACGCGCGGGGGCTCGGCCTCAAGCGGGAGGTCAGTACCTACCTCGGGGAGATCGACGCCCGCGAGATCAACTCCATCCCCATCGGAGTCGGGACCGACGGCCAGGACATCGTGGCCCGGGTGGGCCGGTACGGGCCCTACCTGCAGCGGGGGGAGGACCGGGTGTCCATCCCCGACGACCTGGCTCCCGACGAGCTCACCGTCGAGCGGGCGGAGTCCCTCCTCGCGGCCCCCTCGTCCGACCGCACCCTGGGCGAGCACCCCGAGACCGGTCTGCCGGTGCAGGTGCGAGCGGGGCGGTTCGGCCCCTACGTGCAGCACGGCGAGCTGGTGGAGGGCGGCCCGAAGCCGCGCACCTCATCGCTGTTCGCATCGATGGCACCGGAGACGGTCACCTTCGAACAGGCCCTCGACCTGCTCCGCATCCCGCGGGTGGTCGGTACCGATCCCCAGACCAATGAGGAGATCGTGGCTCACAACGGCAAGTTCGGCCCGTATCTCAAGAAGGGCACCGACACCCGTAGCCTGACCTCTGAGGACCAGATCCTGTCGATCACGGTGGAAGAAGCGTTGGCCCTGTTCGCCCAGCCCAAGGCCCGAGGCGGCCGAAACGCCAAAGGACCGCTGCGGGCCCTCGACGCGGAAGAAGGCGGCCAGGAGGGCTCCGGCGAAGAAGGCCACGGCCAAGAAGGCTCCGGCGAAGAAGGCCACGGCCAAGAGGGCTCCGGCCAAGAAGGCCACGGCCAAGAAGGCCACAGCGAAGAAGGCCCCGGCCAAGAAAGCGGCGGCCAAGAATACGCCGGCCAAGAAGACGGCGGCCAAGCAGGCGGCGGCCACGGCTCCGGTCGAGCGGGCCGAGGACCAGTAGCCCGGGGTGACCCACGCTCGGCGGGGTCGTCTGATCGCCCTCGAGGGGATCGACGGTTGCGGCAAGTCCACCCAGGCCCACCGCCTGTCGGAACGGCTGGGGGCCATCTTGACCTTCGAGCCCGGTGCCACCCGCCTGGGGTCGGAGCTCCGGAAGCTCCTCCTCGATCGCGATCAGCCTCCGGTGAGTGAACGGTCGGAGGCGTTGCTGATGGCTGCCGACCGGGCCCAGCACCTCGCCGAGGTGGTCGTGCCGGCCCTCGACGCGGGGACCTGGGTGGTGACCGACCGGTTCTCCGCGTCCACACTCGCCTACCAGGGCTACGGGCGCGGGCTCGACCTTTCGGAGCTGCGCCAACTCGTCCGGTGGGCCACCGGAGGTCTCCATGCCGACCTGACCGTGTTCGTCGAGGTTCCAGTGGCCGTGGCCTCCGGACGGCGAACGGGCACCGCCGGAGACCGCCTCGAGGTGGAGGGCGACGCGTTCCTGCGGCGGGTGGCAGACGGGTACCGGTGCCTGGCCGCCGAAAGTTCGACCCCGTGGTTGGTGGTCGACGGAACGGGCTCGGAGGCCGAGGTGGCGACCGCGGTGTGGTCGGGTGTTCGCGACGCGCTCGGGCCTTTGCCCGGCGATGCCGCCCCGGCCGGCCAGGGGTCCGGCGGGTGACCGGGACGGTCGACATCTCGGCCGGGCCGCCAGCTCGGCCCGACGCGTCGGGGGTGCCGGTGCCGGCCCTGTTCGAGGCGGTGGTGGGCCAACCGAGAGCGGTGGCCCAGCTGATGTCGGCGGCGCGCCGGCCGGTCCACGCCTACCTGCTGCACGGTCCGGTCGGATCGGGGAGGCGGGCCGGCGCCCGGGCCCTCGCCGCCGCGCTGCTGTGCCCATTGGGCGGGTGCGGCCAGTGCAACACGTGTCGGAGGGCCCTCGCCGGGACCCATCCCGATCTGGTCGTGGTCGAGCGCACCGGTGCCTCCGTCGACGTCGACGAGGCACGGTCCATCGTGACCCGGGCTCAGCGCCACCCGCTGGAAGCGTCGCGTCAGGTATTGGTGGTCACGGACGTCCATCTGGCCGGCAAAGCCGTTCCCGCACTCCTCAAGACGGTGGAGGAGCCGCCCCCGGCCACGGTGTTCATCCTGGTGGCCGACGACCTTCCGCCCTCGCTGTCGACCATCGTGAGCAGGTGCGTGAAGATCCCGTTCGACTCCGTCCCCGAGGCCGCGGTGGTCGACTGGCTGGTGGCCCGCGGGGTCGACCGTGCCCACGCCCAATCGGTGGCCCGGGCCTCGGGGGGCCGGCTCGACCGGGCCCTGCTCCTGGTCAGCGACGCCGGCTTCGTGGCCCGCCAGGACCGGTGGAGATCGGTGCCGTCCCGGCTGGACGGCACCGGTTCGGTAGCCGCCGAGCTGTCCGACGAGCTGCTGGCGGTGGTCGACGAGGGCCTCGTCCCGTTGCGCGAACAGCACAGCCAGGAACTGGCCGGCTTGATCGAGCAGGCCGAGCTGTTGGGGGCCAAGGGCGTCCAGGGACGCAAGCAGATCGAGGACCGGCACAAGCGGGAGGAGCGGCGGTGGCGGACCGAGGAGCTGCGCTTCGGCCTGGCCCTGCTGGCGGAGATGTTCCGCGACCGGCTGGCGGCAGTGGCGGAGTCGGGGCCTGCGGCCGGGACCCCGGGCGGTGCCGCCGAGAGCCATCGTGCCATTCGCCAGGTCGAGGCGATCGATCGAGCATCGGAGGCCCTCGGTCGAAACGCCAACGAGTCCCTGTTGATGGACG
>JBEKOI010000157.1:0-9284 GCA_049521915.1 Acidimicrobiales bacterium | reverse complement strand
GACGATCCCCGGGATGGTGGTGGCGGACGCCGGAACACCGGGCTCGGTCCCTGATCGAGCGCGCTCCTCGCCTTGTCGGAGAGCGAACGACCGGCGACCAGGCGCACCCGACCGCCGGCTCTGGCCCCGTCGAGGGTCTGTTCGGATCGGTACCCGAACTGGGCCAGCAGGTCGCCGGAGGGCGACTCGATGCGGGCGTCGTGGGGCCGGAGCACGATGTGATCCCCGGTGGCGAAGCCGTCCGCTCCGCATTCGATCGGGAGTGCCCCCGCATCTTCGAGGGTGTTGGCGAAGATCGGCGCGATCTTCGACCCGATCACGACCCCACCCTGGCGTTTGTTGGGCACGAACGGGATGTCGTGCCCGATATGCCAGAGCAGCGAGTTCACCGAGCTCTTTCGTGACGACCCGGTGCCCACGACGTCGCCCACGAAGACGACGGGCCGGCCGGCCTCCTTCAGACGTGCGATCCGACCGATCGGATCCTCGACGTCTGCCCGGTTGACCAGCAACGAGCGGGCATGGAGCGGGATGTCGGCCCGTGACCACGCCTCGGTGGCGGGGGAGAGATCGTCGGTGTTGATCTCACCGTCGACCCTGAACACGGTCAGGTCCACGGCGTCGGGGACGGCCGGGCGGGTGGTGAACCAGTCGGCGTCGGCCCATGATCGGAGGACCGAGCGGGCGTTCGGGTTCCCCTTCTCCGCCATCCCGACCACATCGTGGATGGCGTCGAAGACCAGCAGGGTGTGCCCGAGCGCTTCGGCTGCCCGTTCGCCGAGCTGTCGACTGTCGAGCAGTTCGACCAGGACCGGCACGCAGTATCCCCCCAGCATGGTGCCGAGGAGCTCGACGGCCCGAGCCGGGCTGAGCGATGGGGTCCCCTTCTCCCCGCGGGCCACAGCGGCCAGATAGGCGACTTTGACCGCGGCGCCATCGTCGACGCCGGGGGCCACTCGGTGGGTGAGCAGCTGGACGAGGTCGAGGTCGGTCGTCTCTCCTGCGTCCCCGGCGTCGAGGACGGACACGATGTCTGCGACCTCGGGTGCGGATAGGACGGGGGGTGGAATGCCGAGATCTGCTCGTTCGGCTGCTCGGGTCCGGTAGTCGTCGATCACCCTTCCGACGGTAAACGGACTGCTCGATTGTGTAAAGCGCAAATAAAACCCACATTCCATGCAAGAATCACATATATGGATCTGGTCCTCATCCGGTCGCTGATCGCGGTGGCCGATGCCGGTTCGATCAGTGACGCGGCCGAGCAGGTCCATGTGAGCCAGTCCGCCCTCTCCCGCCGCCTGCAGCAGCTCGAGACCGACCTCGGTGCCCAGCTCCTGGTGCGCGGACGGCACGGTGTCGAGCTCACCGATCTCGGCCGTCAGGCGCTCGAGGCGGGCCGTTCGATCGTGGCCCGGTACGACTCGGTCCGCCGGAGCATCGTCGAGCAGCAGAATCTCGAGCGTGGCATCGTGCGCATCGGCGGTGGGGCCACGGTGACCTCGTTCATGCTCCCCGCAGCCATCGCCTCGTTCCAGTCCCGCTATCCCGGTATCAGGTTCTACGTCAAAGAGGCCGGGAGCAGCGAGATCGCGGCCTCGGTGGTCGCCGGTGAACTCGAGCTCGGGATCCTCACGCTGCCACTGGCGGCCCGGGACCTGGAGACGGAGGTTCTCGTCTCCGACGAGATCGTCCTCGTGGCCAGATCGGACCATCCTCTGGCCGACGGGCGTGAACTCGAGGCGGCGGATCTCGACGGTCTCCCGTTCGTGGCCTTCGAGCCGGGGACGGCGATACGCCAGCACGTCGATACCGCACTCCGCGATGCAGCCGTGCACATCGACGTGGTCATGGAGCTGCGCTCGATCCCCACCATCCTCCGCATGGTGTCGGTGACCGGAAACCTCGCCTTCGTCAGCCGGGTCAGTGTGGCCACCGAACCCGGGCTCCGGGTGCTCGAGGTTGAGGGATTGTCGATAGCCCGGACGCTCGCCCTGGCCACTCGACGGGAGATGCCGCTCTCGGCTCCGACCGAGGCGTTCAGGGCGGAGCTGCTGACGGCTCGCCGGTAGATGGCTCATGCGGGCCGGCGTCCGGGGTGGATGGACACTTGACTCCTTCTCGGGTACTCTGATTAAAGTACCTTGACCGAAGGAGCCGGATGACCTCCCGCAATCGCAACAATCCGCTGGCCCTGGCCGTCCTCATCTGCCTCTCCGAGCGCCCCATGCATCCCTACGAAGTGGCGACCACATTGCGCCAGCGCCAGAAGCACGACAGCGTCCGGCTCAATTACGGATCGCTCTATGCGGTCGTCGCCTCGTTGGAGCGACGCGGCCTCATCACCCCCCAGGAGACGAAGCGGGCCGGTCGCCTGCCCGAGCGCACCGTCTACAGCCTCACGGACGCGGGCCTCATCGAGGCGCATGACTGGCTCACCGACCTGATCTCCACCCCGGTCAAGGACTATCCGAGCTTCGAGGCCGCGCTCTCGTTTCTGCCCGCCCTTCCTCCCGACGACGTGGCCGAGCTGTTGCGGGAGCGGGCCCAACGTCTCGAGCTCGAGCTCGCCCAGGCGTATGCCACGCGTGAACTGGCGGAGAAGCACGGCCTCCCGCGGTTGTTCTGGGTGGAAGCCGAGTTCCGGGACGTCTTGTTGGAGGCGGAACTGGCCTACGTCCGCCGGCTGGCCCAGGAGATCGCCAACGGCACGCTCGAAGGCATCGACTGGTGGAACGCGGTGCACGCTTCCGACGGCGATCCCGGACCGGGGTGGGATCCACCCCAGATCGGCGACGGGAGCGGCGGTATCGGAAGCGCGGAGATCGGGCGCGGAGAAGAAGCGGTGGTCGACCGGTGAGCGTCGGCCTGGGCTCAGCCGCGAGCTCGGACAGCATCATCTCGACGGACAAGCTGGCGAAGTCGTTCCGCTCCCCACGCGGGAACGTCGACGCCGTCCGCGGGGTGAGCATCGACGTGGCCCGGGGCGAGATCTTCGGATTTCTCGGCCCCAACGGAGCGGGCAAGACGACCACCCTGCGCATGGTGACGACGCTCCTCCCCATCGACGCCGGGACGGCCACCGTGGCCGGCTACGACGTGGCCCGAGAGCCGAAAGAGGTTCGGGCCCGGGTCGGGTACGTGAGCCAACTGGGCGGTGCCGACGACCTGGCCACCGGTCGCGAGAACCTCATCCTCCAGGGTCGGCTGTACGGGGGTGACCTCGCGTCGGTGACCAGGCGGACCGAGATGGTGATGGACGTCCTCGACCTGTCCGAGTTCGCCGATCGGCGGGTGAAGACCTACTCGGGGGGCCAGCGCCGGCGGCTGGACATCGCCCTGGGCATCGTCCATGAACCAGAGGTGCTGTTCCTGGACGAGCCCAGCACGGGGCTCGATCCGCAGAACAGGGCGAACCTGTGGGACCACGTCCGTGCCCTGCGGGACCAAGGAGTCACAGTCTTCCTCACCACCCACTACCTCGAGGAGGCCGACGCACTCTGTGACCGCCTGGTCATCATGGACCACGGCGAGATCGTCATCGAGGGGACACCGCGGGATCTCAAACGCCAGGTTGCCGGTGAGTCGGTGGTGCTCAGCCTGCGTGACGATGACGGTGGAACGGCTCGGGCCTCGGCCCTTCTGGCCGCCCAGGAGTTCGTACGCGAGATCGGCGCCGACGGTGGCCAGGTCCGCCTCTATGTCGAGGATTCCAGCACCGCCCTTCCCCGGATACTCAGGCTGCTCGACTCCGAGCACATCGGGATCAAGTCGATGAGCGTCTCGGAGCCGACGCTCGACGACGTCTTTCTCCGCCAGACCGGTCGATCGCTCCGCGACGCAGGTCCGACCGAAGACAAGAGGACAGCATGAAGACCGTTCGTGACACCGGGCTCCTGTTCCACCGCTACACGGTGCAGATGCTGCGCAACCCGGTGTGGCTGTTCGTCGGGTTCTCGACGCCCGTCTTGTACCTGGTCCTGTTCACCCCTCTGCTGCGGGATCTCCCCGGCGTCAAGGGATTCCCCACCGGCGACGTCCTCGAGCTCTTCCTGCCCGGGATCCTGGCCCTGCTGGCCTTCGCCAGCGGCAGCAGCACGGGGTTCGGCACCATCTTCGAGTTGCAGTCCGGCCTCATCGAGCGGCTGCGGGTCACCCCGGCCAGTCGCTTCGCCATCCTGATCGGGCCCATCCTGTCCGGGTTGATGATGATGACCATCTTCGACGTGGTCGTCGTGGCCGTGGGGGTGGGCTTCGGGTTCACCGTGCACTGGGTCGGACTGCTGGTGCTGACCGTGCTGCTGTGGGTCCTCGCCACCCTGATGGCCGCGTTCTCTACGGCCACGGCCCTCATCACCAAGGACATCAGCAGCTTCGCCGCCATCATCAACGGGATCAACCTGCCCCTGCTGCTGCTCGCCGGGGTGCTGCTTCCCATCTCGCTGGGCCCGTTGTGGCTGCGGATCCTCGCCCATTTCAATCCGCTCTACTACCTGGTAGTCGCGTCGCGTGCCCTCGCTGTGGGGCATCTCGGGGACGCCGCCGTCTGGCAGGCATTTGCCGTCCTGGTGCCGCTCTGCGCCCTGGTCCTCATGTGGGCAACCAGGGTGTTCCGCCGAGCCGTCTCCTGATCGCCCTCACGCCTGCCGTTTGAGCCCTTGGGCCCGCCGACAGAGCCGGCCCGCGCGCCGTCGAAGCCGTCGGCCCGACATCCCCGCCCACTAGTCGAACGGGTGCAGTGAGCTCCCGACGGCCCAGGTGCTGAAGTACTGGTTGTTGGCCCCGTAGGCCATGCCGATGGCCACCTTCGCCCCCTCCACCTGGTGCTCCCCGGCCGCGCCCCGCACCTGGTTGGCCGCTTCGGCGAACCGCAGGAGACCGGAGGCACCGATCGGGTTGCTGGAGAGGACGCCGCCGGAGGCATTGATGGGCAAGGAGCCTCCGAGCTCGGTGGTGCCGTCGTCGACCAGCTTCCACCCCTCGCCCTCCTCGGCCAGGCCGAAGGCCTCGAGCCAGATGGGCTCCAGCCAGGAGAAGGGCACGTACAGCTCGGCCATGTCGATCTGGCGGCGCGGATCGGTGATGCCGGCATCGGCATAGACGTCGGCTGCACATTGGAGGGCGGCTGCGGGCCGGACCGGATCACGGCCGGGGAAGGCCGGGGGCTCGGAGCGGGACGAGGATCCGAGGATCCACGCCGGTGGCCGCCCGTCTTCGGCGGCCGCCCGGCCGCCCTCCTCGTCGGTGATCACCACCGCGCAGGCACCGTCGGACGAGGGGCACGACTCGAGGAACCTGATCGGCTCCCACATCATCGGCGAGGCCTTGACCTTCTCGATGGAGATGTCCTCGATCTTGAGGTGGGCGTACGGGTTCTTCAAGGCGTTGAGCCGGTCCTTGACCGCCACCTTCCACCCGATGTGCTCGGGAGCACCGCTGCGCTGGATGTAGGCCCGGATGAAGGGTGCAAAGGCACCTCCCGCGCCGAGCGATGCGCCCTTGCCGCTGCCCAGGGCGAACTGGGCATTGCCCTCGGACTGCTTCTCGAACGCCACCGCCAGCACGGTCCGGTGCTTCCCGACCTGGACGTGCGAGGCAGCCACGATGGCGGTCGTTCCCCCCACCGAGCCTGCGGTGTGGACCCGGAACATCGGCTTGCCCACGGCGCCGAGGGCGTCGGATAGGTAGAGCTCGGGCTTCATGACGCCCTCGAAGAGATCGGGAGCTTTGCCCAGGACCACCGCGTCGATGTCGGCCAGGGTCATGTGCGCGTCATCGAGGGCACGGAACACCGCCTCGCGCACGAGGCCGCCGAAGGACACGTCGAGGCGTCGGGACTTGTGGTGGGTCTGGCCCACTCCGACGACCGCACAGGGGGGCGTGCTCATGATCGACCCTCCAGGATGCACACGAGGTTCTGTTGCAGGCACGGTCCGGAGGTCGAATGGGCCAGGGCCCGGCGACCGCCCCCGAAGATGTAGTCGGCGGCGTATCCCACCCGGCACAGGCCGGTGGCCATGATCGGATTGGAGCGCAGCGCTCCGCCCGAGGGGTTGACGACGACGTCGTCCCCCAGTCCGAGCACCTTGCGCAACAACAGCTCCTCGTGGGTGAACGCGGCCTGGAGCTCCGCCACCTCGACCGGCGCGTCCCCGAGACCCGCGGCACCGGCTGCGATGCGGGTGGAGGGCGAGTCGTCGAGTGCCCGGAACGAGGGATTGTGGCACTCCGTCCGATGGTCGAACCCGGCGATGTACGCAGGCCGCTCCACCAGCTGACGGGCCCGGTGGCCCGTGGCCAGTACCATCGCCGCGGCACCGTCGGTGATCGGTGGCACGTCGTGTCGGCGGAGCGGCTCACGGACGAATTCCTCGGACAGCAGTGCCTCGATGTCCCCTTTTCCCCGGGAGCGCACGGCCACCTCGGCCATCGAGCGCTCGTCGGCAATCCCCGCCGCGATCACCGCTCGCGCCTGCAGGGCGGCGAATGTCAGCGGATCGGCGCCGAGTGGGGCCAGAAAGTACGGGTCCATCTCCATCGGATAGATCAACGCGGGGTCACCCGTCGAGGACCGCCCGGAGCCGGTGACGACGGCGATCTCGATATCGCCCTCCTGCAGTCGCAGCCACGCCTCGTAGAGCGCCCAGGCCCCGTCCATCTCCACATGGGAGTCCCGCTTGGGTGGCCAGGCGCCGATGGCGTCCAGGTTCGAGACGAACGAGAAGGCCTGACCCGTGATGTAGTCGCAGCTCCCGAGGCAGGTGAAGTCGATGTCGGCCCGGGTCAGCCCGAGTGGCGACAGGGCATCGGAGATGGCATCGATCAACAGCTGGGTCTCGGACTTGTCCGTGCGGCGGGCCATGACCGTCTGGGCCCAGCCGATGACGGCGATGTCGCTGTCGTGGGCGTCCGGGGGAGCGGCGGTCATGATCAGAAGATCCGGTTCACGAGGTCGGGATCGTCGAGATCCGGCTCACCGTTGGGTATCCAGCCGAGGAGGGACCCCCAACTCCCTCCCATGCCCCCACCGACGTCGAGCTCCTCGGCGGGCGAAGCCCAGACCGCATCGACCCGCTGGCCGACGTGCACCTGGTCGGCCGGTAGCTCGATCACGGGCGAGTAGGGGACGATCACATCCGTCCCGTCCAGCAGGACGAAGGCCCGGACGAACGGCTCCGTCTCGGTCTGGCCCGGGTACGGAACGGGAGTGACAATGGCGAAGTTGGTGATCGTCCCCGTGTGCGGAAGGTCCACCTCGCAGTCCGGTCCGAGCTCGATGGCGTCGACGGGGCAGTAGCCCCGCCCGCCCGCGTAGACCCGCTGGCAGATCGGACACCGCAGGCCGAGCAGTCGCCGGTCCCGGGACGCCTCGGCGGCGCGGTCGGCGGCCTCGGGGACCGGGTTCCGATAGGTGATCGAGGCCAGGTAGTCCATCCGGGTCACCGGTTCGGCCGCTCCGCCCGTGTCCTCCCCCTCGGTCTCCGAGGTCTCTCCGGGCACGAAGCAGATGATGTCGTCGATGCGGCCCTCCCGTGTGCCCCTCCAGCGGGGCGCCACCCGCATCCCTCCGGTCATGCCCCCCGGCACCCCGGTGTCCACGGCGTGGAGCAGGGGGGTGGTGGCACCGTCGAGCCGGATGAAGGCGAATGCGAAGGGACGGTCGAGCGGATGTTGTTCCGACGGCGAAGCCACCCAGGTCCAGGACTCCACTGTGCCCGCCGGCCCCACCTCGACGAAATCGTGGGCCAGCTCCGCGCCGGTGGCAGGGTCCCATTCCATGGGAGGTACGAGGACCGAATCGGGGCTACGGATCCCGATGATCCGCTTTTCGGTCAGTGCGGTCATGAAGGCGCCCACCACCGGCCCGAGAGACCTCTTGTAGGGGAACGTAATCGTGCTTTCGATGAATCGGGTCATCTGGGCCCCATAGCCTTCATCTGTCGATCCAGCAGAACCAGAGCACGATAGCGCGGGGGACATCGGGCGGGGGCGGCGAACGGAGCGGGCGGAGCGAGAGAGAGAACCGAGAGACAACCGAGCGGGAGGAATGAGCGATGGAACCGACGTACGACCGCATCGGCATCGGCTATGGCGCGGTGCGAAGAACGGATCCGCGCCTCGCCGTTCTGATCGCTGAAGCCCTCGGTGATGCCCGCCGGGTGGCCAACATCGGCGCCGGCACGGGTTCCTACGAGCCCGTCGGCCCCTCTGTTGTCGCCATCGACCCCTCGCTGGTGATGCTTCGCCAGCACCCCGGGCGCCGACGGGTCCGCGCCGTCGCCGAGTCGCTGCCGTTCGCCGACGACAGTTTCGATGCCGCCATGGCCGTCATGACGGTCCATCATTGGTCGGATCTGACGAGGGCCATCCTGGAGATGCGTCGTGTCGCCCGCCGCCAGGTCGTCTTCACCTGGGATCCCGACCACGACCAGGAGCTGTGGTTGGTGTCCGAGTACCTCCCGGAGATCCGCGCCCTGGAACGATCTCGTTTCCGATCGATCGAAGAGATGGTCGAGCTTCTCGATGCCCATACCGTGCAGGCGTTCGAGATCCCGTTCGACTTCGCCGATGGCTACCAGCCCGCCTTCTGGCGACGCCCGGAGGCCTACCTGGATGCCGGCGTGAGAGCAGGGAGCTCGACCCTCGCCCTCCTTCCGGAGGAGACGGTCAATCGGGCAATCGACCGCCTCCGGGACGACCTCGCTTCGGGTGCTTGGTCAGAGCGCCATGGTGAGCTGCTGGCGGCCGACCGAATGGACTACGGGTATCGGTTACTCATCGCCGGCTAGCCATGGTCGTCTCGACGAGGTTGCGACCAAGGTCGAACGGTAGGGGATCGGGGACCACCAGGCCGGCGTCCCGATACCAGGAGGCGGGAGCCTCGGGGTGCGGACCGGTGACGCCGACGCTCCCCGATCCGAATGGGGCCACCATGGCCGCAACCAGCCCGTTGGAGTAGGTGCCGAGGATCGTGGCTCTGTCGCCCTCGGGAACCGAGAAGTAGGGCCCGCCCTGAAAGTAGATGGATCGCTCGGAGCCCCTCCAGCGCACGGCGACGATGGCATCGTCATCTGTGTGGACGGTCGCACCGGGAGCGGTGATGTACTCACCGCTGTCCCCGGGCAGGATGGAGAATCCGGGATCGGAACCGGCCAGGAATCCTCCCATGCAGAAGCCGACGTAGTGGCCACCGTCCCGGATCCAGGTGCGCAGGGCCCCGGCGAAGGGGCGCATGGCGGCCCAGGCCGCGTCGAGATCGTCGCCCCCGCCGGGCTGAGCGTAGAGCG
>JBEKOI010000156.1:0-12294 GCA_049521915.1 Acidimicrobiales bacterium | reverse complement strand
GTTGCCGAAGCTGGAGGCCCAGGTTACGCCCGTGAGAGCCGCAGTCGCATTGCAAGCCGAAGCGTTGGCGGCCGTCGCTTTGCCGTAGTACGTGCCCGGCGCAGTGGACGGAGGCGTGTCACTACCGGTCGCAGTGAACGGACCCGTGGTGACCGTGACGGTGCCGATGTTGTCGGCCGCGTACCAGCAGGAGCCGGACTTCGAATACGATGCCAAAACAACGCTATTCCCATTGGTCGTGTCCACCCACACCGACACGTCACCCTGGGCCGTGGTCGCGCCAGCAATCCAGTTGAGACTGGGCTCGGCCGTCTTCAGGTTGGCAGCCGTTTCAGCGGAGTAGGTCTGGTTGTTCTGGGTCTCCTGCGTCTTGGCCGTGGTCAGCGCCGTGTTGAGATTGGACTGTGCGGCCCGGTCATTGGCCCCGCCCGTCACACCGAGAAACGTCGGGATGGCGATGGCGAGCAGAATGGCCAGGATCAACAGGACCACCATGAGCTCGATGAGGGTGAAACCGGCATCTGCACCGGACTCCCCTGCCCCATCTCGCCTGGCACTCAGGCGCTCGATTACCGATGAATACATTTGTTGCCTCCTCAAGGTCATTGATGCATCAATGTGTGAATGCCAGAAGGACATTCGGAGCTTCTATCGTCCAATTTCAGACCAATCTTTAGGACCAACTGATGGGACAATCCCTTTCCAGTCGATGACAAATGAACGAAGGTCATTGATCCAGATCCGACAGAGCGCGACGGCATTCGAACAGGAGCCACTGATCAAGGGGCAGATCACTGTGGGCAGGATCAACACAGCGATCATCGGTGCACGCCATGTGTTCCGCCTCTGGCCAGACGTTTTCGTTCTATCTGCTGAAAGGTTGACGCCATCGGGCCAGGCGTCAACCCCCGTTCGGGACCAGCTTGATGTAGTCGAACATGGGCAGGTAGAGCGAAATCACCATGGCACCGACCATCACGCCCATGCCCACGGTCAGCATCGGCTCCAGCAGAGAAGTCAGGTTGCTGACCGTCGCTTCTACCTCCTGGTCATAGAACTCACCGACCTTCTTGAGCATCTCGTCCAACGCACCGGTCTGTTCACCGACCTCGATCATCTGCACAACCAGAGGGGGGATGACGGCTTCGTGCTCCCGTAGGGGATCGGCTAGGGGGCGGCCCTCACGAACGCCCTTCTTCGCTTCGAGGAGAACGTCCCCCACCGTGCGGTTGCCCGAGGTGTCGGCGGCAATGTCCAGTGATTCGAGAATTGGGACACCCGACCCGATCAGTGATGCCAGCGTTCCTGTCATCCGGGCCAGGGCGACCTTGTGGAACAGCGATCCGAACACCGGTGGCCTCAGGATCAGTCGATCCCACTTGCGCCGGCCCTCTTCGGTGGCGATCCATTTCTTGAGGCCGATGATGCCGACGATGACCAAGGCGATGATGAGAAGGATCCAGGGACTGGTGATGATCTTCGAAATCTTGATGACGATCCTGGTGGGAAGAGGAAGCTTCCCGCCCAACGAGGAGAACAGCTTCGAGAAGACCGGCACGATGAAGACGATCATGGCGGTGAAGATGACCACCATGACGCTCAATATCACCGCCGGGTAGGTCATGGCCGATCGGATGGTCCGATTCAGCTGCGCCTGTTTTTCGATGGTGTCGGCCAGGCTCTTCAGGACGTCGTCGAGGTTACCGCCCGCTTCACCAGCCTGGACCAGTGTGCAGAACAGGTTGGAGAACACCTTCGGGTGCTTGGCACAGGCCGCCGACAGCGACGATCCGTGCTCGAGATCGAGTCGGACTTCGTTCAGGATCCGAGCCAGTGTCGGATTTTCGGTCTGGCCGGCCAGAATGCCGAGGGACCGCACCACCGACAGCCCGGAGTCGACCATGGTCGACAGCTGCCGGGTGACAACGGAGACTTCCCGCAGCTTCACCCGATCCGAAAATCCGGGGATCTTGATCTCTGTCTTGAGGTTGACCGCCGACTTGGGCGTGACCGAAATCGGCATGTAGCCCATTTCGCGCAGGCGACGCACCACGAGCGCCATGTTGTCGCCGTCGAGCTGTCCTTCGACCATCTTCCCAGACCGGTCTCGGACCTTGTAGTCAAATGTCAGTGCCACGATTCCCCGCTTTGTCGATCCAGATGGCTATGTGTACGCATTAGCTGTTGAGGTGGTTGCGAAGATCTTCTTCGTTCGACGCCCGGTCATAGGCAATCCCCTCTGAGATCACGCCCGACTTGACCAGTTGGGCCAGCCCCTGATCCATGGTCTGCATCCCGAAGGAGCCCCCCACCTGCATGATGGAGTAGATCTGGTGGGTCTTGGACTGGCGGATCAGATTGCGTATGGCCGAGGTGCACACCAGCACCTCCGAGCACGGGACTCTTCCCGTCCCGTCAGCGTTGACGATCAGCTGTTGGGTGACCACACCTTGCAGAGTCGAGGCCAACATCACCCGGATCTGCTCCTGTTGGTTGGTGGGGAACACGTCGATCACCCGGTCGATGGTCTGGGGACAATCCTGCGTATGGAGGGTGCCAAAGACAAGGTGCCCCGTCTCCGCCGCGGTCAGCGCCATCGAGATGGTCTCGAGGTCCCTGAGCTCCCCGACCAGGATCACGTCGGGATCCTGACGGAGGACACGCCGGAGTGCCTCGGAGAATGAGTTCGTGTCCTCGCCCACCTCCCGCTGGGTGATGATCGAACGCTTGTGATCGTGGAGGAACTCGATCGGGTCCTCGACGGTCACGATGTGAAGCGGCTTCGTGCGGTTGATGATGTCCACCAGCGAGGCCAGTGTGGTCGACTTGCCCGAGCCGGTCGGGCCGGTGACCAGCACCAGGCCGCGCCGCAGGTCGGTGAACGACTTGATGACCTCGGGCATACCCAAGGTCTCGAATTCCGGCATCTCGTGAGGGATCGGACGGAGAGCAGCGGCGACGGTCCCCCGTTGCATCGATAACGGATCGTCTCGTTGTCGAGCGGTGGGCACCCCTCGATGGACCGGATGGCTCCGTTCAGGCGGATCGAACCGGGCATCTGCGCCGTCAGGTGAAGGTCGGACGCACCTACCGAGACCGCGTAACGGAGCAGGTCATCGATATGAAGAGGCATGCTCCCGTCGGTCACCGACGCCGGGATGCCCCGGTCGAGCAGCTGGGCAACGTCAGGGGCCGCGACGACCCCATCCGCCTCGGGGTCGGGGTCGGGGTCGACCAGTGGTGACCGCGGGGCCGGTCCCAGGTCGGAGACGGACGCTTGGCCTGCAGTCCGCTCGACCGACCCGTACAGCGACTGGGCGATGACGACGGGATCAGCCAACACGGCATTGACCCGATGGCCGACCCGGGCTGAGAGCGACTCGACATCGTCGGGGGACGGCGGCTCCCCGAAGGCGACGGCCAACACGTTGCCGTCCAGGCGTAGGGGCATGGCCCCGTATTCACGGGCCACATCGTCAGGCATGACCACGGAAGCCTCGGGACTCGGTGACATCGCCGACAGGTCGATGGCCGGCATCTGAGCCAGATGTGCCAGTGCTCCGACCACGACACCGGGGATGGCCAGCTGTCTGGAGATGAGGAGCGTCGCCAGCGGCTGGTCGGTGATCCGGGCTTCCTCGACCAATGGCGCCAGATTGGACTCGGTCTCGTAGCCGCCCTCGATCAATGCCCGAGCCAGCCGGTTCGACCATTCAACTCGTGTCTGCACCGTGAGCGGGCTCATGCGACCACCCGGAGCACTTCCTCGAGGGTGGTCTCACCCTCGATGGCCTTGCGCATCCCGCTCTGTCGTAGGGTCACCATGCCCTGCGCCACGGCGATTTTGTGGATGTCTTCCACTGATCCTCCTTCAATGATCATGCGTTCGATCTCCTCAGTCATGGGCAGTAGTTCGGCCAGGGCCTTCCGGCCCCGGTAGCCGGTATTGGCACAGGCGGAGCACCCGACGGCACGGAACACCTCCGGCATCCCCCCCATCGCCTCCACCTCGCTGACCGACCAGCCGGCGGCGACGATGTCGGATTCGGAGGGTTCGTACGCCTGCTTGCAGTGCATGCACAAGCGCCGAGCCAGCCTTTGGGCCAGGACGCCGGACAGCGAAGACGTGACCAGAAAAGGCTCGAGGCCCATCTCGATCAGTCGCATCGGCGTCGAGGCGGCACTGTTGGTGTGCAACGTCGACAACACCATGTGGCCGGTGAGTGCGGCCTCGATGGAGATGACCGCGGTCTCCTTGTCCCGGATCTCGCCCACCAGCACGATGTCAGGGTCGGATCGGAGTATCGACTTGAGAGCTGAGGCAAAGGTCAGACCGGCTTTGACATTCAACTGCACCTGGTTGACGCCTTTGAGCTGCAACTCGACCGGGTCCTCGACGGTGATGATGTTCTTCTCCGGCGAGTTCAGTGCGGTCAGTGTCGTATAGAGCGTCGTTGACTTTCCGGATCCGGTCGGACCGGTCACCAGGATGGTGCCGTAGGGCTTGGTGTAGATGCGCGCGTATGACTGCAGCAGGTCTTCATCGAAGCCCAGGTCGGCAAAGCCCAGCACCACGCTGGACTTGTCGAGCACCCGCATGACGACCTTCTCGCCGTGGATGGTGGGGAGGGTGGCCATTCGGAGATCGATGCCCTTGCTTCCGACATTCAGCGAGATCCGGCCGTCCTGGGGAATGCGGTGCTCGGCGACGTTCATGTCGGCCATGACCTTGAGACGGGTGGTCACCGCGGCCGTGATCGCCCGAGGTGCCGTCGACACATCGTGGAGCACGCCATCGATCCGATAGCGGATGCGGAGATCGGTGGCCGTGGGCTCCACGTGGATGTCCGAAGCGCGCTCGTTGAGCGCCTGCAGGATGAGCAGGTTCACATAGCGGACGATGGGCGCTTCCTCGGTGACGGCCTGGATGTCGTCAACGCCTTTGCCGGGCGCCGATCCGTCGAACCCGAGCGATGCCTCCATGGCCATATCGGCCGCGTCCCCGCCGCTGTTGAACACACGCCCGATGTAGGCACTGATCTGGGTCCGGGTGGCGACCACCAGGATGAAGTTGCGCCCCATGATCGTTCGAAGGTCGTCCATGGCGAACACGTCGGTGGGATTCGACGCGGCCACCACGGGGACACCGTCCTCATTGCCGATGACCATCACATTGTGATACCGGGCCGTGGCCTCGGGGATGGTTCCCGCCTCGGCGAAGTCGACCCCGATGGTATCCAGGTCCACGAACTTGAGGCCCAACTCCTGGGCCATGCCCCACATGAGATCGGCCTCGGTGACCAGCTTCTGAGCGGTGAGGATACGGGCGATGCTCTGTCCGGTGCGATCGTGTTCCTCGAGCACCGCTTCCATGTCCTCCAGAGAGACCCTCTCGCCGTCGACGAGGGACTTGGCCAGCGGCGGAAACATGGATGTCCCGGTGGGGACGTCCAGACCGACCTGACCGAAATCCTCTTCGGCCTGTTGCTCCTGAAATGTGGCCACGGCTTCGGCGACGAGATCGGCGGCCAGCGCGGTCGAGTCGCCGTCTGGCGGGACCTCCTCGTCGTGGACCGACTTGGCCAGTTCGGCCAGATCATCGGCATTGGTCCCGAGAGCACCGCCCGACGCCAGCATGTCGGTAAGAGCCGAGTTCGCCCCGAGGCCAGGACGGAGATTGGCGGAATCGAGCACCTCGGCCCCGCCGTCGCCGACTGTCGGACCGGTGCCGATCTCCTCGATAGACGCCACTTCCTGTTCGACCGGCTCAGCGATCGGTGATTCGGCCTGGGATTCGACGCCGAGGAGGTTGCCCTCGGGTCGATCGGGCGGCCGGCTGCCTTCGGATTCGCCGGTCGCCGGCACATCGTCCGGCGCCGAGACTGGGGGCTCGACGGCCAGGTCCAGCCAATCGGCACTCTCGAACGCCCGATCCACCGCGTTGGCCCTTCGTCGTTTCGACTTGGGTTCCCCACGAGGTGCCGCGCGCTCGTCCGCGCCGCCCCCGGTGCCCCCGAGCAACGGTGCCCCGGCATCGGACGCCCCGGTGTCGGGCGCCTCAGTATCGGGCGCCTCTGTATCAGGCGCCTCTGTATCGGGCGCCCCGGAGGGCACGCCCACGTCCTCGGTGCCGGCTTCGACGACCGGCGATTCCCGGGAGTTCTCTGGTCGTCCCGCCTCGGCAGTTTCGACGGGAACGTCCTGCTCGTCCCCTACCTCGGCACCGAACAAGCGGTCGAGGTAGTCGCTGATCTGGTCCCGCGAGGCGACCACGGAGATGTACTCCCGCCCGATTGCCGCTCGGACCATGTCGTGGGCGGAGAGGTCGTCCGGATCAGCGGTGGCGATGACCGGCGTCCCGAATTTGCGCTTGATGGCGACGACGTGATGGCGGCGCGACAGTGACGCGGAAAGGATCTCGCCCGCGGCGGGGTCCACCCCGTAGGTGTCGAGGTCGACGAACTCGAGGTCGTGCTCGCTGGCCATCCAGCGGATGGTGTCGACGTCGGTCATATCTCCATCATCGGCAGACTGCCGCCGGAGATTGAACCCGAATCCAAATGCCTGATCTCCGGGCGAAAGGGCTGCTCAGAGCACCCCCACACCCGTCATTGGGCCTTCTGACCGGCTCCCGTGACGTGCCCCGTTCCGCCAGAAGGGTGGCGCCGCCTGCACCAGGCAGGCATTCCAACGCTGTTGAATACAAGGTATGGGTTCTGACGACGTTTCGCTCCCGCTAGCCACGATCTTGATCGCCGGCATCTTCGGAACGTTCGTTGGCTCGTTCCTCAACGTCGTCGTCTACCGCTCCCCACTTGAGCTCTCGGTTTCCTCCCCCCGATCGTTCTGTCCGGCGTGCAAGCGGCAATTGGCCTGGTGGGAGAACATTCCCGTCGGATCGTGGATCGCGCTCCGGGGCCGTTGCCGGACCTGCCACCTTCCGATTTCACCTCGCTATCCACTGGTCGAGCTCGCCACCGGAATTGCGTTCGGGCTGGTCACCTGGGCGTGGCACGGGACCCTGGTGTCGGCCGCCTACTGCTGCCTGGCCGCGGCCATGATCGCCGTCGGCCTGATCGAGTTCGACGGACACCGTGCGCCACTCTCCATCGCGGCCATCGGTACCGGGGCCGCATTGGTGATCATCGTGGCCGGAGGCGGTTGGCACCACCACTGGCACATCGTGATCGGGGCGCTGGTGGGGACCGTGATTGCATCGCTTCTCCTCGGAGCGTTGCGTCGGGCGGACCCTGAGTGCCGCGACCCCCGAGGCCATGGGAGATCTGCCCTGTTGATCGCCGGCTGTTGGGTCGGCGGGTTGGGTCTCGGCCCGACCGCCATTGGAGTGGCGGCATGGATCGTGGTCTATTTCTTCTGCATGGTGGGCGCCTGGAGGCTGGCCGGCGTCACATCGTCACCCGGCGCTGGACAGCAGCCGGCCCGCAAGGTTCATCCCATCGTCGCCGCCCCGCTGGTGTCCGCCATCGCCGCAGGACTGGCGGCGTCCCTCGTCGCGTGGAGGTGATGAACCTACGATGGATGCATGAGCGGTACCGAACCCATCGGCCCTGACCCCTGGCCGGACTCGGCCGGATCTGGCCGGCGGGACGAACTGCTCGTGGCCCGGCGCGTCGTGGTGGTGGATGATCACGAGCTCCTGCGAACGGGCACCCGCCGGATCCTCAATGACGCCACCGGGTTCTCCGTCGTGGGCGAGGCGGGCGACGCCGAGACGGCGCTCCGGGTCATCGCGGACACGGAGCCGGACCTCGTGCTGGTGGATATCCGGCTTCCGGATACCAACGGAATAGAGCTCGCCCGGCAGGTGGCGGAGGACTTCCCGGGCACGACCGTCCTGATCCTCAGCGCCTACGACGACGAAAACTATGTCCGAGCATCGCTGGCTGCCGGTGTCGCCGGTTACCTTCTCAAGACGATGCCCAGCGACGAGCTGGTGCGCGCCATCAGAGCCGCCTGTGACGGAGTCGATATCGGCGCCTACGGGCCGACCACCGGTCGTGGGGATCGGTCCGACCCGCATCCGCGGGATGTCTCTCCGAAGCTGACGGCACGGGAGCAAGAGGTCGTGCGCCTCGTCGCCCGCGGGATGTCGAACAAGGCCATCGCCCGGCAACTCGGCATCAGCCCTCGCACCGTCGAAGGGCACCTGAACCATGTGTTCGACAAGCTGGACACGACCTCGCGCACCGAACTCGTCCACTACGCACTGGCCAACAGCCTCTTCGGCAAAGAGCAGGCGGAACGTGCGGAACCGACCCAGTGAGCTCATCGGGCACGCGTAACGGGATCGTCGCGCCGGACCGACTTTCTCCGGCCGCCGGCTCGAGGTCCGGCTCGACAGCGCCGGATCCGCCGTCAGGCGTCGACGGTGCCGCAGGCAGCAACGGCAGGTCGCCCTTCCGGGCTCCACCCGTTGAGAAGCCGTGGACGAACTCACGGTTCTGGGTCCTCCAGCTCGTCATCTTGGCGCTCTACCTGATCAGGCTGGCGGCCACCGTTGCCTTCCATTTGAACATCAACTCCCAGGCGCTCGAGTACTCCACGATTGCGCTGTTCCTGGTGCCCGTGGTCTTCTCCGCACTCAACTACGGGTTGCGCGGCGCGTTGTTCACCTCGGCATGGGTGACGATCCTGGCCATTCCGAGATTCGTGCTGGCCGTCGGCAACGGTGACTCCATCGCCGCCTGGGCGGAGTTTGCCCAGGTCGTGTTGCTCGACGCACTTGCCGTTCTCGTCGGTCAACGCGTGACGGCCGAGCGAGAGGCACGCCGATCCGCCGAGTTCGCCCAACAGGCCCATCTCAGCGCCGAGGCGCTCTACCGGGACCTGTTCGACTCGAACCAGGCCCCGATTCTGATCGTTGACGGCGACGGCAACGTGGTCGAGACCAATTCCTCGGCGCAGCGTGCCTTCGCGGTCCAGACGCGCCGTGACGAGCCGGGGCCGAACCGGCTGCATCCGACGGCTGCACCGATCCGACTGGTCGACATGATCGGGCCGGTTGCCTCCGGGCACGTGCTCACCCGGCTCATCTCCGAGCAGCTACAGGACTCGACCAGAAGCGAGGAACGAACCGCCGAAGACGACCGGTTCCAGCCGGTCATGTTCGAGGTCGAAGGACAACCGGTCCTGTACCGGCCCACGGCGACCATGCTCGGGCGTTCCCAGGGCGGGACCCGAATGCAGATCGTCTTCGAGGACGTCACTGCCGAGACGAGGCGCCGCGACCTGATGAAGGCATACGCGGCGCGGGTCGTGGCCGGCCAAGAGGAGGAACGGCGTCACATCGCACAAGAGCTGCACGACGGGCCCGTGCAGACCCTCATCCACCTGTGCCGACAGATCGACAGCATGGAATCCGGCACCGGCCAGGCCCGGGACGGCGCGCTCAAAGCGACAGACCTCCGAACGATCGTGGAGGACACGGTGGCCGAACTCCGGTCCATTGCCAAGGGCCTGAGGCCGTCGGTTCTCGACGATCTGGGTCTGGTCGCCTCGATCAGCCAGATCCTCGCCGATGCAGGAGAGCGGCACCAATTCGAGATCTCCTTCGGGGTCACCGGATCCGAGCGGCGACTGGCGCCGACAGTCGAACTGACGCTCTTCCGCATCGCCCAAGAGGCCATCTCGAACATCGAGCGCCATGCCGCGGCCCACCGGGTGGCCGTGGGCCTCAACTTCGAACCCCATGGCCTTCGGCTGCTGGTCAAAGACGACGGCATCGGTTTCGACAGTGGCGATGATTCCCCGCACCCAAAGTACGAATCGTTCGGCCTCTCGGGGATGACCGAACGCGCCAACTTGATCGGATCCCGTCTCCTCATCCATTCGGCGGTCGGATCGGGGACCACGGTGGACGTATGGGTACCGGCAACGATTCTTGATCAGAACTGAGGGATTGACACCGGATCTGTGTCTTCGGAGGGAAGGGGACAACGGAAAGTTGCCCAGAACCGGTCATGTGCAAATCCTCCGGGCCAGGAACTGTCACTCAACCGAAACGAAAAGTGCGTTTGAATCTCATCAATTCATGGGATACTGAACCCCGTGGATCAGATCATCATCGAGTCGTGTCACAGCACATGGATCATCGACATGGAGAATTCGCGATTCCGCCGTGTGGTGAAGGGATCCAGCCCCTCGAGCCCCGCGTCCACGGAGTGGCAGGCCTGTTATGGAGTCGAGATCGATCCGCTGTCGGAATCGTTTGTGGTGCTGTTGAACCCCGAAGGAACCCGGTTGCTTCGCAGCTGGCGTCACGTCGAGCATTGCTCGCAGTGCGGAGGAGAGGCGACCTCCGAGCTCTCGTTGCGGGATCTTCGCTCGGCCGTTCGTAGCTGAGCAGGTTTTTCCGCCCTTGTCGGGGCCCTCACCACGGGCCAGGTCGAGGTCCGCCCGCCGGCAGCACCCGGACAAGAGGGCCTGTTCGTCGGCTAGGGCTCCCGCTTCCAGACGCCCGAGCTTCCACCCGTTTTCTCCCACAGCATGAGCTGGCCGATGCTCATGGTCCGGTCGGTGGTCTTGCACATGTCGTAGACGGTGAGGGCGGCGACGGCGCAGGCGGTCATGGCCTCCATCTCCACCCCCGTTCGGTCCACAGCCTCGACTTTTGCCTCCACCTCGACAAAATCGTCGCCGATGGTGAAGTCGACGTGGACGGCCCCCACCAGCAGTGGATGGCACATGGGGACCAATTCGGCCGTTCGCTTCGCCGCCTGGATCCCCGCCACCCTCGCCGCGGCCAGCACGTCCCCCTTGGTGATGGCGTTGTTGGCCACTTTGGCCGTCGTTTCGGGCTTCATGGCCACCTTGCACCGGGCCAGGGCCCGGCGGTGGGTCGCTTCCTTGGGCGAAACATCGACCATTCGGGTCCCGCCGAATGGGTCCAGATGACTGAGGCTCCGATCGCTCATGAGGCGTTCCCGTGGTTCACGGACCACAGTGTACGGGAGACTGCCGCTCGAGGATGGAACTGGCACTCTGTCAAGTAGACTGCCAGACGGAATCACCTCGGACCGAGAGGACGGTTGGCTTGCCCACCTACGAATACTCCTGCGATCACTGCAACAAGAACTTCGACGTCGTGCAGTCCTTTCACGACGACGCGCTGACGTCATGTCCCACGTGCGGATCGCCGGTACGGAAGGTCTTCGGGAACGTGGGGATCGTCTTCAAGGGGAGCGGCTTCTACAAAACCGACAGTCGTAACGGTGGCCCGAAGAAGAAGGACAGCGATACACCGACTCCGGCGGCTGCCGCATCGGAGGGCTCGGGCTCGGGCGGTGAAGGCAAGGAGTCGTCCAAGCCTGGCGACGCGGCGGCCAAGGATCAGAAGCAGTCGACGGCCGCGCCGTCGAAGCCGGCCGAGAAGAAGCCGGCGAGTGGAACGCCGGCCGGCGCCGGCACGTCGCCCTCCACCTGAGCGCAGGTCGCCTTTTCGTTCGTCGCCGGTCCCTGGCCGGCGTTCGCCGGCGTTCGGCAACCGGTGCGTCGGCTCAGAAATCCTCGCTAAACGGACGCGCATGCCCGTACAATGAGTTCCGTGGACAAAGCGGACCTCGATCGAATTCTCGTGATGCTTGCCGAACTCGACGGCTCGGACGTCCACATCAAGGCCGGCGCGCCTCCGAGGCTGAGGGTGGCAGGAGCACTGCGCACCCTCGATGACGAACCGTCGTTCACCGCGGAGGAAACGCTGGAGCTGGCGGAGTCCATCATGCAGCCGGCGGTGCTCGAGACATTCAACCGGCTCCACGAGGTCGACTTTGCCTACAGCCTGCCCAGCACGGGCCGGTTCCGCGTCAACGCGTACTATCAGCGATCCTCGGTGGCTCTGGCCATGCGCCGCGTGCGGTCCGGCGCGGCAACCGTCAGCGAGCTGGGACTGCCGGAGGTCGTCACCCGCTTGGCCGAGGAGATGCGGGGTCTCGTCCTGGTCACAGGCCCGACCGGATCCGGCAAGACGACCACCCTGGCGGCCATGGTCAATCACATCAACCACACCCGCTCCTGCCACGTCGTCACCATCGAGGATCCCGTCGAGTATCTGCACACGGACGACCTGGCCGCGATCGACCAGCGCGAGGTCGGATTCGACACCGATTCGTTCTCTTCGGCAATGAGGGTGGTGCTCAGGCAGGACCCGGACGTCATCCTGGTCGGTGAGATGCGGGACACGGAGACCGTGTCGGCGGCACTGACGGCGGCAGAGACCGGCCACCTGGTGTTCTCGACGCTCCACACCATCAATGCCACCGAGACCATCAACCGGAT
>JBEKOI010000155.1:0-12135 GCA_049521915.1 Acidimicrobiales bacterium | reverse complement strand
ACGACGAGATCAAGGCGGTCGAGTCGTCGGTGGCCGATGCGCTGGACGAGGCCGTCGAAGCCGCCCGTCGGCTGTCCAACCCGCTGGCGGCCACACTGGGCGACTTCGTCGTGCGGGCGAGACCGGCACCCGTGGAGCCTCCCCCGCCGCCGGTCGACGCACCGCAGTACCGCACCATGGACGCCATCCACGCCGCGCTGGAGGCCGAGCTGGCCACCGACGACCGGGTCTTCGTGGCCGGCATCGATGTCGGCGCCGGGGGCAACGTGTTCGGGCTCACGCGGGGCCTGGCCGATCAATTCGCGGGCCGGGTGCGCGACACCCCCATCTCCGAGACAGCCATCATCGGGCTGGGGGTGGGCGCAGCCATGGCCGGGATGCACCCGGTGGTCGAGATGATGTACCTCGACTTCCTGGGCGTCTGCTTCGACCAGCTGCTCAACCAGGCGGCCAAGCTCCCGTTCATGACCGGCGGTGCCGCGGAGATGGCACTGACCGTGCGGACCCAGTTCGGTGCCGGCCGCTCGTCGGGCAGCCAGCACTCGCAGAGCCTCGAGGTCCTGCTGGCCCACATCCCCGGGTTGAGCGTCGTCATGCCGTCCACGCCCGCCGACACCTACGGGCTCCTGCGGGCGGCGATCCAGGACCCGAACCCCGTGGTCTTCATCGAGAACCGGCTGCTGTACGGCATGAAGGGCCCGCAGGCGTCCCCCGACCACCTCCTGCCCATCGGGAAGTCGGCGGTCGTGCGCCACGGAACCGACGTGACCGTCGTGTCGGTCTCACGGATGGTGCACGAGGCGGTGGCTGCCGCCGAGCGCCTGGCCGACGAGGGCCTCTCCGTCGAGGTGATCGACCTGAGGACGGTGGCACCCCTCGACATGGTGCCCATCCTCGACTCGGTGCACAAGACGAGCCGATTGCTCATCGCCCACGAGGCCGTGGTCCCGTTCGGCATCGGTGCCGAGATCGCCGCCACCGTCGTCCGCGAGGGTTTCTGGGACCTCGATGCACCCATCGAGCGGATCGGGGCCGCGGCCACCCCACCCCCGTACTCCCCCGACCTCGAACGGGCCTGGCTGCCCGACCGCGACACCATCGCCGACGCCGTCCGGCGCCTGACCGCCGTGTAGGGGCTACCTCTGGGCCTTAACAGCCCAGGGCGCGGGCGATGACCAGGTGCTGGATCTCGTTGGTGCCCTCGCCGATCTCGAGCACCTTCGA
This sequence comes from Acidimicrobiales bacterium, assembly GCA_049521915.1. Lineage (GTDB taxonomy): Bacteria > Actinomycetota > Acidimicrobiia > Acidimicrobiales > RAAP-2 > Bog-756. Next base: position 10,911 of record JBEKOI010000155.1, on the reverse strand, counting down.
GTCACAGTAGAAGCGGGCCACCGGCGTCTCGAGCATGTAGCCGAGCCCGCCGTGGATCTGGACCGCTTCCGATGCCGCCCAGGTGGCCACGCGACTGGCCTTCAGCTTGGCCATCGCCGCCTCCTTCAGGAAGGGCTGGCCCTGGTCCCGCAGGTAGGCGGCCCGGTAGGTGAGCCAGCGGGCCGCCTCGAGCTCGGTGGCGATGTCGGCCAGTTTGAATTGCACCGCCTGGAAGGTGGAGATGGAGCGACCGAACTGCACCCGTTGCTGGGCATAGGTGGTGGCCAGGTCGAGCACGGCCTGGGTCAGACTGAGGGAGAGGGCGGCCACCGAGATGCGTCCGACCTCGAGCGTGCGCAGGAACTGGCTGAGCCCCATGTTGGGATCGCCCACGAGCTGCTCGTCGGGGACCCAGACGTCGTCCAGGTAGAGCTCGCGGGTGTCGAGGCCGCGCCATCCGATGCCCCGCATCTTCGGTCCCATGGTGAAGCCGGCCGTGTCCTTTTCGACCACGAAGCTTCCATACCCCGGTCTCTGGTCATCAGCCGACTGGATGCGGGCCAGGAGGGTCACCCCGAACGACATGTCGGTCCCCGCGTTGGAGATGAAGGTCTTCCGACCGTTGATCAGCCAGCCACCGTCGTGCCGCTCGGCTCGGGTGCGGATGCCACGGGCGTCGGAGCCGGCGTCGGGCTCGGTGAGCCCGAATGCGCCGAGGACGCGACCCTCGGCCAGCGGTCGCAGCCACCGTTCGCGCTGTGCGTCATTGCCGAACAGGTACAGCGGCAGGGAGCCGATGGTCACGTGGGCCTGCCAGGCCGCGGCCACGGACTGGTCGGCCATCCCGATCTGCTCCATGGCCGCCACGAAGCCGACCGTGGACATGCCGATCCCGCCCCATTCCTCGGGTACGAGCATCCCGAGCAGGCCGAGCCCGCCCATCTCGCGGAGCAGGTCGGTCGGACAGCGGCCCTCCTCCCAGGCCTGCGGGGCCCGACGGGCGATCTCCTGCTGGGCGAAGGTGCGGCACAGGTCGACCAGGTCTTGTTCCGACTCGTTGAGCGAGAGGTCCACGACGGCTCCTAGTCGACCGATCGGCGGGCGGGCGGCCGGCTAGGGGGCAACGGAATCGCCGCCACTCGGGGGGAGATGGGACATGAAGGCGGCCGACCAGGCCATGAGGTCGGTGGGGACGTAGTACCCGGTCTCGTCGTTGATGGTGGCCCAGTGCCGGGCCACGTCCTCGATGGTCGGCTCCGGCGTGGCGTGGACATACCCCTCGGTCGAGGCGATGAAGATCCGGGAGAACCGCCCGAAGCCGGCGGCGTAGATCTCGCCGCTGACCGGGCAGGACTCGTGGGCCAGGAAGCCGACCATGGGCGCCACGAGGTCGGGCGACATCCACGGGGAGGCCGCTCCCCCGGATGGACCCGTCTCGGCGGCCTGGCCGGCCATCCGGGTGACGGCACCCGGCGCGATGAGATTGACCTTGATCCCGTGGGCGGCGCCGGCCGTGGCCAGGCTGCGGGCGAGCCCGATCACTCCACCCTTGGCCGTGGCGTAGGCGCCAGGCGGCCCGGGCCGTGTTGAACGATCCCAGCACGTGGACGGCCAGGTGGCTGGCGAGATTCTCGGTGTCCGCCTCGGGCAAGCCCGCCCAGCGGATGATGCCGGCGTTGTTGACCAGGATGTCGAGGCGGCCGAAGCGCTCGACGGCAGCTTCGACGAGCGACCGGCCGCCTTCGGGGGTGGACACGTCGCTGGCATCGGCGATGGCCGCGCCCCCGGTCCCGACGATGTCCGTGGCCACCCCGGAGGCCACGCCCGCGTCCTCACCGACCCCGTCCAGCGAGCCGCCCAGGTCGTTGACCACCACGCTGGCCCCTCGGGAGGCGAGCAGCACGGCGTAGGCCCGGCCGATGCCGCGTCCGGCACCGGTGACGACCGCCACCCGCCCTTCGAAACTGTGCTCGTTCACCACCGGACCGTCTTTCGCTGCCGCTGCTTCGCCGAATGACCGTGGAATCGCATCATGGGCCTTCGCGGTGTGGTCGCGCGCCATGCGATGCGAGGGCGCGCCTCCCGTCGGCCTAGCCGCGGGACGAGGCCGCCACCCGGGCGTCGAGACCGAGGAGCCCGGCCAGGGTGCCGCCCACCATGGCCGCCCGCTCGTCAGCCGGAACACCGGCGAACAGCTTCTCCATGAGCTCCCGGCTGCCCCGGAACGTGCCTTCGGCGTGCGGGTAGTCGTTCCCCCACACGATCGTCGACAGCCCGGTGATGTTCCGGCAGGCCACCGCCACCGGGTCGTCCTGGAACGAGACGTGGAACTGGCGCCGGACGTACTCGCTCGGCATCAAGGGGTACGGCCACTTCTCGTTGAGCTTGAACAGCTGGGCCATGCTGGCCTGCTGGGTGGCGGGGAGGGAGTCGTCCCAGACACCCAGCCACCAGTCGGGGTCCTGGCCGATACCGGTGACCCAGCACTTGTCCATGCTGCCCACCAGCGAACCGAGCCAGTGGGCGTTGAACTCGATGAGGGCGAAGTGGAGGTCGGGGTAGCGCTCGGGCACGCCGCCGCCGATGAGCTGGCAGATGACCTGCTGGGGGACGATGGTGCTGTAGATGGCCTGGGTGACCATCCGCTTGGACGCCGACTTCTCGGTCACCGGTTGGTTGACCTGTGCCGCGTTCTCCATGACCACTTTGAGGGTGACGGCTTCGGGGTCGTTGACCTTGACCCCGCCGGTCTGCGTGTGGATGAACACGTGCACGCCGTTGGCCTGTGCCGCCGCCCAGACCGGGTCGAAGTCACGTGAGTAGTAGGGCATGGGCGGAGTGGCCGGCAGGAGGATGGCCCGGAACCCACCGGCGGCGACCCGCTCGACCTCGGCCACCGCGTCGTCGACGTCGGTGAGCGGGATGGGGGCCGTGGGGACGAGCCGCGAGAAGTACGGCGTGAACCGCTCCATGATGTAGTCGTTGTACACGCGGGCATGGGCGATGGACAGCTCATGGTCGTCGGAGTACAGCCCGAAGAGCGACAGGTTGGGATGCATGACCCCGACGTCGACGCCATCGGAATCGAGGTCCTCGATGATCAGCTCGGGGTCGCCCTCGGGCATCCGCCCGCTCGTCTGCCGGTAGCGGGAGATCGTCCACCCCTCGAATCCGGGCGTGTGCAGCCGCCGGAAGATCCGGGCCCCGCCTTCGACCAGCGGCTCGATCTCGAAGTCGTCCTCCCAGACCCCCCGGTCCCGCAGGTGCTTGGGCAGGCGGGTGGTGAAGAGGTCGGTGGGCTCGAGGATGTGCCCGTCGGCGGACACGACCAGTTGGTTCGGTGTCATGGTTGTGACCTTCCTGCGCCGGGACGCAAGATCACGATGACCGAGCGGACGCGCACGCGGTACCCTGCGCCTGGAGTGTAGACCAACCGGTCGGTACAGGCAACGCCAGAGCGGTCGCCGAGGGCTGCGGCCAGAAGGAGAAGAGCACGTGACGCAGCGGTGGAAGCAACGCCCGGACGGCTCGACGTGGGGGAACTGGGGCGAGGACGACGAGCTCGGCCGGATCAACCTGCTCACCCCGGACAAGGTGCTCCAAGGTGTACGGGAGGTCGAGGCCGGCATCAGCTTCTGCCTGAGCCTGCCGCTCGACGTTCCGGGCGGTACCGCCCTCAACCAGCGCCGGTATCCACCGGTGCTAGCGCCCACCGAGGACATGCAAGGTCATCCCGACACCTTCTACAACATCCACATGAGCCAGATGGAGAGCTGGGGCAACCCCAAGTACGTGGACGTGTGGGCCGACGACGTGGTGACCCTCTCGCTCCAGTACTCGACGCAGTGGGACTCGCTGGCCCACGTGGGTGCCGAGTTCGACGCCGATGGCGACGGGATCGAAGAGGCGGTGTACTACAACGGGTACCGCGCCGGGGTCGACCTCGTCGGACCGCAGCCCGACGCGGCCGGGGACGGCGGCAACCACCGCTGCTTCGCCCACCACCTCGGTCTCGAGCACATGGCCTACCAGGGCGTGCAGGGCCGGGGCGTCCTCATCGACCTGGCCCATCATCTGGGGAACGACTGGCGAGGGGTGGACCTCGACACGCTCGAGGAGATCATGGCGGCCGACCAGGTCGTCGTCGAGCCCGGCGACATCCTCCTGCTCCACACCGGATTCGCCACCGAGGTCCTCAAGTGGGACCGCCATCCCGATCCCGTGAAGATCCACACCCTGTGCAGCTATCTCGACGCCCGGGACCAGTCACTGCTGCAGTGGATCAGCGACTCCCAGATCGCCGCGCTGGTGGCGGACAACTACGCGGTGGAAGGCCTGACCGGCAGGGACCGCGACGAGAGCCGCCACTCGTTCCTGCCCATCCACCATCTCTGCCTGTTCCGCCTCGGGGTGCCCCTGGGCGAGATGTGGTACCTCCACGAGCTGGCATCGTGGCTCCGCCAGCACCACCGGAGCCGGTTCCTGCTCACCGCCCCCCCGCTCCGGCTGCCCGGCATCGTGGGCTCCCCGCTGACGCCGGTGGCCACCGTCTGACGTGGTCCGGGTGACCGGGCCCGGACCCCTCAGGTGTCGGCCGCACCGGCCTCGGCGGGATGGGCCTCGGCGGGACCGGCATCGGCGGGATGGGACGGCCCGGCCAGCCTGAAGGCCTTGTAGTTGGTGTCGAAGACCCGCTGGATCTCCTTCGTGAGCTTGGGTCGGCCCCCCGAGTTCAGGAGGTACTTGTGAGGTTTCCCGGGGATGTTGGTCCCGAAGAAGTAGCTGGCCTCTCCGAAGGGGGACTGGGCCGCGCCGGTGTCGACCATGGTCGTCCACCGGTCTTCGGCCACGGGATCCACTTCGATGGTGTCGTAGCCGTGCGCTCGCAGGTAGACGAGGGCGTCGGTGATGAAATCCACCTGGTCACCGTTGTACCGGGGGTTGTTGCCGGCCGCCGCGTGCGGCCCGCCGGGGAAGAAGAAGTTGGGGAAGCCGGCGGTCTGGAGGCCGAGGAAGGTCTTCGGACCGTCCGCCCAGTAGTCGGCCAGAGCCAGACCATCCCGCCCCTGGATGCCCATGCGGAGAAGTGCGCCCGTGCCGAAGTCGAACCCTGTCGCCCACACGATGATGTCGAACTCCCGCGTTCCCTCGGTCGTCTCGATCCCGCGCCGGGTGACACGTACCATCGGCGTCTGCCTGAGGTCGACGAGGGAGACGTTCGGGCGGTTGTAGGTCTCGTAGTAGCCCGTCACGAAGGGAGGGCGCTTCTCGGCGTAGAGATGGTCCTTCGGGATCAGCCGTTCGGCGGTCTCGGGGTTCTTCACGATGCCGCGGATCTTTTCGGCGATGAACTCGCACCACTGGGCGTTGGCGGTGTGGTTGACCGTCAGATCGGTGTAGTTGCTGGTCAGCTTCGAGAATCCGGGGCTGCGCCACATGGTCTCGAAGTACGCCAGGCGCTCGTTGATCGAGTCGTCGAACGCCCGGCGGTCGTAGGTGGGGTGGACGAACCCGGACGGCGACGCGTTGAGGGTCTTGCACATGGCCTCGAAGCCGGCCTTGAGCTGGGCCTGCTCGTCGGGCGTGATCGGCCGGTTGTTGAGGGGTGTGCACCAGTTGGCCGAGCGTTGGTACACCGTCAGGGAGGCGACCTCGTCGGCGATGGCCGGAATGACCTGCACCCCGCTGGAACCGGTGCCGATGACGGCGACCCGCTTCCCGGCGAAGTCGACCGGCTCGGCCGGCCACAGCCCGGTGTGGTACGACGGGCCCCGGAACTGCTGGCGCCCGGGTACCTCCGGGAAGTAGGGCACCGAGAGGATGCCGGTGGCCGCCACCACGAACCGGGCCCGGAACTCGGTTCCGCCCCCGACCGTGATGGTCCATGCCCCGGACGACTCCTCGTAGACGGCCGAGGTGACCGCGGCCCCGAACCGCATGTGGCGACGGAGGTCGAAGCGGTCCACCACATGGTTGAGGTACTGCTCGATCTCCGGTTGCTCGGCGAAATGCTCGTGCCACTCCCACTCCTCGAACAGCTCCTTGGAGAAGAGGTACCCGTAGGTGTAGCTCTCCGAGTCGAAGCGGGCCCCGGGGTAGCGGTTCCAGTACCAGGTGCCCCCGACCCCGTCGCCGGACTCGAGCAGCACCGCTGAGAATCCGGCCTCGAGGGCCCGGTAGAGCTGGTAGATGCCGGTGATCCCGGCGCCGACGATGACCACGTCGACGTCCGCAGCCGGTGGGGCCGGGCGCTGGTCCTTTGCGGGTTCAGAGGGTGTCATGAGCCTCCGTCGGCGATCGGCCCACCGGGTCGCATCGCGGCCGGAGGCGTGCCCGTCCTGCGGTCCCGGGGTGCCGGCACAAAACTTGTACCGACCGGTCGAGCGGTGAGTATACACTTCTCCAAAACGCACGCCGAGAGGAAAGGGGGCCCGGGTGGCGATCGTGGATCGGAGATGGTCGGCACTGCCCGTGCCCTATTCGATGGAGTTCCCGGACCGCGCCCGCAAGGAGCGCTACTACGACCCCGACTTCTACCGGATGGAGGTCGATCTGCTCTGGTCCCGGGTCTGGCAGATGGCGTGCCGGCTCGAGGAGATCCCGAACCCGAACGACTTCGTCGAGTACCGGATCTTCGATCAATCCGTCGTCGTGGTGCGCACCGAGGACCTGGGCGTGCGCGCCTTCCAGAACACCTGCCGGCATCGCGGCGTCCGGGTCGCCGAGGGGCGGGGGACCTGTGAGACCGGGTTCATCTGCCCCTTCCACGGGTGGTGCTACGGCCCGGATGGCAAGAACACCTTCGTCACCCAGTCGAAGACGTTCGCCCAGCACAACCTGGAGCCGGACGACCTCGACCTCACGCCGGTGCGGGCGGACGTGTGGGGCGGTTGCGCGTGGATCAACCTCGACGACGACGCGCCACCCCTCCGCCAGTGCATCGAGCCGTTCGCCACCGTCCTCGACGCCTGGAAGGTCGAGTCGATGCGGGCCGAATGGTGGTACGCCTGCCGCCTTCCGGTGAACTGGAAGCTCGCCCAAGAGGCGTTCATGGAGCAGTACCACGTGATCGAGACCCATCCCCAACTGGTCATCCCCGGGAGGATTCCGCCCCGCCAGGGCGGGCCCGTCGATCCACAGGTCCTCATCGATGCCGAGCTCCACTACCTGCGCACGATGAGCGAGGGCATGGCCGGGATGGTGCACGCCAACGACGTACGGGTGGCCGAGGGCCTGGCGGACATGGAGCTGCCGGCTGACCCCAAGCTGGCCATGTCGACCTGGGCCCGGGCCCTCAACGACGCCGTCGTGGACTGGCACCGCGGCCGAGGCTCGGACATGCCCGATCTCAACGAGCTCGAGGATCAGGGGCTCAACGAGCCCATGGGCTACTGCTTCCCCCACTACTTCGTCCTGCCCATGTACAGCAGCGCTTCGGCCTATCGATTCCGACCGCTGGGCCCCGAGGAGACCATCATGGAGATCTGGTCGCTCACCCGGTTTCCGGAGGGCGACGAACCGGAGACCCCCATGCCGCCGGAGCCGTGGGAGTGCGACGACCCCCGCTGGCCGCCCATCCCCGCGCAGGACTTCTCCAACCTCCCGAGACAGCAGCGGGGCCTCCATGCCCGCGGATTCGAGTACATGCGCCTCTCCGAACGGGCCGAGGGCGGGATCGTCAACTTCGAGCGGACCGTGGACGGGTTTTTGGCCGGCCTCCCCTACGAGAAACTGCTGCCCGCGCTGCGGGCGGTCAACGTGAACCCCCTCGAGAGCCCCATTGCCGACATCGACCTTTGAGCGCAGATGTTGAGACGGCCCGAAGCGGCGGTATGGCCAGAGGAGCTCGGCCCGTGCCGGCCACGATGACCCGGGCCGACGTGGCCGAGGGCGTCCGTTCGGCCATCGCCGTCTACACCCACGCCCTCGACGACGGTCGGACCGATGACGTGGTCGACACCTTCTGTCCCGATGGCGGCGTCGAGATCCCCGGGATGGGCACCCACCGCGGCCGCCAGGCCCTCCACGACGCATACTCGCGGTGGGAACCCAAGCGACCCCAGCGCCACCTCGTCCTTAACACCGTGGTCGACGAGTGGAGCGACACCGAGGCCACGGCCGTCAGCGACGTGGTCTTCCTCCTGCTCGGCGAGTCCGGCTGGTCGATCCAGCTCGTGGGCCGCTACCACGACACCCTCCACCACGACGGCGACGGCACCTGGCGGTTCCACCACCGTGCCGCCACCTTCGTGACCGACAACCCACCAGCAAAGGGGCCGACATGAGCGACGCGGGCATCGAGTACGACGCCATCGACTTCTTCCGGGGCAACGAGCTCGTCGCCGACCCCTACCCCTACTTCGACTGGCTGCGGGCCCAGTGTCCGGTGCGCCGCGAGCCGAGCCAGGACGTCCTCATGGTCACCGGTTACGACGAGGCGTGCGCCGTCTACAACGACACGGACTCGTTCTCGTCGTGCAACTCGGTAACGGGGCCGTTCCCGGGCTTTCCTGTGCCGCTGGCCGGCGATGACGTGAGCGAGCTGATCGACCAGCACCGCGACGAGCTGCCGTTCAGTGACCAGCTGACCACCATGGACCCACCCATGCACCGCGACCACCGGCACCTGGTCATGCGGCAGCTCACGCCGAAGCGGTTGAAGGAGAACGAGGAGTTCGTGTGGCGGCTCGCCGACCGCCAGATCGACGAGCTCCTGTCGGGTGACGACGTCGAGTTCATCAGCGGGTATGCCAACCCCTTCACCCTGTTCGTCATCGCCGATCTCCTCGGCGTGCCCGAGGACGAGCACGGGGAGTTCCGGGCCGCACTGGCACGCCGGCCGCACGACGCCGCCGTCGGCAGCACCAAGGAGTCCATGTCGCTCAACCCACTCGAGTGGCTCTACGACCGCTTCAGCCGCTACATCGAGGACCGCCGGCTCGAGCCCCGCCACGACGTCCTGACCGCTCTCGCCACCACCACGTTCCCGAACGGTGAGCTGCCCGAGGTCATCGACGTCGTCCGCGTGGCCGCCAACGTCTTCGCCGCCGGGCAGGAGACCACGGTGCGGCTGCTCGGAACCAGCCTGCAGCTCATCGCCGAGCGGCCCGAGCTCCAGCGGCGGCTTCGGGAGCAGCGGGACCTCATCCCCAACTTCGTGGAGGAAGCGCTCCGCATCGAGTCACCGGTGAAGGGCGACTTCCGGCTGGCCCGCCGGACGACCGCCGTGGCCGGAGTCGACATTCCCGCCGGCACCACGCTCATGGTGGTCAACGGCGCCGCCAACCGCGATCCGAGCCACTTCGAGGACCCGGCGGAGTTCCGGGTCGATCGTGAGAACGCCCGGGAGCACCTGGCCTTCGGACGCGGCGTCCACAGCTGCCCGGGTGGATCACTGGCCCGCATGGAGACGAGGGTGAGCATCGAGCGACTTCTCGACCGCACGGAAGGGATCGGCATCTCCGAGGCCCATCACGGCCCCGCCGGCGAGCGCCGGTACCAGTACATGCCCACCTACATCCTCCGCGGTCTCACCCAGCTGCACCTGGACATCTCGCCCGCCCGGACGCAGGGCTGACCGCCGACCGACCCGCCCGCCCGCCACCGACAGCACCCTGGAGCCAGCCATGCCCTCAGACCGCCTTCCGCCCCGGTTCCCGACCTTCGACGACGTCGAGGACGAACGGAGGCACCGCAAACAGCGGCTCGCCGCCGCCTTCCGGCTGTTCGGGCAGTTCGGATTCGACGAGGGGTTGGCCGGACACATCACGGCACGGGATCCCGAGCGGCCCGACCACTTCTGGGTCAACCCCCTGGGCATGAATTTCAAACTCATCCGGGTGAAGGACCTCATCCTGGTCAACGACCGCGGAGACGTGGTCGACGGCACCTGGCCGGTCAATGCCGCCGCCTTCGCCATCCACTCGCAGATCCACGCCGCCCGCCCCGACGTCGTGGCGGCCGCTCACGCCCACTCCGTGCACGGCAAGGCATGGTCGTCGCTGCGCCGTCCGCTCGATCCCCTGACCCAGGATTCGTGTGCCTTCTACGGCGACCACGCGGTTTTCGACGACTACACCGGCGTCGTGCTCGACCTCGAGGAGGGAAAGCGCCTTGCGCATGCGCTCGGCCCGAACAAGGCCCTGATCCTGGCCAACCACGGACTGCTCACCGTCGGACAGACCTCGGTCGACGAGGCGGCCTGGTGGTTCATCACCATGGAGCGCACCTGCCAGGCCCAGCTCCTGGCCGAGGCCGCGGGTGACCCGGTGCTGATCGACGCTGACCAGGCGGAGAAGACCGCGCCCTTCGTCGGACCGCCGATGGCGGGATGGCGGGCGTTCCAACCGCTCTACGAATGGATCGTGACCATCCAGCCCGAGCTGCTTGAGGAGTGAGCGCGTGGTGATCCCTCGTTCTCCCCGCTCATCACCCATGCCCGCTCCGAGGAGGTTCGGATGATATTCATCGTCGTCAAGCAGCCGGTGCGGGCCAAGTACGCCGACGCCTTCCCGTCCCTCATCGAGGAGTTCACGACGTCGACCCGGGCAGAACCGGGGAACATCTCCTACGACTGGTACCGGAGCGCCGAGGATCCGAATCTGTGGGTCCTGATCGAGACGTACCGTGACCGCCAGGCGGGAGACGCCCATGTCCAATCGGCCCACTTCAAGGCGGCGATGGAGCAGATGCCCCGTTGGCTGGCGGCCGCACCGGAGATCATCCACGTCGAGGTGCCCGGCGACAGCTGGGATGCCGTGAGCGAAGGGGCCTGACCGGGTTACATTGATCAACCAGGGGCCCACCACCAGGAGGTCCGACTCGACATGAAGAGCCGACAGATCCGATTCTACGTCGACCTATCCGATCTTCCGAGGATGACCGAGTCGTTCTCCGAGGAGGTGCTCCCAG
>JBEKOI010000154.1:0-9382 GCA_049521915.1 Acidimicrobiales bacterium | reverse complement strand
GGTCTTCCGCCCCTCCCGGTCCCCGGGGCGAGAGCGCGCCCATGCCCACGCCCCGCCCGGGCGGGCGGGGCGAGCGGTCACACCCAGGATCGCCGCGCTCCGGATCCCGCTCGTCGGGGCGGCGGCGGGGACGGTCGGAATCCTGACCATCGCCTTCATCGCCGAGCGCTACCTGGCCGATGTCGTTCCCCTCCTGTTATTGGCGGCCCTTTGTGGGTGGCACGTCGTCATCGATCGTTGGGGTGGGATCCCCGCCAAGCGATGGTTGGCGGGGGCGGTCCTGCTGGCTGTGCTCGCCCTGTTCCAAGTGTGGACCTCCTTCTCCCTCAGCCTCTTCTACCAGCGGGAGCTCGGTCCGGTCATCACCGTCCCGCAACGGGCCGGGCTGGTCTCCTTCCAGCAGCGGATCGACCGGTCGCTCTTCGAGGGGCCGACACCCGGCGTGCGGTTCGCATCCCGTCTGCCCGACCGTGCCGCGCCACTCGATCTGGCCGTCATCGGGAAGTGCCAGGGGGTCTACCAGTTCGATGGGAACTCCTGGCAGACGGTCGAGCTGGGAGCCGGTGGCGGTGCCTTCCGATTCGAGATGACCTTTCCTCACACCCGTCCGGGGAGGCGCCAGCCCCTGCTCGTCACGGGCGGGGCCACCTCTTCCCCGGAGGCGGTCGCGGTCACGTGGGAAGGTGGCGATCGCTACAGGTTCTCGTACCTGTTCGCCGGGGCCCTCCTTCCCCGGTCGCAGCGGGTGTGGGTCAGCGGGCCGGTCATCACGGTCACGCCCGGGCAGCCGCACCAGGTTCAGGTGGACCTCGGCTCCCGGGTCCAACTCGTCTATGTCACCGTCGACGGCGCGCAGGCGCTCTGGCTGCAGTACCTGGTGGCGCCACCGGAAGATGTGAAGTTGGGATCGGCGCCGCCGTCGATCTCGACCACTCCACTCTTCTCCGGCAGCATTCGGCCACTCTCGGTGGCGACACCGATCTGCGACGAGCTCCAGCACCGTCGTTTGGCGACCACCCACCGGTGAGGATTGCGGTGCAGACCACTCGGCACGAGCAGTTGGACCTGCACTAGCCTCAGCGCTGTGTCCGGTCCCCTACGTCGGATTCGAGCGGTCGGCCGGGGCCACCTGATCACCGGCGGTGAAGCCCAGCGTTACCGATCGTCGTGATGGACGTGACGCACCGACGGGCCGAGTTGCCCTACAGCCCGGGCTTGGACGGCATGCGTGCCTTCGCGGTCCTGGCCGTGATCGCGTTCCACAACGGGTTCACCTGGTTGCTGGGGGGCTACTACGGCGTTGACGTCTTCTTCGTGCTCTCGGGCTACCTGATCACCTCCTTGCTGTTGGCCGAGTGGCAAGGTGCCGGCACCGTCAGGCTCGGGGCCTTCTGGGCCCGACGGGCGCGGCGATTGCTGCCCGCGGTGCTGGTGCTCGTCCTGGTCATCGGCGTGGTGGCCGCAGTGTGGCCGGCATCCTTCGACGCCACCAACCTCTTCACGCAGTCCCTGGCCACGGTGGGCTACTCGGCCAACTGGTACTACGCCACGACCCACGTCACCTACTTCACGGCCAGCGCTGCACCCTCCCCACTGCTCCACACCTGGTCACTGGCCATCGAGGAGCAGTTCTATCTCGTATGGCCGCTGGTGGTGCTCACCGTCGTCGGCGGTTGGCGCAGGCGCGGTCGTCGGCGGGGTGGGTTCGACGCGGCCGGCGGCACCGGGGACGGCGAGGCGCATCGCGGTTCGGCCGCCGGCCTGGACTCGGATGCGTGGCGGAGGGGAAGGCTTCGGCTTCTGCTGTACATCTCCGTCTTCGGTGCCGCCGCATCGGCAATCCTGATGGCGGCCGTGTCGTCCGAGGCCAACGGGATCAACCGTGCGTACTACGGAACTGACACCCGAGCCCAGGGCCTGCTGGTCGGCGCGGCCCTCGCCACCGCGTTCACCCTGTGGGGTCACGGGCGGGCGCGGTCGGGGGTGGGATGGGCCGCCATCGGCTTGGTGGGCGCCGGTGCCGTGGCGGTGATGTGGGTCCGTGTGCCCCAGGGCTCCTGGCTGGCCTTCCACGGCGGGTTCCTCCTGGTGTCGATATCGTGCGCGGCCGTGGTGGCCAGCGTGATCAAGGCGCCGGCGGGGGTGGTCCCGAGGTTGTTGGCCACGTGGCCGCTGCGTTCACTGGGCCGCATCTCCTACGGCGTCTACCTCTGGTACTGGCCGGTCCTTCTGGTGGTGAGCCAGCAACGGACCGGCCTCGGGCTGTGGCCGTTGTTCGCGTGGCGGGTGGCCATCACCGTGGCCCTGGCTGCCATCTCCTACGTCCTGGTGGAGCAGCCCATCCGCCGGGGTGTCCTGCCCTGGCGCCGAGCTCTGGTGGTTGCGCCCCTGGCCGCCGGGCTGGCCTTCGGCGTCGCCGCCCTCGGCACCAGTGTGGCCGCCGCCGCGCTGGTCAGGCCCGGTTCAGCGCTGGCGTCCGACACCGTTGCCGCCCGGGGTGGGGACGCCGCCGGACTGGTGGCATCAGGCGGGCAGGAGGTCAAGGTCCTCCTGGTCGGCGATTCCATGGCCGGGACCCTGGGTGTGGGGCTGGCCTCCGAAGCGCCCCGCTACGGCATGCAGTTGATGAACGATGGAACTCCCCAGTGCTCGCTGTCGATGGACCAGGAGTTCCAGGTGCTCTGGTACCGGTTGACCCCTGCTCCTCCCTGTAAACCGGGTGATCCCAACGCGCTCTTCCAGCGGTGGCAGCAGATCGTCGATGCCTACAACCCCGATGTCGTTGTCTACCTCGGTCGCGGGGAGCAGTTCGACCAGGAGGTCGACAGTCGCTGGGGGCATCTCGGTCAGCGGTGGTTCGACGGGTGGGTCGCCTCCCGGTTCCGCCGGGCCGTCGGGGTGCTGGGTTCGCGCGGTGCCGCGGTCGTGCTCATGCTGCCGCCGGTGTCGGACTCCGGCGAATCGACGCACCTCGCCGCGGTGGAGGACCAGCCCGAGCGTGTGACGATCGATTCGACCATCATCGGCGACATCGTCGCCCAGGCCGAGGCGGCGGCCGACCGGACGGTCCGGGGCGGCCAGGCGGCCACGTCCCCTTCGACCCCGGAGCTCTCCGCCGCGGCCCTCGACCGGGCGGGCCCTTCGTCGGTCACGACGTTCGATCTGGCCTCGCTGTTGAGCCCGGGCGACCGCTTCACCAGCTCGATCGGTGGCACCCTCATGCGCTGTTCCGACGGTGTGCACTTCACCACGGCGGCCGGGCAGGCCGTGGCTACCAGACTCTTTCCGGTGCTGGCCTCGCTCGGTCGCCGGCACCACGACACCAGCCCCAGGGGTCGCTGGCCCGGCACCCCGCCCCCGGCCGACCCCTCGTGGACCAGCGAGCTCAACTGCTGAGCCCGCCCATGGGTGCGCGGCCAGGCGCCGAGGCAGCCCCGGAGGACGGAACCACGTCCGGCCCGGAGGACGGAACCAGCTCCGGCCGGGATCAGATCTTGTCGCGGCCTTCCCAGTAGGGATCGCGCAGCTTCCGCTTGTAGAGCTTGCCGTTGGGGTCCCGGGGCATGGCGTCGGTGAAATCGATCGACTTCGGCGTCTTGAACTTGGCCAGCCGGGTGGCGCTGTACTGGAGGATCTCCTCTGCCAGTTCCGGCGAGGCCTCGACGCCCTCGGCGGGCTCGATGACGGCCTTGATCTCCTCGCCCCAGTCGTCGTTGGGAATGCCGAAGACGGCCACGTCGCCCACCTTCGGGAACCCGAGCAGTACGTTCTCGATCTCGGCCGGGTAGATGTTGGCCCCGCCCGAGATGATCATGTCGATCTTGCGGTCACGGAGGAACAGGTACCCGTCCTCGTCGATCAGTCCGACATCGCCGACGGTGAAGAACTTGCCGATGCGATTGCTGTCCGTCTTCTGCTTGTCCTTGTGGTAGGCGAAGTCACCGGTCTGCATCGACATGTAGACGGTGCCGATCACGTTGGGCTCCTCGATGCGTTTTCCCTCGTCGTCGAAGATGGCGATTTCCGAGATCGGCCAGGCCTTCCCGACCGTGCCCGGCTTGAGCAGCCACTCCTCCGCGGTCACCAGGGTCCCGCCGCCCTCGGAGGCGGCGTAGTACTCGTCGATGGCGTTCCCCCACCATTCGATCATCTTGTACTTCACGTCGATGGGGCACGGAGCGGCAGCGTGGATCATGTGCTCCAGCGAGGACAAGTCGTACTTGGCCCGGGTTTCGTCAGGCAACGCCAGGAGCCGGTGGAACTGGGTGGGGACCATATGGGAGCTGGTCACCCTGTACTTCTCGATGAGCTGGAGCATCTCTTCGGGAATCCATTTGTCCATGAGCACCACGGTGTGGAGCAGGTGGATGGAGGCTCCTGCATAGCGAAGCACCGCGGTGTGGTAGAGCGGTGAGCCCACGATGTGGACGTTCTCGTCCTGAGGCTGGATCCCGAACAGGAAGAGGATTCCGGACAGACCGAGCGCGGCCTCTTCGGGACTCGCCCCACTGAGCCGCCGGAACACGCCCTTGGGGTTGCCGGTGGTTCCCGAGGTGTAGTTCATGACATCGCCGATGGTGCGGTCGGCGGGGTCGGAGGTGGGCTGGGAGTCGCGCATCATGGCGTAGGAGCCGAACCCGACGATCTCTCCCACGGCGAAGCACCGGGAGGAGGGAAGCTCGGCCTCTTCAGCCGCGTCCAGAGCCACTTCGGTGAACCGTTCGTGGGCCACGAACGCCTTGGCTTCGGAGTCCTTGAGGATGTAGGCCACCTCCGGCCCGATCAGGTGGTGGTTGATGGGGACCAGATACCATCCGGCCTGCAGTGCGGCCAGGTACAGCTCGAACATCTCCACCCCGTTGGGAAGGAGGGTGGCGACCACGTCCCCGGGTTTCAGGTTGAGCCCGCGCAAACCGTGGACCACCTGGTTGGTCCGCGCCAGCAGCTCGCCGGCGGTGTATTCGACCCCGTCGGGAGCGACGAGGGCCAGCTTGTCCGGGTTCTCGTGGGCCAGTGCCCAGAATCCAAAATCAGCCATGTTGCTCTCCTACCCCCTCCACCGGCTGGCGGCGGTCAGTTGCTGAATGTCGGCCGGCGTGTGGGAGTGTGCGCACACGGCTCCTGGGTGGCGCCGACCCGGTGGGGACGCTAGAACAGGTTCTCGTATATGGTCAACCTCCGCCGGGGTGCCGGGTCGACAGGCAGGGAGTCCGCTCCTCCGGTGGTGGGTTCCCCCCTGGGCCTTCACCGGCCAACCGGGGCGCCGCGTCGGAGCCAACAGGCAGCGAAGAAGCAGAGAGGCAGTGGGCAATGACGGATTTCCTGAAAGACAAGGTCGTCGCCATCACCGGTGCCGGTGGTGGGATCGGCCGGGCTGTCGCCGTGGCCGCAGCCGGCGAAGGGGCCAAGGTGGTGGTGGCCGACATCGGGGTCTCACTGGACGGTGGGGACCCCGAGAGCGAGGTCGCCGAGGCGCTGGTGGCGGACATCCAGGCTTCGGGCGGCGAGGCCGTGGCCGTGGCCGAAAGCGTGTCCACCCTCGACGGCGGCGAGAAGATCGTCGCTGCCGGTGTCGAGCGGTGGGGTCGGATCGACGGCGTGGTGGCGGTGGCCGGCATCCTCCGTGAACGCATGCTCTTCAACATGTCCGAGGACGAATGGGACGCGGTCATCGAGACTCACCTGAAGGGCCACTTCACCGTCTTCCGTGCGGCATCGGCCATCATGCGCAAACAGGAAGGTGGGGGTTCGCTGGTGGCGTTCACCTCAGGCGCGTTCGCCGGAAGTGTGGCCCAGGCCAACTACGCAGCGGCCAAGGGCGGCATCGTCTCCCTGGTCCGTTCGGCTGCCGCAGGGCTCAACCGGTACGGCATCACCGCCAACGCCGTCGCCCCGGTGGCCCGGACCCGGATGACGGCCGAGGTTCCCATGGACCTGGCCGAGATGGGCGACCCCGAGGACGTCGCCCCTCTGGTCGTCTACCTGCTGTCCGATCAGGCCAAGCACGTGACCGGCCAGGTCTACACCTCGGTCGGGCCGAAGATCGCGGTATGGAACCAGCCCCGGGAGGTACGGGCGGTGTATGCCGACGGGAGGTGGACGCCGGAGGAGATCGCCGCCCGGTTGGACTCGACCGTGGGGCAGGAGCGCATGCCCCTCCTCGACCAGCTCGAGGCCTATCGCAAGGCGGCCGAGGCCAAAGCCGCGGCGGAGGCGGGATCGGGCTGACGGCGGATCACGTGTCGCTGAGCACGCAGAATTCGTTTCCCTCGGGGTCGGCCATGACCAGCCAGCCCTCGGTGCCGGTCTGCCCGACGGAGACCTGACTGGCCCCGAGATCCTCGAGGCGCTCCACCTCCAGCGCTTGATCGTCGGGGCGCAGATCGAGGTGGATCCGGTTCTTGACCTTCTTCGGTTCGGGGACGCCGAGGAAAAGCAGCGGACGGCACGAACCGTAATCGGGGTGCCGGGTGCCCGGCTCCACCCACACGTCGCCGTCTTCGTCATCGCGCTGCTCCCAGCCGAGCGCCGCGGACCAGAAACGGGCCAGCGCCACCGGGTCCCGGGTATCGATGGTGACCGTCTCTACATGTAGCGCCATGGATTCCTCCTGGTGGTCCTGGTTCATCCCCCGATGCCGCCGGGGCCGACATCGATACCGGCCAGTCTTCACCCGCATGGCGAAGAGGGCGAGCCGGTCGGCTCCAGGGCACCGGCGACCCGGGCCGATGCCGGAAAGGAAGTCTCACGGAGAGCCCCGGAGATACACCGCTTCGGCCCGAACAATCCGTAGCATGAGCACCGGGCGAGCGGTCACCGAGTTGGTGTCCCGCACTCACTGAGCGTACGGAGGTCCCACTTGGTTGCCTTGGCCGTTGTCCTGAGCGTCGTGGTGTTGCTGTTGGCCGTCCTGGTCGCCGGTCTGTTGCGCAGTCACGCCGACATCCTCAAGGCGCTGCACGAGCTCGGCGTGGGGGTTGGGGAGCCGTCCGGTGGCGATGCGCACGACCACGGTGGCCACAACCAGAACCACGATCACAACCACGGCCACGACCCCAGCCACGTCCATCACGCACCGGGCGGTGGTGGGGCAATGAGCGTGCCCCTGACCATGGGGCCTCCGTTGCCCGGGGAACGGAACTCGACGTCGGCTCCGACCGTCGCCGGGGTGACGCCGGGTGGCGATGCGCTGGCCGTGGCCGTGGCCGGGGGAGAAAACCTCACGCTCCTGGCCTTCCTGTCGTCGGGCTGCGCCACCTGCGCCGGCTTCTGGAAGGCCTTCCGGCAACCGGACCACCTCGGTCTTCCCACCGGCACCCGGTTGGTGGTGGTCACGAAGGGGCCGGAGATGGAGATCCCGGCCGAGGTCGCGGCTCAGACCCCACCGGGCCTGCCGGTGGTGATGTCGACCGAGGCCTGGGGCGACTACGAAGTTCCGGGCTCCCCGTTCTTCGTGCTCGTGGATGGTCGCTCCGGCCGGCGGATCGGCGAGGGGGTGGCGAACCACTTCCACCAGGTTGCCGAGCTGGTTCGACGCGCCGAGGC
Organism: Acidimicrobiales bacterium; assembly: GCA_049521915.1. GTDB lineage: Bacteria > Actinomycetota > Acidimicrobiia > Acidimicrobiales > RAAP-2 > Bog-756. The sequence goes on along the minus strand of JBEKOI010000154.1, from coordinate 1,837 downwards.
CGACGCGCGGTCCTTCACCCTCGGAAGCAGGAGCAGTGCCTACGCCGAGGGCCTCGACGGTCCGGCCCGGGAGCTCGCCAACGACCGGGAGCTGAAGGACGCGGGGATCCTGCCCGGAGATCCGAGCCTCTACCCGTCCTCCCTGGCCGACGTGTACGGACCCATCGGTCCGGCTCGCGGGCGGGACGGGTTACCGGTGGGCGAGCCGACCACCAGGGCGGGGTAGAGGGTGGCCACGCTCAGGGCGTACGGCATCGAGGCGGCACTGCCCGGTGGGTTCGAAGGCCGGATCTTCGTGCGGCCGACGGTGGGTGAGACCGTGCCGTACCCGGTGGCCCATTTCGCCACCTTCGCGCTCCCCGAGCAGGTAGCGGATTTCGGCGGTGGCGCCGTCAACCTGATGGGCGTCAACGACATCTTTGCCGTGCTGTTCGAGTACGGCCCCGAGAGCGTAGGCAGGCGCCTTTTCGCCCGGCAGGGCATGCCCCGGTCCCTGGCCGTCGCCGACTTCCGCCCCTACGTCCTCCGCCGCGGCCTCGGTGGCCAGTCGGGGACACAGTGGTTCTTCACCGAGGGAGGCAGGCCGTTCACCTTCTATGCCGTCCTCGGAAGCCACGCCAGACGGACCGGGCTGGTTCCCAGGCTCAACGACCTCATCCGCGACCTGTCGATCAGCCCGATCGCACCGGCCGTCGATCCGGCTCCCACCTTCGTGCCGGCGTCTGGTCCTGCATGGAATTGATCGGCCTCTACCTGGTTGCCTGTGCTCTCCTGGTCGCAGCGGGGACGGCCAAGGCGGTTCGCCCCACCGACACCGCCCGCGCCCTGGCCACCTTCGTTCCGCAACCACTGGCCAGGATCCGCGCGGTCGTTCGGTTCGGTTCGGTGGCTGAGGCCACGTTGGGCTGCATCGCCATCCTCTTCCCACGGGCCGTGCCCGCCGGACTGGTGGCGCTCTCGTTCGCCGGGTTCGCCGTCGTCATCGCCGTCGCGCGACAGGAGGGCGGTGCCATCTCCAGCTGTGGATGCTTCGGGACACCCGACACTCCGGCCACCGTGGTGCACGTCGTCGTCAACATCGGTCTGGCCGTGGCTGCCGCCGCCGTAGCCGTGGCCGGACCGACAGGGTCGATCCTCTCCATCCTGGCCCGCCAGCCGGGGCATGGACTGCCGTTGATCGTGGCCAGCGCGGTCTGCGCCTGGCTGACCTACCTGGCCATCTCGGCTCTGGCCGGGCTCCAAGCCGTCCGCCGCCTGACGGGTGTCGAATTCCGGTCCGACCGGTGACCCCGGGACCGGTGACCCCAGCGGTAGCGGCCCCGACGGCAGTGACATCGCCGAACCCCGCACCGGGCCCATGACGGGCACCCTCGTCGAGCGGGCGTCGGGCTTCCTCGAGTCACGGATCTCGCGCCGCAGCTTCATCAACCGGTCGGCCTACGCCGGGAGTGCCGTTGCCATCGGAGCCGGTCTCGATCTGGTCCTCAAACCGGGAACCGCCTACGGACAGATCTGCACCTGCGGCAACGGTGATTGCGGATGCGGGTCGACCTGTTGCTCCGGATTCAGCGAGTTCTGCTGCTCGGTCAACGGCGGATACAACTACTGCCCGACCGACACCATCATGGGCGGTTGGTGGAAGGCGGACAACTCCTCGTACTGTGGTGGTCCGCGCTACTACATGGACTGCAACTCGATGTGCCAGTGCGACACGGGGTGCGGAGACGGTTGGGGTTTCTGTGAGCCCGGTTGCGACGGGACCAATTGCGGCTGCGGCCCGGACGGCTGCGACTCGTACCTCACCGGGTGTTTCCAATTCCGCTACGGCCAGTGCAAC
>JBEKOI010000153.1:0-9400 GCA_049521915.1 Acidimicrobiales bacterium | reverse complement strand
TGCGCGAAAACCGATGCCCTGCTTGCCGAGGCGGCTCTGCACGATCCTGTCCAGGCCTGCGAAAGCACCACCGCAGATGAAAAGGACGTTGGTCGTGTCGATCTGGATGAACTCTTGATGGGGGTGCTTGCGCCCGCCCTGGGGCGGCACCGATGCGGTCGTCCCCTCGAGGATCTTCAACAGGGCCTGCTGCACACCCTCGCCGGAGACGTCCCGGGTGATCGAGGGGTTCTCCGACTTGCGGGCGATCTTGTCGATCTCGTCGATGTAGATGATCCCCGTCTCGGCCCGCTTCACGTCGTAGTCGGCCGCCTGGATGAGCTTCAACAGGATGTTCTCGACGTCCTCGCCCACGTATCCGGCTTCGGTGAGGGCGGTGGCGTCGGCAATGGCGAAGGGGACGTTGAGCATGCGGGCCAGCGTCTGGGCCAGCAGCGTCTTGCCACAGCCGGTCGGGCCCAGAAGCAAGATGTTCGACTTGGCCAACTCGACGTCGTTGTCGTGCGATCCGTTGCTTCCCGCCTGGACCCGCTTGTAGTGGTTGTAGACGGCTACGGACAGGATCTTCTTGGCGTACTCCTGGCCGATCACGTAGTCGTTCAGGAACTCGTAGATCTCCTTGGGCTTGGGCAGCTCCTCGAAGGAGAGCTCGGTGGTATCGGCCAGCTCCTCGGCGATGATGTCATTGCACAGCTCGATGCACTCGTCACAGATGTACACCCCTGGCCCGGCGATCAATTTCTTGACCTGCTTCTGCGACTTGCCGCAGAAACTGCACTTCACCAGATCGCCACCGTCTCCGAACTTCGCCACGTCGGTTCCTCTTGTCCTTCTGTCAGTGGTCCCTGTTGCTCATCCGTGCGTGCTGCTCAATCCGTCCAGTCGTCGTGAGCCCGATCCACACGTGGTGTGCACCGACCCCCGACTCCCGTGCTGCTCCAAGCTGGTGCTGCTCCCCCGGGCCATCGTCCTGCGCCGGGCCACGGTCCTACCCATCAGGAACCCAACCCTAGCGGCTGGCCCGGTACCGACAGGACCTCCATCGTCGTTCATCGGGTTACGCAGCCCCGACCGCCTCGATGGACACTGCGTCCCTGGCCGTGATGACCTCGTCGATCAGCCCGTAGGCAACCGCCTCGTCGGCCGTCATGATGTAGTCGCGGTCCGTGTCCTTGGAGACCCGCTCGGTGGTCTGGCCGGTGTCGTTGGCCAGCATGCCGTTGAGGAGGTCGCGCATGCGCAGGATCTCCTTGGCCTGGAGCTCGATGTCGCTGGCTTGCCCCTCGACGCCTCCGAACGGTTGGTGCAACAGAATGCGCGCGTGGGGCAGGGCGAACCGCTTGCCGCGGGTTCCGGCGCCGAGCAGCACGGCGGCGGCCGAGGCGGCCTGACCGAAGCAGAACGTGGACATGTCCGGCTTGATGTACTTCATGGTGTCGTAGATGGCGAACAGCGCGGTGATGTCACCGCCCGGAGAGTTGATGTAGAGGTGGATGTCCTTGTCCGCCTCCTCCGATTCGAGGAAGAGCAGCTGCGCGCAGACCAGGTTGGCCACGGTGTCGTTGATCGGTGTGCCGAGGAAGATGATGCGCTCGCGCAACAGGCGTGAGTACAGGTCGTAGTTCCGCTCACCGCGGCTGGTGGATTCGACCACCCACGGCACGCTGTAGGCCTGTGCGTCCATTTCCCTGATTCCTTCCGTGAAACTCACTTCGAGTCCTCCTCGCCCTGGTTCACTTTCAGGTCGTCCCGTGAGACGGGCTTCCCCTCCTCATCGACCAGATCGACATTGTCGATCAGCCAACGCATGGCCTTGGCCTTTCGTCGATCCGAGCGTACCGCCGGAAGCCGTCCGGCCCGTTCCAACTGCTCCCGCACCTCGTTGACGTCCATTTCGAGGCGCTCGCCCATGGTCGCCAGCTCCTCGTCGAGCTCCTCGTCGCTCAGCTCGATCCCTTCCTCGTCGACCAGTGTCCGAAGGGCCAGATCGACCTTGACACTGTGAAGGGCGCCGGCCCGCAGCTCGTCGAGGAACTCCTGCTCGTCGCGACCGGTGGCCCCGAGGAACTGCCCGAGGCTCATCCCCTGGCCCTCGAGTCGATGATTGAGATCGTGGATCCTCTCGCGGAGCTCCTCGGCCACCAACTGATCGGGGATCTCCTCGGTGACCAGCTCCACCAGGGCCTCGGCGGTCTTCTGCTGGAGGGCCATCTGCGCCTGCACGATGTGACGCTGCCGGAGCCGATCGGCGATGTCCGACCGGAGCTGCTCGATGGTGTCGAACTCGGAGGCCTCGGCCGCCCACTCGTCGGTCGGGTCGGGAAGGATGAGCTCTTTGACATCTTTGACCAGCACCCTGAAGGAGATGGACTCGCTCCCCGCCCCCGGGTTGGCGTCGAAGACGAAGATGTCGCCCACCTTGGCCCCCCGCAGCTGCTCGTCGAGCTCGGGGACCACACCCCCGCTCCCGACCTCGTAGAGGTAGTCCTCGGCATCGAGGTCGCTGTCGTCACCCGGAACGGGCGCGCCCACCCGGGTGCCGTGGATGTCGATGGTGACCTGGTCTCCGTCCTTGGCCGGCCGGGCCACCTCGACCAGCTCGCCGGAGGTGGATCGCAGGCGGTCGATCTGCGAGTCGATCTCCTCCTCGGTGACCTCCAGGTCCGGCAGTGTCACCACCAGCCCCTGGTAGCCGGGGATGGCAACCACCGGTCGAACCGTCACCACGGCGTCGAAGGAGACCCCGCCCGAGTCGTTCCCCGAGGTGATGTCGATCTCCGGCTGGTCGATGGGGTCGACCTCGGTGTCGGTGACCGCCTGGGCGTAGAAGGTGGGCAGGGCTTCCCGGAGGGCTTCACCGCGCACCGCGCCGGCACCGCCCATCCGGGCTTCGATGACCCGGCGCGGGACCTTGCCGGGGCGGAACCCGGGCACCCGGACCTCGCGGGAGAGCCGACGCATGACCTGGTCGAGAGCCTCGTCTATCTCCGCTTCTTCGACCTCGACGGACAAACGGACTCTGTTGCCCTCTTCGGGCTCGACTGTGGCTCGCATACGAATTGCCGAGTGTACCGGCACGGGGGCGGTGAACTTTCCGGACCGGGATGGACCGGGATCTGTCGACCTCCGGCCGGGGACCCCGGGTGGGGCTCCGGCGGTCGCCGGCCGCTCAGATCATGAACGCCATCGACTCGAGGACCCGGTGGCCGAGGGCGACGTCGCCCTCGATACGGACCTCGCCGGTGGCCAGGACGCGCGCCGGCTCCACCCGGCCGAAACCGAGTCGCCAGAACGCCTCCTGGTCCATGGTGAGGGTGACCGTGGGCGCCCCGGCCGGTCGGAGCGGCACCAGCGAGGCCCGGCCCCCGTCCACCTGGATGCCCACCTTCTTGCCCATGACCCCGATGACCACGAACAACACCGAGGTGCCGTCGGGTGGCGCCACCCGCTTGCCCACCACGTAGGGCATGGACCGTACGCACCTGTCGAGCGTGGTGGCCTCGCCCACGCCGTTGCGGCCGCCCGGACGGCCCAGGGCCCGTCGGATGTCCTGCTCGTGGGCCCATGAATCGAGGACCCGGGTCTCCATGAACTCCCGGTATGGCACCTCGCCGACCGGGCTCCACCCCACCTCGTCGAATTTCGACCGGGGCATGGCCCGGAGGGCCTCGAAGCGCCGGTTGGTGACCTCGACGAACTCGTCCAGCACCTCCTCGCCGGGCACCGACCGGCGGGCGGCCACCCACGCCTCGTTCAGCTCGCCGAAGGCGTTGGTCACGTGTTCGGGGACCACCTCGAGCGGTGGCGGAGGCGGATCCCCGAGCAACAGCCGTTCGATGCCGATGAGATGCGAGATCTGGTCCTTGACCGTCCATCCCGGGCAGTCCGTGGCCAGATCCCACTGGGCCATCTTCATCTTCCCGCAGGCGCCCACCAGCGACACCCACACCTCTGTCAGGTGGTCGATGACCGCCTCGTTGTTGGCCGATGGACCCCGCATGCGCTCCCCTTCCTCGATGACCGGTAAGCGCCGGCGGGTCGGCTCGAAGTGCCCGACCGTCGGTCAGCCCGGGAGATTCGCCTCGATGGCGTCGATCACCTCGGGAGCCTCCGGGTCGACCATGGGCCTGAAACGGTTCACGATCTCGCCTGTCGGCGACACGAGGAACTTCTCGAAGTTCCACTGGATGTCACCCGCTTCGCCCTCCGCATCGGGGAAGGCGACCAACTCCTCGTAGACCGGGTTGCGACCGTCGCCGTTGACCTCGACCTTCTCGAACATCGGGAACGTGACGCCGTAGGTGGCCGAGCAGAAGGTGGCGATCTCCTCGGCCGACCCGGGCTCCTGGGCACCGAATTGATTGCAGGGGAAGCCGAGGACGGTGAACCCCTTGTCCCCGTAGGTCTTCTGCAGGCGCTCGAGCCCCTCGTACTGGGGCGTCAGCCCGCATTTCGAGGCCACGTTGACGACCAGCAACGTCTTGCCCCGGTAGTCGGCGACCGAGGCCGGGTCGCCGGTCAAGGAGTGGAGGGGTGGGTCATAGATGCTCATGGGCATCAAGTGTAGATGGCCGGGTCGCCATCGGGCCCGTGGGATCCGGCGGAGCCGGAAGATGTGACCCGGGCCCGGGATCGGCGCCGTATGAGCCCTTCCCCCGGCCCGGGGCCGGTAAAGGAAAGCCACGGGCCTGTCGAAGATAGGGGCAAGCAACCCAGTGAGTGGAACGCGCCGTCGGCGCCGAAGGATTGAATGACGAGCCATGACCGTCGAGGCTGAACAGAGCACCAGCGAAACCGGTCACCGCCACGAGGTGTCGGGGGTGGTCGTCCATGCCCTCATCAGCCTGGTGCACGAGCGCAACGGCGACGTCGGGGTGGCTCAGGCGCTGGCCCTGGCCGACGACGGTCGGTCCTTCGCCACGCTCGGGGACCTGAACGCCTGGAGCACCCTCGGGGAGGCCGTGGCCCTGTTCAACGCAGCCGCGCTGGTGACCGGGGACGGGGCCGTGGGCCTCCACGTGGGAGAAGCGCTCCTGTCCACGGCCGGCGGCACCGACTTCGTCGATCGGCTCCGGGCCCTCGGCTCTCCTGAACAGGCCTGCAAGCACATCTCGGCGCTCGTCGCCCGCTTCGACGCCACCTGCGAGGCGGTGGCCCTCGAGGTGGCCACGGATCACGCGCTGGTCGAGGTGCTCCCCCGCTCGCAGGACGGTCGGCACGCCCACCTGTGCGAGATGACCCGGGGCCTGTTGTCCCAGGTTCCCTCCCTCTTCGGCCGCGGAACCGCACTCATCACCGAGGTCGAGTGCAGCGCCCGAGGGGGTCGTGCCTGCCTGTATGCGCTGAGCTGGGACGACCCGTCCACCGACGACGACACGGCCCCGGACCCGGGGCCGTCCACCCGGCTTGTCGGACCGGGTGACGCCGCATCGCACCTCGGCCCCGTACCACCGGGTGACGGTGGGCCGCTGGCCGACACGGTGCCGCCGGGCGGGTGGGACATCGGGCCCGCGGTGGGCGAGGGGGAGGGAGAGGACGTCCGACCCGCAGCAGAGCCCACGGCCTCAGGTTCGGCCGACCGCAGGGAGGCGGAGCTCCGCAGCGAGCTCAACCGGATGAGCGTGCTGGTCGAAGGGGCGTTCTCCACCGTCAGTCAGCTCATGGACGACGACGTCGAATCCCTGTTGGCCCAGATCGCGGCGCGGGCCGACGCCGTGATCGCCGCCCACCGCTACCTCTTGATGATCAGGGTCCGGCCCGGGACGGCGGTCCAGCTCCACGCTCGAGGTCTCGAGCCGGAGGAGACCCAGGCCCTGGCGGCAGAGCTGTGGCGGGACGATCCGGGGGACGATCCGGGGGACGACGGGGGTTCGAGGCTCGTGGTCGACATCGCCTCCCCCCAGCGGCTCTACGGCCGGTTGGCCGAGGTCCTGCCCCATGGGGCTGTCCACCCGCCGTCGGAGACCTACGTCCTGCGCCTGTTCGCCGAGTACGCGGCGGCGGCCCTCGACATCTTCAGGGTCCTCACCGATGCCAAGCGCAGCGATGCCACCGCCCGGACCCTCCTTTCGTTCTCCGAGACCCTCGCCCGGGTCACCACCCTGGCCGAGTTGGTCCAATTGCTGGCCGACACGGTCCCGGCCATGACCGACTGCGACCAGTCGACGGTGTACCTCTGGGACCAGGACCTGGGCCAACTGGTCCCCCGGGCCTGGACCGAGGGCATGGAGTCACCCGGGGCCTCGTTGGGACCGATCCTGCCGGTCCCCGGACGATCCCGGCCGGAACGGTCCGAGCCGTCACCCATCCGCCCGCTGGCCACGCCCGCCCCGGAGCGAACCAGGATCGGCCCGGTGGCCGGTCCGTCGAAGGGCCAGGGAGGCGTGGTCGGGCCCGGACCGCGGTCCCGTGGTCCGGTGAACATCCGCTCCGACACCCCCGTCGTCGAGCGGATCCTGCATTCGAGGGAGGTCATCGTCCTCGACGACTCGACCGAGGACCCCGTGCTCCGGGACCTGTTGGACCAGTCGGGCATGGCGGCATCGGTGGTGGCGCCGCTGTTCGCCGGTGGAGAGTTCCTCGGGGTCATCGCGGCCAACTTCGGGCCTGGGAGCTCGATCGACACGATCCGCCACGCCGACCTCCACGAACGGCTCTCCGGCTTGGCCGATCAGGCTGCCACCTCCCTCCAGAACCTCGAGCTCCTGGAGAAGGTCTCGCACATGGCCTGGCACGACGCCCTCACCGGGTTGCCCAATCGCCGCCTCTTCGAGGACCGGGTCGAACAGGAGTTGGTCAGGTCGCGCCGTGTCGGTGAGCCGGTGTGCATGTTCTTCGTCGACCTCGACCACTTCAAGACGGTGAACGACACGAAGGGGCACGCCGCCGGAGACGACCTGATCCAGCAGGTGAGCCAGCGACTGGTCGACACCGTCCGACGCCAGGACACCGTGGCCCGGGTCGGGGGGGACGAATTCGCCATCCTGCTCCCCGGGCTCTCCGACCAGCTCTCCATCGATCAGCTGGCCCAACGGTCACTCGAGGCGATGAGCAGGCCGTTCATCGTCTTCGGGGAGGAGGTGGAGACGTCGGCGTCCATCGGTATCGCCATGGCCCCCGATCACGGTGATTCCTATGACGAGCTGCTCAGCCGGGCCGACGAGGCCATGTACCGGGCCAAGAGCCGGGGCCGGAACGCGTTCCAGATGTACTCGGGATCGGTGGTCAACGCCTCGCTGGGGCGACTGGCCATCGACGAGCGCACCCTTCATGCCGACCTCATCCACGCCCTCGACCACTCCGAGTTCTTCGTGCTCTACCAGCCCTATATCGACCTCCGTACGGCCCAGGTGGTCGGTGTGGAAGCCCTGGTCCGCTGGCAGCATCCGACCCTCGGGACCCTCGAGCCCTCCTCGTTCATCTCCATGGCCGAGCGGAGCGAGATCGTGGTGGCCCTGGACACCTGGGTGCTCGAGCAGGCCTGCCGACAGCTGCGGATCTGGGTCGACCACGGTGTCGACCCCCTCCGGCTCTCGGTCAACCTGGCCTCGCGGGATCTGTCCAATCCACGCCTGTTCGAGAACATCGACCGCACGCTCGAAGAGACGGGCATCGATCCGTCGCTGCTCGAGCTCGAGATCACCGAGCGCGTGGTCCTGGACAGTTCGGGCCCGGCCAAGGAGAACATCGAACGGCTGCGGCGCCTCGGCGTGCGGTTCACCATCGACGACTTCGGTACGGGGAACTCCTCGTTGAATCGCATCGGCTCGTTCCCGGTCAGCACGCTCAAGATCGACCAGTCCTTCGTCCAGGTGCTGGGTCAGGACGGCGACAACAACGCGCTCGTCTCGGCCATCATCTCCATGGCGGAACGGCTGGGCCTCGAGTGTGTGGCCGAGGGGGTCGAGACCCTGCAGCAGAGCCGCGTGCTCCTCCAACGCGGATGCACCACCGCCCAGGGGTACTTCTTCAGCCCCCCGCTGCCCGCCGGTGACATCGAAAAGATGATGGCCGGTATCGCCGGCTCCGATGACCCGGGAGCCCTGGGCGACGCCACGGCCTGACGCCGGTGGCCACGCCCGGCACCGGCTGAGTGCTAACTATTGCAAGCATCTGGCCCTCCCATCCCCCCTTCGGCCGACCCGGGCCGATACGTTCGGTCCATCCGATCATCGGATGGGTGCCATCCGAATCATGAGGAGGACACATGGCGTCGTATGAGGGATATTGCGTGAAATGCCGTGAGAAGCGACAGTTCGAGGGCGAAGAGGTCGAAATGGCGAACGGCCGGCGCTCGGCCAAGGGCAAGTGCCCGACGTGCGGGACGGGGATGAACCGGATCCTGGGCAAGAAGAAGGCCTGACGGACTCATCGCCCCCTAGACGCTCGTCCGTGGACGCTCGGCCTGAAGCGAGAGTGCGCCGATCACCGCCCCCTCCCGAAGCCCCCACTCGCTCACGACCAGGCGCTGAAGGCCGAGCGTCTCGACCAGGGTGGCGAAGACCACCGCCCCGACGGGGAGCAGGGGCGCCCGTCGGGTCTGCACACCGGGAAGGGCGAGGCGGGCGTCCAGGTCGAGCGTGGCCAGGCGGTCGGCCAGTTCGTAGAGTTGGCCGGCCGGGATCTCGACCTGGTTGACCTGTAAGGCCGACACCGAGCCCGAGGACAGCGGCCGGTGGAGGCCCATGGCCAGCCGGGCCAGGGCACGGACGGTTCCGCCGCTGGCGATGACCCTAGTACCGGCGCTCGGGTTCCGTTCGAGCATGGCCCGGATCGGCTCCGCCCGCTGGAGGGCGACCTCGGTGATGGCCTTGCGGTCGTCCGGGGTCAGGAGCTCCCCCGTCTCCAGCTCACCTCGGAGCCGCGCCGTCCCGAGGGCCACACTGGCCACGGCAATGACCTCGTCGATGGTGCCGATGCCCGCCTCGAGGCTTCCTCCGCCCAGGTCGAGGCCGAGGACGGGGTCACGGCCCACCCACACTCCGGCCCGCTGGCCGAGGAAGCAGAGCCGGGCCTCCTCCTCGCCGCTCAACAACGTGATCTTGCTACCCAGCACCTGCTCGAGCCGGCTGATGAGTCGGGAGCCGTTGTCGGCGTCGCGGAGCGCCGCGGTGGCTAGCGCCACCACCACGTCCACACCGGCTTCGTCACAGGCTGCGCTCAGCCGTCGCACCGTGCGGACGGCCGAGGCGGCGCGATCGGCCGGAACACCGCCGGTTCTGGCCACCTCCGTCCCCAGATGCAGGAACGAGCGGCGCCGCAGCACGGGCACCAGCACCCCCTCCCGCGAAGCGTCGACGACCATCAGGTGGAAGGAGCTACTGCCCAGGTCGAAGACGGCAACGCGTACGGTCCGCATCGGCGTGACGCTATCCCCTGGCGGGAGCATGCCGGAGCACCG
>JBEKOI010000152.1:0-12853 GCA_049521915.1 Acidimicrobiales bacterium | reverse complement strand
TGACAGGTGACGGCAGGGTGACCACCTGCGACGGGCCGGGGATTCCGTTCGAGCAGGAGCGGTCATCGTCTCAACAATCAACCTACTGCTCCCACACGTACACCACCTCCTCGCTGGGACAACCTTCACCAGACGGCAACCCCAATGACGGGGCCTTCGCCGTATCAATCACTATCGACTGGTCCGTGTCCTGGTCAGCTCAAGGCGACTCCGGTGGAGGAGAACTGCCCTCACTGTTCACGACCTCGTCGGCGAGCGTGCGTGTCGAGCAGGTGGAGAGCATCGATACCGCCGGACCGTCATCATGACCTCTCTTCTCGAACGCGACCAACTGTCCCCGCAGACGCCCGGGAAGAGTGTGAGATCCCGACTGCCATTGCCCCCAAGAAACAGAAGACCAGTTCTGGTACTGGCGTCGTTGGTGCTGGTCTTCTCCAGCATCGCTGTCTTTGCCGACATCTATGCGTCGGCGAACCGCCAGACGGCGGTTCTGATCGTCACCCAGGCGATCCAGCAGGGACAACAGCTGAGTGGAAGCGAGCTCGGGGAGGCAAACGTCTCGATCTCGAGCGGAGTGGGCCCGATACCGGTCGCGGACGCGACGGAGCTGATGGGCCGGCGCGCTGCGGTCACCATCCCTGCCGGCAGCCTTCTGACGGAAGGCGATGTGACCGATTCCCAACCAATCGCCGCTGGCGACGCGGTCGTAGGCATGGCGTTGAAGGCGGGCCAGCTGCCGGCGGCGGGTGTCCAGTCCGGGGACGAGGTGATGATTGTCCAAACGGCCAGCTTGGGCGCTCCGCTGGACTCACCTTCGAGCACCGGAGGTATTTCGGGCGGCCTTCGGGTGTCAACAGGTGTTCTCGTGCCCGCAGCGCTCGTCTTCGATGTCGAGGTGCCGCCGGCCGACTCGGAATCGAGTGCGTCGCTGCTGGTCTCGGTCGAGGTGTCGTCGACTCTGGCTGCGGCGGTCTCCACCGCAGCGGCCGCAGACCAAGTGAGTCTCGTGCTGCTCCCTTCCGTCTCTGGTGGTCCTCGACCCGTCGGTCTAGGTGACCCCACACCCGACCGGAGTGGCTCTGACAGCGGCAAACGCTCATGACGATCGTTGCCTTTGTTTCCGTAAAGGGTGCACCGGGGGTGACCACCCTCGCATGCCTCGTCGGAGCGACGTGGCCGGTAGAGCGCAACGTGGTGGTGATAGAGGGCGATCCAAGTGGGGGCGATCTGGCGGCACGATTTCAGCTCTCCTCCCGAGACGGATGGCCTTCGTTCATTGCCACCCTTCGTCGTGCAGGTGCAAGTGTCGACTTCGAATCTCATCTTCAGCAGCTTCCCGGTGGGCTGGACGTCCTGGTTGGAACCAAAGGACTCGAGAGCGGCGAGGGAATTCGATCGATCGATGCGCTCCTCTCGTGTGTGGACGCCTCTCCTGATGGGGTGTGGGACGTCCTGGTGGATCTCGGCAGGTTCATTCCGGGGGGATCGGCCGGGTGGATTGAACATGCCGACGGCGTGGTCCTTTGCGCGAGTAGTGATGCAGCCTCGCTCGTGCAGGTCCGAGAGAAGGCACCGACGATCCTGGAGCGGTGTAATGGGAGAGCGTGGCTGGCAGTTGTAGGAAGCGGGAGCTATTCACGCCCAGAGATCGAACGATTCACGGGGCTCTCCGTAATCGGAGTGTGTCCGTTCGACCAAGCCGCTGCCGCGGTAGCGACCGGTCAGAGGAGCGGCAGCCGCCGCCTGCATCGTTCGCCCCTTGTGTCCACGACAGCCGGTATGGCGTCGATCCTGGCCCAGGGTTCCACCGGCTCGGGCGATCGAATGTCGCCTGGTGAACCGGAGCCCGAGCTGGATCTCGCGGCTCGACCTATATCGAGCCACCCGTTCCATTGGGTGAGCAAAGTCTGGCCGCTTTCGCGGTCGAAACCGAAGTCCCGAACCAGTCCGATCAGTCAACCGTCACCTGAGAAGGCCCTCAAATGACCCTCCTTCTTGCGAAAGCGATCCGCGAGCTGGTGGCCGAGGACCTGGCCACACCTCAGGCAGCCGGTCTCATCGCCGATGATCGCCGGGAGTTTGCTCGCCAGCAAGTCTTCGCGCACCTCGACGATCTGACGTCGGGCTCGGATGGTGGGTGGCTCCCGTTCGAGAGTACCGCGGACGAGCAACAGCTTGCGCAGACCGTGCTTGATGCACTTTTCGGCATGGGTCGGCTCCAGGCCCTGATCGACGACCCGGAGATTGAGAACATCGATATCAACGGATGTGACCGCGTATGGGCGACTTTTGCAAATGGCTCCAAACAACTGATGGAGCCAATAGCTGATTCCGATCAGGAGCTCATCGACCTCGTCCGTTCAGCAGCGAGTCGGTTCGGGCTCTCCGAGCGTCGATTCGACCTTGCCCGTCCAGAGCTGGACCTACGCTTGCCGGACGGCAGCCGACTGTCAGCGTTGATGGCGGTTACGGCACGACCTGCGGTGTCAATCCGTCGGCATCGATATTCCGACCTTTCTCTCTCCGACCTCGCAGGCATGGGAACTCTCGACGCCGACCTTGCCTCGTTTTTGGGGGCAGCCGTGCGGGCGAGGAAGAACATCGTGGTCTCGGGTGCGATGAACTCAGGGAAAACGACGCTCCTTCGTGCGCTTGCTGCCGAAATACCTCCGCGGGAGCGCATTGTTACCATCGAACAGGCATTTGAACTCGGATTGGATGCTGTTCCTGACCGGCATCCGGACAAGGACGAGCAAGAAGCTCGGCCGGCCAACCACGAGTGGGACTGGCAGATCTCAGTTGCCGATCTGGTCAAGCGAGCCCTCCGCATGAACGCGGACAGGGTGATCGTCGGCGAGGTCCTCGGCGACGAGGTACTGCCCATGCTCAATGCAATGAGTCAGGGCCGCTCCGGCTCGATGTGCACGATTCATGCCGACTCTTCAGCTGGTGTCTTCAGGCGGATTGCTTCCTACGCCGTGCAGGCACAAGAACGGCTGCCGCTCGAGGCGAGCAATCTTCTTGTCGCCGGCGCCATCCACTTTGTCGTCCACCTCGACTCTGAGATGCAGGACGGCGACAGACCCGTGCAAGGTACTTCCGGCACATCTGGCTGGCTGGAGCGGGATCGCCTCGGAGCCAGCTTCGACCTCCACCAGTTTCCACCCACGGGAGCACGTCAGCGGTTCGTGTCCTCAGTCCGTGAAGTAGTGGACGCTGAGGGTGTACAGGTCATTTCGAACGAGGTATTCGAGCCTGGAGCTGGCCGCCGGGCCATTCCATCGTCACCGTTCAGAGCCGCAACCCTGAACGAGTTGGAAAGCTTCGGCTATAGGCCATATTCCTCGAACATCGCCGGGATGCGGGTATGAGACCGTTGCTGATCCTCATCAGTGGACTGTGTTTCGGAGTCGGGGTCTCCGGAATCATCTCCATGTGGAGCGCCGTATTCGGGCTTCCAAGGCTGTTCAGGCAGACAACTGGTTCGGTTTCCATCGTAAAGATTGAAGCCATCGCCACGTGGACGGAGATGTTGCAGAGCACCCTTGCGGCGTCGGCCGGGCTCAGTCAAGCAATTATGGCCACCGCCCCCCTGAGCCCCCTTCCGATTCGAGGTGCGGCGAGCCGTCTTTCCGGTCGACTGAGCGCCGGAATGCCCCCGAACGATGCGCTCCTTCAGTTCGCGGACGAGATCGAGGATCCGTGCGCAGATCGCGTCGTGTGCGCCCTCCAGCTGGCCGTATCCTCGCGCGCCCAACGAATGGGGGATCTGCTGGCGGCACTGGCCGAATCGACGAGGGATGAGGTTGCTCTCCGCCTCCGGATCGAAACCAGCCGGGCGTCTGTTCGCAGTGGAGTCAGGACTGTTCTGGTGTTCTCCGTTTGCTTCGCGGTCGGATTGGCCGCCCTGGCTCACCCATATCTGTCACCGTTCGACTCGGTTGAGGGCCAATTCGTGTTGGTCATCGTCGGGGCCATGTATGCCGCGGGCTTGACCCTGATGGTGTTCCTGGCCCGCCCACCCAGGCCGATCAGGTTGCTTGGTCGCCAGGTCTCCGAGCAATGACCGTCGTCGTCATCCTCGGAGCCTTCGCCGGCCTGGGTTGTATCGGAGTGGTCAAAGGCGCGCACGCCGCGCCCCCTTCCCTGGAATCGATCTCCGCCATCATGAGCAACCCTTCGCCGGCCAGTGGCGGCCCGAAGGGAGGGTTGAACGTTTCGGCGACGGCAGGCAAGAGGCTGGTCGACTGGGTGGACAGCACCACCATCGCGTCCCACCCGACGTGGCTGGCCCTCTTCCCTTCGCTTGCCATCACTGGAGAGTCACCCGAAGGGCTGGCCGCCAAGGTGCTGGTGGTGGGTGGGGCGGGACTGCTCGGTCCTCCGATTGTGTGGATGGCGACACAACTCGCCGGAATCCCGGTGAGCCCGGTGGCGGTGATTCTGATCTCGGCCATCGCCGCCCCTGCGGCAGCCTGCCTCCCCGTCGCCATGATGCTCAGTCGGGCGCGAGACCGCCGTCGTCATTTCCGCATCGTGATTGGCTCATTCGTCGACCTGGTGGTGCTCAGCTTGGCGGGAGGCGTTGGCATCGAGGGTGCACTGCTTGCTGCATCGCGAGTGAGCGACGACTGGGCGGCAACCCGAATGGCGAGGTCACTCTCGACGGCGCGAGACAGTGGGCAATCGCCATGGGCGGGGTTGGGTCAACTCGGCGTCGAGATAGCCGTCCCCGAACTGGTTGAGCTTTCCACAACCCTCGAACTGGCCGGAACCGAGGGAGCGCGGATACGGCAATCCCTGAGCTCCAGGGCGGTCTCTTTGCGTCGCCACGAGCAGGCTGACGCCGAATCGGCCGCCAACACCATGACCGAACGGTTGTTTCTGCCTGGCGCCCTTCTGCTGTTCGGGTTTCTGCTGTTCGTCGGATATCCCGCCTTCAGTCGCATCATCGGGGGCTTCTGATGCGGGCGCCCGAGTCCATCGACCCACATCCGGTGTCCGGCAAACCTGGCCCAGTAATCACACATGAAGGGAGTATTAGAAATGCCAAACCAGATCGTCTTCATATGGACATATCTACGAGCTCGCGTCGGAGCACGTGGTGGGTGGGACGAGGCGGGTTCGATAGTGGAGACGGTCATCATTACGGCGGTCTTTGCCGCATTGGCGATAGCTGTCGGCGCCATCATCGTGGCGAAGGTGACGGCGAAGACCCACTCGATCAATCTCAACTAGCAACCTACGGCCGGGCGCGTGGCGGCGCTGTGCCAGGTCGACGCGTGTGGTGGAACTGGAGCGGTGATGCCCGATTGAGTCAGACCGTTACCGGGCGCCAGGGGAACCGGATCCGCGATGATCGCGGTTCGATGATCGTCGAGGCGATCTTCGTTGTCCCGGTGCTCATGGTTCTTCTGACGACACTGGTCCAATTCGCTCTGTGGGCTCATGCGGCCCAAGTTGCCCAGCTGGCGGCGTCCGAAGGCGACCAAGCGGCACGTGCCTTCGGCGGCGGGCCTGTAGCGGGTGAGATCCGTGCCGACTCGATCCTGCAAGGCCCCGGCTCCGACGTTTCGTCCTCCAGTACCGTCGTGTCCGTATTGCCGGGCGATATGGCGCAGATCACGGTGACGGGCACCGCTGTGGCCCTCCTTCCCGGGCTGTCGCTTCCTGTCGGGTCGGTTCAGGTCGGCCCCATCCAGGAGTTCAGAGGATCCGAGTGAATCACCGATGGATCCGAAGGGAGGAAGGCAGCCTCATGGTCGAGTTGGCAGTCATGGCGCCCGTTCTGTTCGCCCTCGTCATATCCATCTTGGTATTCGGCCGTGTATCCGAAGTACGTCAGGAGGTGGTCGAAGCCTCGCGGGCCGGAGCGCAGGCGGCAGCGGTTCTTCCGGATCCCGGCAGTGCGCAGCAGGGAGCCGCAGACAGTGCGGTGGTGGGTCTCTTCAACGAGTCCCACATCTGTTCGGATCCACACATCAGCACCGACGTGAGCCATTTCTATCCAGGGGGTTACGTCACCGTGTCCGTGGCTTGCCAGGTGAGTCTGTCCGATCTGTCAACGCCCGGGGTCCCCGGCAGCACGACTGTCCGGGCTTCGACCACTGCCCCGATCGATCCGTACCGATCGGTCACGTGAGCGGGATGAGAGCCATACAACGTCCGGCCCCTCAGGAGGGATCGATCAGTGCGTTCACAGTCCTCATGCTCGTCGCGGTCTTTGTCCTCACGGGTCTGGTTGTCGACGGCGGAACGGTCCTCTCCACCCAACAGGCTGCGAGCGATGAAGCGGAGCAGGCGGCCCGGGCTGGTGCTGGGGCACTTTCGGTGAACGCCCTCCGGGCCGGAGCCGTTGAGCTCAACCAGCAGGAGGCGATCGCGGCCGCGGAAAAATTCACCGTCGCCGCCGGGCATCCCGGAATTGCAACCGTGTCGTCGGGAGTGGTGACCGTGGTTATCCAGTATCGAGTCCACACGGAGATCCTGGGCATTGTGGGAATTGACTCTTTGCCAGTGTCGGCGTCGGCCTCCGCGATCGATGTCCAAGGAGTGACGGTCGGCTCGTGATGAAGGCGATCGTGCCGCGGGAGCCGCGTCATCAACGTGTGCTGTGGGGAGCAGCGTCGATTGTGGCGCTGACTCTCATTGTGGTGGCCGTACCGGCGGGCTTGTACGAGCTGGGAGGTTTCCCGGTTTTCCATATCGACCTGGGCCAAGCGGCCAAGGAGATGTCCTCACACCGGGCGGACGGTACGCACCTCATATCGCACTGGCTGATCCGAGGAGCTTTGATCCTGGCTTGGATCTCGTGGGCCTGGATGACGATGTGCGTGGCACTCGAGATCCGATCCCGTCTCACCGGCCGGACATCGGCGCGACTCCCAGCCAGCCGTTCCGTTCAATCGTTGGCTGCGTGCCTTGTCGGAACGACATTGGCCATCTCCACGATGGGTCGCCTGGCCGTGGTGCCGAGAGCCACCGCCACGCCGCCGGCGGCGGTCACCCGAGCCGGGCCGACTGCCGACGACTACTCGACGGGGCCAGCGACCATGATGCCTCTGCGAGTCATCGACATTCCGATGCCGGCGGATCAGGCGACTCGGCCGGATCAAGTCCCCGGCGGGGTTTCCGCATCGGGTGCGGGGTCCCCTGCCCCGGCCTTCTCGGAGTCATTGGGTGGACGCGTGCTGCCAGTCGACGATCGTTCATGGGGGGCCGCCTCGGTCGGTCCGACCGACGGGTTTCATGAGTCGCGGCGCGGACCGTATGACGTGTGGCCCGCTGGACCCTCACATGTGGTGGCGCCACACGAGACACTCTGGTCCATCGCCGGCGAGACGCTTGGATCTCCGCTGCGATGGAAGGAGATTGCCGCCCTCAACTACGACGTCATGCAAGTCGACGGTGGCGCACTGACCGCTGAACATTGGATACGTCCCGGTTGGGCGCTCCAGTTGCCCACGAGCATCGGCAAGCAGAGACCCTTCAGGGCAGGTCAACCGGCCACGGTGCCGCCGGGGATCGAAGATGTGCATCAGGTCGTCGGTGACGATCCGGTGCCAGCCGAGTTATCCCGCGTCGAATCCCTCGATCCGTCGGGGATGACCGGCCTGACCGATCCACCCTTGGACGGCAGTCCTCTCGTCCGTCTCCACGATCCCGCGGCGCCTTTGATGCCGGTCGGGGGTGGTGTCGTCGGAGCGGGTGTTGTCGGACTGCTCGATCGCATGAGACGCGTCCAACAGCGTTACCGCACTGAGGGGGCATACATTCGGTTGCCCGATCCGGACCAACGCCTGTTCGAGCGGCGGCTCCGACTGGGCGAAGGGCGGGAGATCGTCCACGCCGTCGACGTTGCCCTCCGGCTTCTTGTCCGGGCGTGGAATGACCACGAGTCAGACCTTCCGTCCGTGATGGGGGTTACCGTCCGTGACGAGTGGATCGAGTTTCTCATCGACCGGATCGAAGGCTGCGAATCACCTCCCTCTCCCTTCCGAAGTGATCCCACTCGTCGGTTGGTGGCAATTGAAAGAGCGTCCCTTCCGCTCGTGGAAGCCGATGAGCCCGGGGACGGACGAACCGTTCCCCCGGCGCCTTTGCTCGTAACGGCCGGCCAAGGGACTGATGGTGTCATCATGGTCAATCTGGAGTCGCTGGGAGCACTGACAGTGGATGGGGACCCGACGGGGTGCGAGGGGGTAGTTCGTGCCTTGGCCCTGGAATTGGCCACCTCCCACTGGACGGGTTGGTTCGACCTCAACGTTGTCGGATTCGGGGTCGAGCTTGAACGATTCGAGAGGGTTGTTTCGGTCTCAGACGTGTCGATGCTCGTGGATCGCCTGCATCGCCGTCGGTTCAATTGTGAATTGTTACTTCGAGAAACCGGCTTCGGGTCGTTCGCCCAAGCCCGGTGCGCTGACCGCTCGACCAGGTGGGATCCCGTTGTCGTCGTTTGCAGCCCATGGATCGCCGAGGTCGATGCATCGGAATTGCTGGACCTGGCCTCGGATCCCCGTTTGGGATTGGCCGTCGTCGCTTCGGGGACCGCCCCCGGAGCTCCGCATGTGTTGAGCCTCACGGGTGCCCATCGGGCGTCGACCCTCGAGCCTTTGGGATCGGTCCTGTTCCCTCAACAGATCGGGCCCGAGGAACTCGAAGGCGTGACCACACTCGTCGACACAGCCATGAGTCGACAGTCGGTCCTCATCTCGGAGGAGCCGTATGTGAATCTCCCGGTGGGAATGCCGGGAATGGTGTCCGCTCAGACGCCGGAACCGGACGGTGACGTGCTGACCGAATCCCCTTCTCCGTCATCGACCACGTCTGACAATCCGGCGGGAGCGGACGGAGGAGTCGGGGAACCGACACCGAGACGGGCCGGTGGTGCCGGCCGAATCCGGGGCCAGCAGCCCGATCAAGGGTCGGAGATGCGCGAAGTCGAAGTTGCGGTGCTGGGCCAGATCGCAATTGTCGGGGCCGCTCGTGAATTCACCAGGGCATGGTCGAGAGAGCTGATCGTCTACCTGGCCATGCATCCGAACGGTGCCTCCAATGAGGCATGGGCCACTGCGCTGTGGCCCGATCGCCTCATGGCCCCGTCGAGCCTCCACTCGACGGCTTCTGTGGCCAGGAGGGCACTTGGCCAGGCACGCAATGGCGTCGATCATCTGCCCCGGTCCCACGGCCGATTGGTTCTGTCGGACACCGTCGGCACCGATTGGGGCAGGTTCGTCTGGCATGCCGATACCAAGGACACCGGACGATGGCGCACCGCGCTCGAACTGGTGCGAGGTCGGCCGTTCGAAGGACTTCGGTCATCGGATTGGCCGATTCTGGAGGGCATCGGTCCGGCCATCGAAGCCGCGATCGTCGATCTCAGCGGGCGATTGGCCGGATCCTGCCTGGCGGCGGGCGATGCCCGGGGCGCTGAGTGGGCAGCTCGAAGGGGGCTCCTGGTCAGTCCGTATGACGAACGGCTCTACCGAATGCTTATGCGGGCGGCCGATGTCGGCGGCAACCCGGCGGGGGTGGAAGCAGTCATGTCTGAGTTGATCAAGCTCGTCGCCAACGACATAGAGCCGTTCGATTCGGTTCATCCCAGCACGATGGATCTCTACCGTTCTCTCACCCGGCGACGGAACGGGATCTCCAGATTGTCGGACCCCACCTTCCGAGCCATCTGAACGCTGCTTACAGCATCAACTCCGCCATCGTCTGCAGGGTGTCGGGGCTCCCGGATACGAGCAGGGTGGTGGCGATGGACTCCTTCCACCCTTCAAGGTCGTCCCGGATCTTCTCCTTGGGCCCGATCAGGGCGGTGTCCTCGATCAGGGCGGTGGGGACGGCCGCCGCGGCCTCGTCCTTGTGACCGGCCAGGTAGAGCTCCTGGATCTTGTTGGCCTCGGCCTCGTAGCCCATGCGGGCGAACACGTCGAAGTGGAAGTTCATCGACTTGGCCCCCATGCCTCCGATGTAGAGGGCGATGAACGGCCGGTAGTTGTCGGCGGCCCGCTCGACGTCGTCGTCGATGAGGGTGGGGGCGAAGGCGATGACCTCGAAGTCGTCGGCCGTGTGCCGGGCCCCGGGCCGGCCGAAGCCCTCGGCCAGCGCCGGCTCGAAGGCCTTGACCGCGTTGGGTGAGAAGAAGATGGGGAACCATCCCTCGGCGATCTCCGCGGCCAGGGCCACGTTCTTCGGTCCCTCGGCCCCCAAAATGATGGGTATCTCCTTGCGCAGCGGATGCACGATGGGCTTGAGTGCTTTGCCCAGCCCGGTGCCACCGGGGTAGGGGAGCGGGTAGTGGGGACCGTCACTGGTGACCGGTGCCTCCCGGGCGATGACCTGGCGCACGATGTCCACGTACTCCCGCGTCCGGGCCAACGGCTTCTCGAACGACTGCCCGTACCAACCCTCGACGACCTGGGGACCGGACACGCCCAGCCCGAGGACGAAGCGCCCACCCGACAGATGATCGAGGGTGATGGCGGCCATCCCCATGGCCGTCGGGGTACGGGCGGAGAGCTGGCAGAGTGCGGTGCCCAGGCGGACCCGCTCGGTCTGTGACCCCCACCAGCTGAGTGGGGTCAGCGCGTCGGAGCCCCAGGCCTCTGCCGTCCAGATCGAGTCGAAGCCCAGCCGTTCGGCCTCGGCCACCAACTCCTGGGCATTGGCCGGAGGGCCGGCGCCCCAGTAGCCGAGCTGCAGTCCAAGCTTCATGTCCTTCATGGTTCCTCCCTCGAGCGTGGCTCTTCGACCTTACGTGACGCCGGTCACTCCGTGCCCGGCCTGACCCCGGCCTATGTCCGGCCCGACCCCGATCCCGGCCTATGCCCGGCCCGACCTGTGCCCGCCCCGCCCCGCCCCGCCCCGGCGCTCAGCCCATGGGCCCGATGATGTGCTCGGCGAACTGCTCGCACATGGCCACCCGGGCGTCGTGGATCGACTCGGGCGTGTCGTGCTCGGTGGCCTCGACGGCCATCCACGGCGCACACAGGAGGTCGGTCACCCCGGCGTCCTCGAGGCGACGGTACAGGTCGAGGTCGGGGAAGGCCCGGACGGCCAGGTAGACGGAGAACGGATCGTTCTGGCGTCCCGCCTGCTTGAGGGCGTCACCGATCCTCCCCACCTGGGCGAAGGCTTCGTCGGGGAGGGCAGCACCGGTGTTGATCCATCCGTCGCACAGGGCGGAGGCCCGCCGCAAGGCGGCGTCGGAGTCGCCACCGCCCAGGATGGGCACCGGCAGCTTCGGCGACGGGTTCATCTGGCAGGGCGGCACGTCGTAGTGGGAGCCGTGGTACTCCACCCAGCCGCCCGCCCACATGGCCCGCAGCGCAGGGATCATGTCGTTCAGCCGTTTGCCGCGGGTGTGGAAGTCCTGTCCGGTCTGGACGAACTCCTCCTCGCACCACCCCACGCCCACCCCCAGCCTGACCCGGTCGTGGGACAGGACGGCCGCGGTGCCGACCGACTTGGCCACCGTGATCAGGTCACGCACCGGTGCGATGTAGATACCGGTGGTGAACGTCACGTTGGTGGTGACTGACGACAGTGAGGAGATGAGGCACATCGGATCGGGCCATTCGGTCTCCTTCTCCCAGAAGGGAGCGCCGTCCGGTGCCTTGGAGTACGTGTAGCGCGACGTGAGGTCGCGCGGGTTGAACAGATGGTCCGAGAAGTAGATCCCCGAGTAGCCCATCTGATCGGCCGCCGTCGTCAGCGAGATGATCTCGTCGACGGGGAGGAAGGTGACTGCGAGGTGGAAGCGCATGTGGCGTCCGCTTTCTGGAAAGGCGGGCGGGCGTGAGCGACGGGTCGGCTCAGCGACCGACCGGGGCCGAGGGGGCGAAGGCCACCGGGATGTGCTTCACACCGTTGATGAAGTTGGACCGGAGCCGTTCCACCTTGCCGTCGAGCCGGATGTCGGGCACCCGGTCGAGGAGACGGTCGAACATCACCCGGATCTCCATGCGGGCCAGGTTCGCCCCCAGGCAGAAGTGGGGACCCCCACCGCCGAAGGCCATGTGGT
This sequence comes from Acidimicrobiales bacterium, assembly GCA_049521915.1. Lineage (GTDB taxonomy): Bacteria > Actinomycetota > Acidimicrobiia > Acidimicrobiales > RAAP-2 > Bog-756. The sequence continues at coordinate 825 of JBEKOI010000152.1, read as the reverse complement.
TGTTGGGGGAGCGCCCGACATCGAACGCGTTCGGATCGGTGAACACCGACTCGTCACGGTTGGCCGAGATGTGCCAGAAGATGACCTTGTCCCCCTCGTCGACCTGCTGGTCGCCGATCTTCACGTCGGAGGTGGCCGTCCGGCGGAAATGCATGACCGGGGAGACGTAGCGCAGCATTTCCTCCACGGCGGTGGGCAGGAGCGACCGGTCGGCCTTCAGACGCTCCCACTGCTCGGGGTGGTCGAAGAAGGCCACCATCGCACCCGAGATGAGGTTGCGGGTGGTCTCGTTGCCGGCCACGGCCAGCAGCAGGAAGAAGAGGTCGAGCTCGAGTTGTGTGAGCTGGTCACCGTCGATGTCGGCCTGGGTGAGCACACTGAACAGGTCCTGGTGCGGATCGAGGCGCTTCTTGGCGCACAGCTCGTCGGCGTAGGCGAACAGCTCCATCGACGCCTGGGCGGGTGCGTCGGCGCTGACCTGGTACTCGGGGTCGTCCGAACCGATCATCTTGTTGGACCAGTCGAACACGAGGTGGCGGTCCTCCTGGGGCACCCCCATCAGGTCGGCGATGACCTGCAGGGGGAGCTCGGCGGAGATCTGCTCCACGAAGTCGGCGGAGCCCGACTCGCAGACGGTGTCGACGATGGTGTCGGCCGATGCCACCACCTTGGCCTCGAGGTCCCGGATCATCCGCGGGGTGAATCCCTTGTTGACCAGTCGGCGGTACCGGGTGTGCATCGGCGGGTCCATGTTCAGCATCATCATCCGCTGCTGGGCCAGCGCCTCATCGTCCATGTCGTGGAAGAGCGCCGCCGACCGGTAGG
>JBEKOI010000151.1:0-16198 GCA_049521915.1 Acidimicrobiales bacterium | reverse complement strand
GAGCCCGGTGGCGCGGGCCGCGCCGGTGGTCGTGGGCACGATGTTGATGGCGGCGCCACGTGACCGCCGGGGGTCCTTGTGAAGCGCGTCGACCAGATGCTGATCACCGGTATAGGCGTGGACGGTCGTCATGAACCCGTCCTCGATGCCGAAGGCGTCATCGAGCACCTTGGCCAGGACAGCCAGGCAGTTCGTCGTGCACGAGGCGTTGGAGATGATGAAGTCGTGGGCCGGATCGAACTGTTCCTCGTTCACCCCCACCACCAGTGTCGCATCCGCGTCCCCCGAGGGTGCGGAGATGACCACCCGGGTGGCACCGGCCTCGAGATGGGCTGCCGCCTTGGCACGACTGGTATTCCGCCCGGTCGACTCGATGACGACGTCGATGCCCAACTCGCGCCACGGAAGGGCTTTCGGCTCGGGCTCGGCGAACAGGGAGATCCGGCGGGTGCCCACGACCATCGTGTCGCCTTCGGCCGAGACCGGCTCCGGGTATCGTCCGTGCACGGAGTCGCGGGCCAGGAGCCGGGCCAGCGCCTCGGGCGCGCCCAGGTCGTTGATGGCCACGATCTCGAAATCGTGGGAGGAGGCCAGCGCGGCCCGCAGGAACGAGCGCCCTGTCCGCCCGAAACCGTTGATTGCCAATCGTGTCGTCATCGGTGCATCCCTCCATGGGTGGTGAGGATCCGTTGATCGCTCTCCTCCCATGGTGCCGGTCCGGCCCGGGTACGGGCAGGGCCAAACGTCCCACATGGTCGGAATTCGGGCATCTCGGGACCGTTGGCTCCGTCGGGCTGGGCACCACCGGGCGGGGAGCGGATGCGCACGCCTCGGCACTTCGGCCCCGGCACAGCCCCAGTGGACGTGGCCCGGGTTGTCCGCCCGTCCGGTTCAGGTCCTCTGGGGAGTCCGCCTCTGGGACCGCATCATGGAGAGCTGCAGGTACCGGGCGATGTCGCTCGGGGACACCATGCCGACCAGGTGACCGGCCTCATCGATCACGAATGCCCTCCCGTCGGGTGATGCCTGCATGCGCTGGAGGAGATCGGGTATCGGCTCCCCGGGTGACCCGACGGGCACCTCGGACAACGGGCAGGCGGTGTCGAGCAGCCGGGTGGTGGCGCGGAGATGAGCGGGTAGGTGCCGGATCCTGCTCATGGTGGTCAGGCCCTCGAGCTGTCCATCCGGCCGGACCAGCGGGTACGAGCTGAACCGGTAACGGTGGAGCTGGTTGTCGATCAGGTCGGCGACCGTGGTCGTCGAGAAGAAGGTCGTCGGATCCGGGGTCATGATGTCACGGACGTGGACGTCGGCCAGCGAGGAGCGCATGACGACATCGTTCTTCTCGGCGCGGGCCGCCGTGAGCAGGAACCACCCCAAAAAGATGAACCAGACGCCGAGGATGCTCACGGTGAGGAACTCGAGGACCCCGAGGACCACCAGGACATAGCCGAACACCTCGCCGGCATGGGCTGCCGTGGCCGCGGCACTGATGCGGTCACCGCTGCGGCGCCACAGAACGGCACGCAGGACCCGACCGCCGTCCAGCGGCGCGGCCGGCATCAGGTTGAACCCACCCAGGAGGAGGTTGATCCAGGCCAACCACCCGAGCGCGGAGCCCACCACTCCCTCGCCGCCACCGGCTCGGTGGAGAAGGAGCCCGAAGGCACCGAAGACCGCGGCGAGCACCAGGCTGGTCACCGGCCCGACCACGGCCACGCGGAAGTCGGCCCCGGGGGTCAGTGCGTCGCTCTCGAGCTCGGAGACACCACCGAACAGCCAGAGCGTGATTCGACGGACGCCGATCCCGTTCCGCCTGGCCACGATGCAGTGGGACACCTCGTGGACGAGAAGCGAAGCGAAGAACAGGACCGTGGCCGCGACCCCGGCGGCCCAGTAGACGGCCAGCGGTTCATGCGGGTGGTAGTCGGGCAGGACCAGGTCGACCAACTCCCAGGCCACGAGGAAGAAGATGACCACGATGCTCCAGTTGACACCGATGGGGATGCCGGCGATTCTGCCCAGGCGGATGTTCTGGTTCATCCTCGTCCCTTCCCCCTTGGACCGCACCCGATTCCGGTCACGCACCCCCTGCCCGAGCCGCGGTACCGGGCGCCGGTCGTCACGATCCCGATGCCGGGGCCGGGTGCTCGCCGGCCAGCAGGTACCCGTTCCCGTCCGTGGCCGCGGCCATGGCGAAGTACGCGTCGCCCCCCTGGCCACCGCGTGACCCGTAGAACCGGGCGTCGAAGCTGAACACGCCGCCGTCGGCACCGATCAGCCAGTAGCCGCCCGTCACCGGGTCCGATGCCATGCCCACGACGGCTGCGTTCAAGGACACCCCACCCGTCGAGCCGTGGAAGCCGGCGTCGCCGAAGCTGAACACACCCCCGTCGGCGGCCACCAGCCAGTAGCCGTGGCCACCGGGGGTGGCGGTCATGCCCACCACCGGCTGGTCGAGCGGTTTCCCACCCATCGAGCCGTGGAAGCCGGCGTCGCCGAAGCTGAACACACCTCCGTCCGCGGCCACCAGCCAGTAGCCGTGGCCATCGGGGGTGGGGGTCATACCCACGATGGCTGCGTTCAAGGGCTTTCCACCCATCGAGCCGGAGAAGCCGGCGTCGCCGAAGCTGAACACACCTCCGTCGGCGGCCACCAGCCAGTAGCCGTGGCCATCGGGGGTGGCGGCCATGCCCACCACCGGACGGGCGAGCGGCTTCCCACCCATCGAGCCGTAGAAGCCGGCGTCGCCGAAGCTGAACACACCCCCGTCCCGGGCCGTCAACCAGTAGCCGGCACTCGGTGGATCGACCGCTGCGCCGACCAGCTGCGCATCGGAGGTGATCGGCGCACCGGCAGTGGGAGCCGCACCGAAGGTGTACACCGCACTCGTCTGGGGCACCGCCGGCACCGTGCCCCCGCAGATGGAGACGAAGGTGTAGCCCTCACCCCTGAGCTCGCTGATGATCTGCGGGAGGGCGGCGACGGTCTCGGAGCGGTCTCCCCCGCCGTCGTGCATGTCGGCGACCGCCCCGGGGAAGGCTGCTCCGACCACGCCGTTGACGATGGCTTGGACGCCGGGCAGGCTCCAGTCCCTGGGATCGATCGAGTAGCTCATGGTGGTCAGTCCGCGCTGGGCAATCTGGCCGAGGACGGTGGCATCCCAGTCGTCGTAGGGCGGCCTCACACAGGTCGGAGTCTCTCCGGTGAGCGAGTGGATCTCCTGTTGGGTCTGGTCGATCTGGTAGGGGAATTGCGACTCGGGGATGGTGGACAGGTCAGGATGGGTCCACGTGTGGTCCTCGACGGGGTATCCGGCGGCGGCGAGCATCCGGGTGTACTGGGGATACTGGACGATGTTCTCGCCGATCTCGAAAAAAGTGGCCGGCACATGGTACTGCTCGAGCACCGAGAGCACCTGGGGCGTGAACGGACCCGGGCCGTCGTCGAAGGTGAGGGCGATGACCCGTTGCCCTGCCGTGGCGGCACCACCTGGCGCCTGAGAGGTGTAGAAGGCCGGCTGGGGGGAGCTCTGGGCAGACGCCGTCGAGGGCAGACCGAGAACCAGAACCATGCAGCAGGCCGCGCCCGACCCGGCGACATGGAAGATCCGCCTCCGCGGGCCGATGGTCATCATCCCCCACTTGTAACACCCTCCGCACCGGTGTCGTCAGGGCCGGAAGTCCCATCGCCCACACCCCGGACCGGCGTCACCCGGACGGCCCAGCTCGCCATTCCCCGACCCTCCGGATCAGGTCCTCGGGGCGCTCCTCGACCACCTCGAGGTCTCCGCCATAGACGAGTCCGTGGGCCCCGTCGACGGTGACCCGGTCGCCCTCGCGGAGCACGGTGTCTCCCAGCTGGATGCTTCCGCCGGAGATGTCGACGGAGAGGCCTCCACAGCCGACCACACAGGCCAGCCCCAGCTGGCGTGCCACCACCACGGCGTGAGCCGTGCGAGCTCCGGTGGCGGTGACGAACCCGCGGCAGATGGCAAGGCTTCCGATGTCGGACGTCGAAGCCTCGTCCCGCACCAGCACCACCGGGTCCCCGGCCTCGGAGTAGCGCCGGACGGCATCGATGGTCAGCGCAATGCGCCCACCGACAACCCCGTCGCTGGCACCAGTGCCCCTCCCGAGGACCTTGGCTTCATGTTCGTCGGCCAGCCGGAGATGCGAAATGGCGTCGAGCGCGTAGGGATGCAACCGCTCGAGCGCGGTCGGCACGTCGATGATCCCCTCGTCGACCAGGTCGCAGGAGATGCGGAGCTCCGCCCACGGGGTGCGTTTGGCCGTCCGCGTCTGCAGTATCCACAATCGTCCTTCTTGAACGGTGAACTCGAAGTCCTGGGCATCGCGAAACAGGCCCTCCAATCGACGGCGGGCTCCCTGCAGCGCATGGGCCAGACCGGGAACGGCGGCAATCGACTGATCGGACTGGTCCGCCCGATGGCGCCCGGCCACCACATCCTCTCCCTGCGCATTGAGGATGAAATCGACGAACAGCCGGTTCTCGCCGGTCGACGGATCGCGCGAGAAGGCCACGCCGGCTCCCGAGGCCACGCCCGTGTTCCCGAATACCATGGCCTGTACCGTCACCCCGGTGCCGACCAGGTCGGTCACGCCGTGCAGCTCCCGGTAGTTCACCGCCCTCGGGCTGCTCCACGAACGGAACACAGCGGCCACGGTGCCCAGAAGTTGCTCGTTCGGCTCCTGAGGGAACGGTCGGCCGACGATCGATTCGAAGACGGCCAGTTCGTCCTGGACCACCTCATTCAACGCGGCGACGTCGAGCTCGTCGGGGGTGGGTGCTGCACTTCGGACCATCGCATCGGCGAGCACGCGGGCAAATGGGGCCGCGGGACACCCTTCGACCACCTCGGCGTAGGCCTGGATCAGACGGCGGTACGAGTCCCACACGAACGTCGGGTTTCCGGTGGAGCGGAGCAGCCCGGGCAGTGTGGTCTCGGACAGCCCGACGTTCAGGACGGTCTCCAGCATCCCCGGCATCGAGACCGCCGCACCCGAACGCACCGACACCAGCAGCGGCCGACGCCCGGCGCCGAACTGTCGGCCGGTGCGCCTCTCGATCTCCCCGATGCCCGCGGCCACGTCCGCCACGAGCAGGTCGCCGAGGCATCCTCCGGCCGCCAGGACCTCCTGGCACGACCGTGTGCCGAGTACGAAGGCCGGAGGGATCGAGAGACCGGCCTCGCTCATCATCATGAGATTGAAGGCTTTGACGCCCACCTGTGCCGGAGTGACCTCTCTGGGGCTCGTGGCCCCGACCACGAAGCACCCCCCGGAACGACCGCTCTGGACCATCGTGCTCATCGTGCTGCGACCTGCCCGAGGATGTGGTCACGGAGGAGGAAGGCGGCATGGGAGAGCCCGTCGGTGGCGCTCTCCATCGCGCACGAGACGAGGTCGGCGACGTGGAGGCTGCGGAAGTCGGGGCATCCCGAGACGAGGCGCCCCCTGGCCGTCCGGTCGGCACCGTCGGCCTCGTGCTCGAGGGTGACCACCTGGTCGACGGCGAGGAGGAAGTCCTCCAGTTCGTCGTCGCCGACCCCCCCGACCAGCTGGCGGGCGATCTCGAGCGCCTTCAGATGCTCCCGTGCCGCGAAGACGGTCGTGCCGGCCAAGGGCTCGAGGATCGGGCACACGACTTGGATGGCGGCCGGCGGGAGCAACGTGAGCAGGAAGAGGGCCTCTTCGAGGTCATCGATCGAGTCGTCCAAACTGGCGACCGTGGACACGATGGCGTCTGCGCCCTCGACCCGACCGGCGGCCAATCGGACCGCGGTCAGGATCTCGTCGGCCCGATGCTCCCAGGCCGCCGCTCGCCCGGCGGCCCTCTTCCCGTAGGCGACGCCGTCGGACATCCCGAGCCGGGTCAGTGCGGCCCGCAACGCCTCGGACGACTCCACGACCAGCGTCCCGTGCTCGGCCGCGAGATCGATGAGCTGTTGGTGCACTGCCCGCAGATGTTTGAGGAGCTCGACCCGGATTTCGTCCCGGACCAGGGTCCGCGACTTGCCCACCTGCATCCCCTCGGAGGAACAGCGGATGGCGAACCGCAACACATCCAGTGTCGCTTCGGTGCCGATGGAATCGCTCAGCGACTCCCCGAACCTTGCCGGGACCCTGCCTGTCAGCTCGACTGCCTCATAGACGAGACGCTCGGCGCCCATCTTCAGAAATGCCATGTGCCCGCAACCCTCGTCGGCGGCCCAGCGCAGAAGCGAGATCGCCTCGCGCTTCTTGACCACGGAAGCGATTCGTCTGCGGGCACGGTTCCAGTCGATGAGAAAGACCAACCGGGACCCGAGGAAGCGAAGGTACTCCTCGAGTGTGGCCCGATCGCCTGACTCCAGGCGACCGCTGACCAGATGGTACCGACCCAATTCCTCGTGGTCGACCTGCTGGCGGACATCGGTCCACTGCACATCGAACCCGTCGAGCATGGACTCGAAGAAGTGCAGCCGCTCGAGATGGACATCGCTGTAGGTCACGGTCACGACCAGATCCTCGACGGTGATGACGATGACGTGAGCCTCGGTCATGCCGATGTCGTTCTGGATCAGGACCCTCGCCCCCGCCCGGGTCGCCGTCGTGCCCAGGCCGGGGTGGTCGAACTTCAACCTGTCGGTGGACCGGACCCCGGCCATGAACAGAGCGACCAGGGATCGATCGTCCTCGGTGAGCCCGTAGACGGAGGCACCGTCGAGGTTCTCTGTCGCCACCTCGAGTTGCAGCTGGTTGATCTCGGCCACCGCGGCCACCAGTGCCGCGTGGACGGATCCGATGTCAGGAACGAAGGAACACGACGCATCGGTGGCTCGTGACCGGCCGACCAGGCTGTCGAGCGCTTCGTCCGGCACGCCCGCGGCCAACCGCTCCGCACGGAGCGAGGAGAAGGGTCGGTCCGGATGGTCGGCGTGAGCCAGAGCAGCCTGGATCAGCGCCAGGTAGTACTTGGCTCGATCGTTGGCCTCCAACCCCCGATTGATCAAGAGCGGCAGGGCCAGGGAAGATTCGCCGAGATCAAGGACGATCTCCTGTTTGGGATGACCCGACTCAGGCGCTGCGGTGGCGGCGGGGAGCTGTGCCATACACCGTTGCTACTCCCGATCGGTGGGCGTCGCCAGGGGCAAACGTCCCAACCGTGAGCAACCGTGGGACACCGGGGCCCGGTCAGGGAGACCACCCGGTGGAAGAGGACTTCCGACCCTGGCGGACGTGTGCTGCGATGGCAGAGGGTGGATCCATGGAGACCAGATCGATCCCTGGCCCGTCCGTCGAGGAGATGGCTCACGCGGCCCGGCCGATCACCGGTGTGGCCGACGACTACGACTCGTTGCTCGATCTCATCGGGGATCGGCGTTTCGTCCTGATCGGTGAAGCGTCACACGGCACCCACGAGTTCTACCGCGAGCGGGCCCGCATCACCCGGCGTCTCATCGATGACCTCGGCTTCTCCGTGGTGGCTGTCGAGGGGGACTGGCCCGATGCCTACCGTGTGAACCGGTACGTGATGGGCATGTCCACCGACAGCGATGCCGAGACGGCGCTGCGCGGATTCCGTCGGTTTCCCACTTGGATGTGGCGGAACCAGGACGTCCTCGGCTTCGTCCAGTGGCTCCGGGCCCGCAACGAGGCCCAGGCCCACCCGGCCCAGATGGCGCGCTTCTACGGGCTCGACCTCTACAGCCTCCGCACCTCCATCGCAGCAGTCATCGACTACCTCGACCGGGTGGACCCGTCCGAGGCCCAACGCGCCCGCCGGCGCTACTCGTGCTTCGACCACGTCGGTGCCGAAGGCCAGGCCTACGGCCATTCCGTCGTCTATCAGGGGGCCGCTCCCTGCGAGAACGAAGTGGTGGCCCAGCTGCTGGAGCTCCGGCGCAGGGCGGACCTCTACCTCCGGCGCGACGGATGGGTGGCCGAGGACGAGCAGTTCTACGCTGAGCAGAACGCACGCCTGGTCCGGGATGCCGAAGAGTACTACCACCAGATGTACCGGGCCGAGGTGTCCTCCTGGAATCTGCGCGACCAGCACATGGCCGGCACGCTCGACGCCCTCATCGAGCACCTCGACCGTCAGTCCGGCGACACCAAGGTCGTCGTCTGGGAGCACAACTCCCACGTGGGCGATGCCCGGGCCACGGCCATGGGCCTCCGTGGCGAGCTCAACGTCGGCCAATTGGCACGCCAGCGATACGGAGGGGACACGGCACTGATCGGACTCACCACCTTCGACGGCTGGGTGACCGCCGCTTCCGGCTGGGGCGGGTCGACCGAGCGCAAGCGGGTCCGGCCGGCCCGCCCCGACAGCCACGAAGCGCTCCTGCATTCGGTCGGTCTCCCACAGTTCTGGTTGTCCACCACCGACGTACCCGTCCACGACGTGCTGGATCAGCCCCGGCTCGAACGTGCCATCGGCGTGATCTACCGGCCGGAGTCCGAGCTCCAGAGCCACTATTTCGAAGCCCGGCTGGCCCGGCAGTTCGATGCCGTCATCCACATGGACCGCACCCGTGCCCTCGAGCCCCTCGAACGGAGCCGAGCGTGGGACCGGGGCGAGCCGTCCGAGACGTTCCCCACAGGGCTCTGAGATGACCAGCGCCCGCGACACCGGAGCAGAGCTCGACGCGGGAGGAGACATGGTCTTCGCCGATCGAAGAGATGCCGGTCGGCATCTGGCCGAGCTGCTCACGCCGCTGAGGGACGAACGCCCGGTGGTACTGGCCCTCCGGGGCGGCGTACCCGTGGCCACCGAGGTCATCGTCGACGACGGGCTGGCCACCGGAGCAACAGCCCGAGCCGCGGTGCGCATCGCCCGGGCCCGGGGTGCCCGGCGTGTCATCGTGGCCGTTCCAGTGGCGCCCTCCCAGACGGTCAAGGAGCTCCGGAGCGACGCCGACCAGGTGGTGAGCCTGGTCACTCCCGCCCACTTCGTCGCCGTCGGGATCTGGTACCGCGATTTCGAGCAGACATCGGACGGTGAGGTTGCCGCGCTGCTACGCGAGAACCTGAATGGGTTCGTCGACAGGCCGATGTGGGCATGTTGCCCCGGGGCTATTTCGGCGCCAGCACCGGCGCCGGGGCCGCGCTCTGGGCCGCCGGCGCGCCCGGCAACACGGTCAGGGCCGTGGTGTCACGAGGGGGGCGACCCACCTCTTCGAGGAACCGGGAACCCTCGACGAGGTGGCCCGACTGGCCGGCGACTGGTTCGGGCAGTGGCCACCGTCCGAGCATTCCCGGGCACCGGCCTGACCGTCGGTCCCGACGGGGCCGATCAGCTGTTCACCAGATGACGGGACAGGCCGCCTACAGGCGTGTCAGCCGCCAGAACGCCGAAGGGCCGTGGAGCGGACGGGAGGCGCGCAGGCCGAGGGCGACCACCTGACCACCGAGGTCGGCATGGAGGGTGCCGATGTCTGCGCCGCCAGGGACGGCCAACGACAGCGCCTCGACGTGTATGCGCACGGGAACGGTGAGACCGGGCCAGCCGACGACGCTCGCCGTGTCCGCCGTCACCGGGACCGACTGGCCCCATGGGGTCGTGATCCGTCCGACACCCCCCGCGGGAAGGAGGGACCCGAATGTGCCTGCGGCGGCGAAGGCGGCATTCACAAGACCGGTGGCAGCATTCAGGGCCGCCGTGTTCGGACTCTCCCCCTCCTGACCGAGCACCGCTCCGACCAGGGTCAGGCTCTTCCCGTCCACGGTCTCATCGGACGCGAACAGAAAGCATCCGCCCGCCGCCGAGTCGGACCCGGTCTTGATGCCGACGATCCCACTCTGACCCAGGTCGGCGTCCAGGTTGTAGACGAGTCCGGCCAGCGGAAGGGTGACCTGGGCCATGGCCACGATCTGGGCGAAGGTGGGATCGGCCATAGCCGCCTCGCCCAGCCTGATCAGGTCGGTTGGCGTGCTCACCGTCCCTGTGTCCAGGCCACTCGGATCCGTGAACGTGGTCGAGTCGAGGCCGAGGGCATGCGCGGCAGCGTTCATCTTGACCACGAAGGCGGCCTCGCTCCCCGCGTCCCACCCGGCCAGCAGGATGGCCATATCGTTGCCCTGGGCCACGAGCAGCCCTTCGAGGGCCTGCCGCTCGGTCAGGGTCTCACCCGTGGCCACCGGGACGACCGACTGCTGGGAGGCCGCCTCGGTCTGGGCCGCGGCGCTCGTGGCCGCCGTCACCGGGATGGCCGGCCCGCTGCCCCCGGCGGCGAGCGGATGCTCCCTCAGCACCAGGTAGGCGGTCATGACCGCGGCCAGCCCGGCGATCGGGGCCGGGTGGCCGGTCCCGACACTGCCCAGGGTCCCGGCCCCCTCCACCCCCAGCGCGGCTGCGCCCTTGGTCGGCCAGGGCAAGGACGGCAACGGGCCAGGGAGCCGCACCGGCGACGACACGGTCGGGTCGAATGCCGGAGAGGGGACAGGGCCGAACCAGCGAATACCGGCCAACACCACCAGGACGACCACGACCGCCCCGGCGATGAGGAGCCTGTGGCGCGCCACCTTCCGCTCCTCGATGTACTCGAGCTCGTCGGGGCTCACCGGGATGCGTTGGCCCAGGGCGCGCAACCGATCCTCGCTCACCGAGGAGCGTCGGCGACGGTGACGGGTGGGCTCCGTCCCTCTCCTCGTCCCGTACCCGTCAACCATTTTCGGTCACCGTAGCAACCGGTGGGGCCTCATCCGGGGGCGGGTGCGGGCAACGTATGACTTCCGGCCCTGTCGGCGTGCGCTCCTCGCAATTAGCCTGCCGGTATGCGCATCGGTGAGAAGGTCGTCATCGGCCTGGATGGCCTGGACGTGCTGCTCTCGACACTGGCCGGCCTCGGCTACGAGACGAAAGGGCCGGTCGTGCGCGACGGGGCCATTCTGCCCGGGCCGGTGGAACGGGCCGCCGACCTGCCTGTCGGAGTGCACGACGAGCAGGCCCCGGGCCGGTACCGCCTGGAGCAGGGTGCCGACGATGCCCTGTTCGCCTGGGCCGTCGGTCCCGGGTCGTGGAAAGCCGAGTTCTTCCCCCCGACGGAGGAGGTGTGGCGGTGCTCGGTCGACGGCGGTGACGTCACCACCACCACCCCCGACCTGGACACGACCCCTCTTGCCGTCATCGGTGCCCGGCCCTGCGAACTGGCCGCGCTGGCCGTGCTGGACCGGGTACTTCTCGACGGCGCCCACCCCGACCCCGCCTACGCAGCCCGGCGGGCCGGCGCCTTCGTCGTGGCCGCCGAGTGCGGCTCTCCCGCCGGCACCTGCTTCTGCACGTCGATGGGCACCGGACCCGGAGCCGAAGCCGGGTTCGACCTGGCCCTGACCGAGCTCGACGACGACGCCGGGCACCGCTTCGTGGTCGCCATCGGCACCGATCGGGGTGCCGAGGTCCTGGCCCGTGTGCCCACGTCGCCGGCGTCGGCCGACGATCTCGCCTCCCGCGACCGGGTCGTCGAATCGGCCACCGACGCCATCGGTCGCCGGCTCGAGACCGCGGGGTTGGCCGAGCTCCTCGGCCGCAACCTCGACCATCCCCGCTGGGAGGAGGTAGCCGAACGCTGCCTGGCCTGCGGGAACTGCACCCTCGTCTGCCCGACCTGTTTCTGTAGCGACGTGTCCGACACCACCGACCTCACCGGCGAGGTCCGGCGCCGGCGGACCTGGGCCTCGTGCTTCGATCTCGACCACTCCTACCTCCACGGTGGCCCCGTCCGGTCCTCCACCTCGTCGCGCTATCGGCAGTGGCTCACCCACAAGCTGTCGACGTGGTGGGACCAGTTCGACACCTCGGGCTGTGTGGGCTGTGGCCGATGCATCGCCTGGTGTCCGGTCGGCATCGACCTGACGGTGGAGACCGCGGCCATCCGGGTCAGCGACGGCGCCATCCGGTCGCCGACCACGTCGCCGACCACGTCGCCGGAGGATCGATGACCACCGGGATCGCCGAGCTGGTCGCCTCGCACCCCCTCCTGGCCGGGCTGCCCGGAGACGCGGTGGCACAGGTGGCCGGGTGTGCCCGGAACGTGAGCTACGCGACCGGGGAGCTGCTGCTGGCCGAGGGGGACCCGGCCGACACCCTCTTCCTGGTCCGACGGGGAACGGTCGCCATCGAGATCCACGCCCCGGGCCGCGGGCCGATCGTCGTCGAGACGGTCAGCCCGGGTGCGGCGGTGGGCTGGAGCTGGCTCTTCCCACCGTACCGCTGGCAATTCGACGCCAGGGCGGTCGGTCCGGTGGGGGCCATCGCCGTCGACGCCACCTGTCTGCGGGCCAAGGCCGATGCCGACGACGCCCTCGGCCACCAACTGGTCACCCGGGTGGCCGCTGTGCTCCTCGAACGCCTGCAGGCGACCCGGATCCGCCTCCTCGACCTCTACGGGTCCGACGGTGACCGCTGACGTCCGGACGGATGCGGTGGCCGCCGGTGCGAGGGCTCCGGTTCCGTCTCCGTCCACCGCGACGTTGGTGCCGGTCCCCCACCGGGTGGTCGGGCGCCGTGACGAGACCGGGGACGTCACCACGCTGGCCCTGGAACCGATCGCTCCGCACCCCTTGGAGTTCCTTCCCGGACAGTTCAACATGCTGACCGCCTACGGAGTGGGCGAGGCGGCCATCTCGGTCAGCAGCTCGAGGCGGGAGCACGGGTCCCTCCGCCACACCGTGCGCGACGTCGGGCCGGTGACCCGGGCCCTGTGCCGGGCCGGCACCGGTGACGTCATCGGCGTGCGGGGGCCGTTCGGAACGCCCTGGGGTGTGGGCGACGCCGTCACCGCCAGCGGCGACGTGGTGGTGGTGGCCGGGGGTATCGGCCTCGCCCCACTGCGAGGCGCCATCGACGAGCTGGTGCACCGGCCCGACCCGGACGGCGGCCGAGTCTTCGTCATCGCCGGGGCCCGCGAGCCCGGACAGATCATCTTCGGCGACGATCTCGAATCGTGGGCGCGGGACGGAGCCGAGGTCGACGTCACCGTGGACGTGGCTTCGCCCGGTTGGAGCGGGCACGTGGGACTGGTCACGTCCCTGCTCGACCAGGCCGGCTTCGATCCGACCTCGTCGAGCGCGCTGCTCTGCGGACCGGAGATCATGATGCGCTTCACGGCCCGGGCCCTCGTCAACCAGGGCGTCGACCCCGAACGGATCCGGGTCTCCCTCGAACGGAACATGCAGTGCGGGCTGGGCTGGTGCGGGCACTGCCAGCTCGGTCCCATCCTGGTGTGCCGGGACGGACCGGTCATCTGCTACGCCGGTGCGGTGTCGCACCTCCTCAACGAGCGCGAGCGATGAGCGGGACCGATCGTCCGGTGCCCGATCGGCGGCCCTCGCTCGCCGTGTGGAAGTTCGCCTCCTGCGACGGTTGCCAGCTCAGCCTGCTCGACTGCGAGGACGAGCTGTTGACCCTGGCCGAGGCCGTGCACATCGCCCACTTCACCGAGATGTCGAGAGCCACCGTGGCCGGACCTTACGACGTGTCTCTGGTGGAGGGCTCCATCACCACCCCATCCGACGCCGAGCGGATCGTCGAGATCCGGGCCAGCTCCCGTCGGCTCGTGACCATCGGAGCGTGCGCGACGGCCGGTGGGATCCAGGGGCTTCGGAACTTCGCCGCCTCCGGTGCCTACGCCCGGACCGTCTATGCCCACCCCGAGTACCTGGCATCGCTCGAGACGTCCACGCCCATCTCGGCCCACGTCGAGGTGGATTACGAGCTTCACGGCTGCCCCATCGACCGGCGACAGCTCCTCGAGGTCATCACCGCATCCCTGGCCGGACGGATGCCCGTCGTCCCCGGGCACTCGGTGTGCCAGGAGTGCAAGGGCAGGGGAACCGTCTGCCTGTTGGTCGCCGGATCCGTGCCGTGCCTCGGCCCGGTCACCCGGGCGGGCTGTGGCGCCCTGTGCCCCGCCATCGGGCGCGGCTGCTTCGGTTGCTTCGGCCCGGCCGACACCGCCAATACGGCATCGTTGGCCGCAGAGCTGCGCCGCCAGGGCATGACCGCCATCGACGTGTCGCGTCTCTTCGCCACCTTCAACGCCGGTGCCCCCGCCTTCCGGGACGAGTCCGCCACCCAGGGCGGTCCGGTCCCGGTCACCCTCGGCCGGACCTCCCGGCCTCACGGGACGGAGGGCCGACCGTGACCCACGGCTCCGGATCGCCTCGTACCATCGGCGTCGAGGGGATCTCGCGGGTGGAGGGAGAGGGATCGCTGCGGGTCGTCGTGCGCGACGGCACGGTCACCGACGTCGCCCTCGAGATCTTCGAGCCCCCGCGCTACTTCGAGGCCCTGCTGGTGGGGCGGCACTTCACAGAGGCGCCGGACATCACGGCGCGTATCTGCGGGATCTGCCCGGTGGCCTACCAGATGAGTGCCTGCGCGGCCATGGAGGACGCGTGTGGGGTCACCGTGGACGAGCGGGTGGCTTCGCTGCGACGGCTCCTCTACTGCGGCGAGTGGATCCAGAGCCACGCCCTGCACGTCTACCTCCTCCATGCGCCCGACTTCCTGGGCTGTGCCGATGCCGTCGAACTGGCCGAGCGGGACCGGGGGGCGGTGGAGCGGGGCCTCGGTCTCAAGCGCACCGGCAACCTGGTCATGGAGACCATCGGCGGTCGGGCCGTCCACCCGGTCAACGTCCGGGTGGGCGGCTTCTACCGCGCACCGGACCCCGGGGACGTGGCCTCGCTGGCCGAGCCGCTGCGTCGGGCCCGCGACGCGGCCCTGGCCACCGTGGAGTGGGTCTCGGGGTTCGAGATCCCCGACGTGCCCGGCGATTACCGGTTCGTGGCCTTGCGCGACGGGGGC
The DNA here is from genome assembly GCA_049521915.1 of Acidimicrobiales bacterium. GTDB lineage: Bacteria > Actinomycetota > Acidimicrobiia > Acidimicrobiales > RAAP-2 > Bog-756. The sequence continues at coordinate 1,384 of JBEKOI010000151.1, read as the reverse complement.
CGCTATCCCATCGAGCGGGGCCGGCCGTCTTCATCGGACGGCCTCGACCTGGCGCCGGCCCAATTCGGGGAGCTGGCCGTCGAGGAGCACGTGGCCCGGTCCACCGCCCTCCACTCCCGGTTGGGCGGACGTGACCCGTACCTCACCGGGCCCTTGGCCCGCTACGCGCTCAACTCCGACACCCTCCCCCCGATCGCAGCCGAGGCGGCAGCGGCCGGCGGGCTGGGCCCGGTGTGCTCGAACCCGTTCCAGAGCATCGTGGTGCGCTCGGTGGAGCTGGTCTTCGCCTGCGACGAGGCGCTCGCCCTCGTCGAGTCGTACGCTCCGCCCGATCCACCGGCCGCCGATGTGCAGCCGGCCGGGGGCCCCGGTGTGGGGACAGGCGTCACCGAGGCCCCGAGGGGGCTCCTCCTCCACCGGTACGAGATCGACGAGGCCGGGACCATCCTGTCGGCGCGGATCATGCCGCCCACCTCGCAGAACCAGCTCACCATCGAGGCCGACCTCCGTCGAGTGGTCCAGAACGGCCTCGACCTCGACGACGACGAGCTCCAGTGGCGCTGTGAACAGACGGTGCGCAACCACGACCCGTGCATCTCCTGTGCCGCCCATTTCCTCGACGTATCGGTGGTGAGCTCGTGACCGGTCGGGCACCACTGGTGGTGGTGGCCGGCCTCGGAAGCGAGTACCGCCGCGACGACGGTGCCGGTCCCCTGGTGGCGGCACGTGCCGTCGAGGAGGCCGGGACCGGGCGCGACGTGGGACCCATCACCGACCCGCTCGATCTCCTCGGGGTCTGGGACGGAGCCGATCTCGCCGTCGTCGTCGACGCGGTGCAGTCGGGGGCGGCCCCCGGCACGGTGTACGTCGTCGAGCTCGGGGGCGTCGGCGGGGTTCCGTACGGGCCGTCCGCCACCACCAGCACGCACGGGATCGGATTGGCCGGCGTGGTCCGTCTGTCCCGCGCCGTCGGCGCGGCCCCGGATCGAGTGGTCGTGGTCGGCATCGAAGGTGAGGACTTCGGCCGCGGTACCGGGTTGAGCCCGGCGGTGGAGGCTGCGCTCGCCGGGGCCGTCGGCCGCGTCGTCGACTTGATCGGGGAGGTACGAACATGTGTATGAGCAGGCTCCACCGGGTGGTGGCCGAGCACGACCGTGCCGTCGACGTCGAGGACCTCGACGGCACGGTGCACCGCGTCTCGTTGTTGGCTCTCGACGGGCCGCCGCCGGTGACCGGCGACTGGCTCGTCGTCCACAGCGGCTACGCCATCGATCGGGTGGACGCGGGCGAGGCCGAGGCGGTGGCGGCGCAGCTGGGACAGGCCAGGGCGGTCGAGCCATGAGCGCAGGGACGACGCCCGGGCCGGGGGCAGCTTCCGGGGCGG
>JBEKOI010000150.1:0-9451 GCA_049521915.1 Acidimicrobiales bacterium | reverse complement strand
CCGCCGTCGATGATCACATCGCCCGACTCGAACAGGCCGGCCAGGGTGGTGATGGTCGAGTTGGTGGCGTCGCCGGCCGGAACCATCACCCAGGCCACCCGGGGGGCGGTCAGCTTGGCCGCCACCTCGTCGAGGGTGGCCGCCGGATCGGCGCCGAACCCGGCCGCCGCCTGGCGGGCTCCTTCCGAGAGATCGAAGGCGACGACCTGGTGGCCGTGCTCGATGAGCCGCTGGGTCATGTTGGCGCCCATCTTGCCCAGGCCGATCATGGCGATCTTCATGTTTGTCTCCTCTGTGTGGATGGCGGTGGCAGGGGTGTGGATGGCTTCATCGTGGTGGGCGGTCGGCGGATCGATCCCCGCCCCCGGGCCGGTCCGGATCCGCGGGTCGGAGGGGTGGGGCCCGGGCCGGCCGCCGGCGCCGGGCAGGACCAGGTGGGCCGACTACCCGGCGGTCAGGGTGTTGGCCTTGTCGGACAGGGTCTGCATGAGCTCGTCGAACGACTTGGCGAACGAGGCGACCCCTTCGTTCTCCAGCACCTTGGCCACCTCCTCCATGTCGATACCGGCCCCGGCCAGCTGGTTGATCACATGCTCGGCCCCGGTCGCATCGGTGTCGACGGTGCGGGCCACCACGCCGTGGTCCAAGAAGTCCGCCACCGTGCCCTCGGGCATGGTGTTGACCGTGTCCGGGCCGATCAGCGTGTCCACGTAGAGCAGGTCCGGGTAGGCGGGGTTCTTGGTCGAGGTCGAGGCCCACAGCGGGCGCTGGACCCGGGCCCCACGTGCGGCCAGGGCCTCCCAGCGGGGCCCGGTGAAGTGGGCCTGGAACAGTTGGTAGGCCAGGCGGCCCTGGGCCACCGCCGCCTTTCCCCGCAGCCCGAGGAGCTCGTCGCCCCCGCCGTCGGAGCGGGCCGCCGACTCGAGTCGGCGGTCCACCTCGGTATCGACCCTGCTGATGAAGAACGAGGCCACGCTGGCCACGTGGGAAAGGTCCTCGGTGCCCGAGGCCACCAGGGCCTCGAGCCCGGAGAGGTAGGCCTCGATGACCTCTCCGTACCGGGCGATGCTGAAGATGAGGGTCACGTTGATGCTGCGCCCTTCGCTGATCATCTGGCGGATCGAGGGGACGCACTCCCTGGTGGCGGGGATCTTGACCAGGGCGTTGGGCTGGTCGATGCGCTCGTGGAGGGTGCGCGCCGCCTTGATGGTGCCCTCCGTGTCGTGGGCCAGGGCCGGGGCTACCTCCACGGAGACGAATCCGTCGGCCCCGCCGGACGAGTCGAACACCGGGCGGAGGATGGCCAGGGCGGCGCCGACGTCCTGGAGGACCAGGTCCCAATAGGCATCCTCGACCGACTTGGTCTCGATCAGGGTCCCGAACTGGGCGTCGTAGGTGTCCTGGCCGTCGATGGCCTTGGCCAGGATGGTGGGGTTGGAGGTCACTCCCCGGATCCCTTTGGCCACCAGGCCGGCCATGGTGCCGTCCTCCAGCCAGTCGCGGCGCAGGTTGTCGATCCAGGGGCTCTGGCCCTGCTGATCGTAGAGGTCGTTCAGTGTGGTCACAGGTGTCCTTTCCGGTGGCACGGTCTGTTCCGGTGGCACGGTCTGTTCCGGTGGCACGGTCTGTTCCGGTGGCACGGTCTGTTCCGGTGGCACGGTCTGTTCCGGTCCGCCGTGCGTTGGAGCGAACGGCCGGGCACGATCACGTGACCGGACCCGGGCCCAGCAGTGAGGTGGCCCGCTCGACGACGTGCTCGGGGGTGAAGCCGAACTCCTCCATGGCCACATCGCCCGGTGCCGACGCCCCGAACCGGTCGATGCACACCGTGGCGTCCGCATAGCGCTCCCACCCGAAGGAGGAGGCGGCCTCGACGGCCAGGCGGGGCACGTCGGTCGGGAACACCTCCCGCCGGTAGACCTCCGGCTGGTTTGCGAAGAGCTCCCACGAGGGGAAGGACACCACGCGGGCGCCGATGCCGGCCGATCCCAGCAGATCGGCCGCGGCCAGGCAGAGCTGTACCTCGCTGCCGGTGCCGATGAGGACGATCCGGAATGGGCCGCCGTCCGGATCGCGCAGGACGTAGGCGCCGCGGGCGACCCCCGCCGGGGCGAGTCGGGCCGTCTCGGCCAGGACGGGGAGCTCCTGGCGTGACAGGACGAGGGCGGTGGGACCGTCGCCGTCGACGGCGATGCGCCAGGCCTGTGCCGTCTCGTTGGCATCAGCCGGCCGGATCACCCGCAGATCGGGCATGGCCCTGATGGCGGCCAGCTGCTCGATGGGCTGGTGGGTGGGGCCGTCCTGCCCCAGACCGATCGAGTCGTGGGTCCACGAGTAGACGACGTGGACGTTGGACAGGGCGGCGATGCGGACCGCCCCCCGCATGTAATCGCTGAACACGAAGAAGGTGCCGCCCACGGGCAGGATGCCCCGGTGGGCGGCCATCCCGGTCATCACCGCGCCCATGCCGTGCTCACGGATGCCGTAGTGTATGAGGTCGCCGCCGGGCTCCTCGACCGACTGGGCCAGCGCGCCGTCCATGGCCATCCCGGTATTGCCGGTCAGGTCGGCGGCGCCCGGTATGAGCCCGGGAATCGCCTTGCCGGTGGCGTCCAGGCAGGCCTTGACGGCCTTGCGGGTGGCCATGGGCCCGTCCTCGGGCTCGAAGACCGGGAGCGCCGACTCCCAGCCGGGCATCCCGTGGCCGGTCTGGGCCGCCGCCCACCTGGCCTTGTCGCCCGGCCAGGCGTCGAACCGCCGGCTCCACGCAGCCCGCGCCGCCTGGCCCTTCGGGATGCATCTCCGGTAGAGGTCGAGGACGTCGTCGGGCACCCAGAACGACTCGTCGGGGGGGAGTCCGAGGAGCTCCTTGCACACCCGGATCTCCTCGGGGGGGAACGGGTCGCCGTGGGCCTTGGCCGTGTCCATCAGGAGAGGGGACGGATAGCCGATGTGGCTGCGGAGGATGATCAACGAGGGCCGCGCCTCTTCGGCCTTCGCCCGCCGCAGCGCGCCCTCGAGGGCATCGAGATCGTTGGCCACCTCCCCGATGTTCTCCACCGACCAGCCGTAGGCGGCGAACCGCTCGCCCACGTCATCGTTGTAGGCGAGCTCGGTCGGCCCGTCGATGGTGATGTGGTTGTCGTCGTAGATGTAGACCAACCGACCGAGCTGGAGGTGACCGGCCAGTGACGCCGCTTCGTGGGAGATCCCCTCTTCGAAGCATCCGTCACCGGCGATGACGAAGGTGTGGTGATCGCAGATCTCGGGGGAGAAGTTGGTCCGGAGCCAGCGCTCGGCGATGCCCATGCCCACCCCGTTGGCCACACCCTGACCGAGCGGGCCGGTGGTCACCTCGACCCCGGGGGTGTGGTTGAGCTCGGGGTGGCCGGGTGTGCGGCTGCCCCATTGCCGGAAATCACGCAGATCGTCGAGGGTGAGCCCGTAGCCGGTGAGGTAGAGCATCGAGTAGAGGAGGATCGACGCGTGTCCGTTGGAGAGGACGAACCGGTCGCGGTCGGGCCAGCTCGGTTCGGACGGGTCGTGGTTCATCACCCGGGTGAACAGCACGTGGGCCAGCGGGGCCAACGCCATCGCGGTTCCCGAATGACCGGAGTTGGCGGCCCGTGGCCCATCCATGGCCAGGCCCCGTACGACATTGATCCCGAGCTTGACGAGATCGTCGTCGTCGGACGGTTCGGCCAGTTTGACGGCGCCTTCAGTCATTGACGGTTACCCTATCGGCCGGGTGCGCCCGGGTCGATGCCGCGCCGCGGTGGCCCCGGCCTGCTAGCGGTCGCGGAACAGGGCCAACGACGCGGTGAATGCATGGACGAAGTTGTACCCACCGATGGGGCCGATCTCACCGGCGGCGAAGAATCCGGTCACCGGCACGGGACCGAGCGATCTCTGCAGCAGCCCCGCATCGTGGTGGAGGTCGTCGAACAGCCGCGTCCCCCGACCGTTGCAGATGAAGGCCAGGGCGGCCTCGGCGTGCCGACCTTCGAGGAGCTGGCGCAGCTCGCGATGGGCCCCCGGTGCGTCGCGGAGATGGAAGCGGATGGTGCTTCCGAGCGGTACCCGGTCCTCGACGGCCACGGCGCCGGTGGAGCGGTCCACCCCGACCACGTTGCGGATGAGATAGTCGCCCGGCCCGGGTTCCCCGACGTGCTCGTCGATGAGCCGGCCCATGAGCAGACCGTTCGACTCGATGCCGGCGATGTCGACCGGGTCCAGGCTGCTCTTGATCTGGTCGACCAGGCACTCCATGGCCGGGACCCCGGCCACCTCGTAGATCACGTTCCTGTCCGAGCGGGTCACGGTGAGCGGGTGCCCGTAGGGCCGGCACCCCTGGGCCACCACCGGCTCGATGTCGACGCCGCCTCCGACGAGCACGCCGGTGGCCCCCGAGGTGACGACCTCGTCCCCGACGACCAGTCGGTTCCCTCCCGGCCCCCGGCCCCCCGAGGCGTTGCCCCCGATGACCGGCAGTCCCGGCTCCGCCCGGTCGAGCCAGGTGAGGAACTCGTCCGCCGGAAACGTGAACGGGTCGGCGGCCAGCAGGAGGGTACCGGGCTCGAACGCCGTCTGCCCGGGCCATCCCTCGAAGGTCCACGAGTCGTCGGCCAACCGGGTGGCGCGCAGGTGGACCTGGGCCAGGGGCCCGACCCGGCCGGCCCACAGGGCGATGGCCGGCGTCTCCTCGACCTCGTGGGCGGTCCCGACCACCGACTCGGCGGCACAGCCGAACATGGCCAACGGGTGGAGCACGGCGGCGACGGCTCCGGCGATGTCCTCCAGGGCACCGGCGTGGGGTCTCGTGACGGTCAGGACCACCAGGTCCGGTCGCTCGCCGATGGACTCGAGCACCGCACCGGCCACCTCGCCGGTGGCCTGGGAGGCCACGGGGTGCTCCGACAGCGCGCTGGCGAAGGGCACGCCGGCTCAGTCGCCCGTCGACGTGAACCGGATGTCGAGCGAGCGGAGATAGGTGTGCAGGCCGGCGTCCTGGACGGGGACCAGGTAGGCGGGGCGGCCCGACTCGTTGTGATGGCTGTGCCAGCGGCCCGGCGGGGTCACGAAGGCGCCGGCCGGCTCCCAGTCCACCCGCAGTGGATCGATGATGGCCCCGTCGGCGTCCAGCCGGGACCCGATCAGCGTGTAGCACCCGGACGAGCACTCGGTGATCAGGTCGAGGGCCGCGCTCTGGTGCCGGTGCGGGCGCTGGACCCGCCCGGCGGGGAGGACGCCGATCATGGCCCACAGGGTGTGGGTGGCGGTGAGCGTCTGGGGCGTGGACGAGTTGCCCAGCAGCACGCTGACCCGGCTGCGGCGGGAGGCCTCGGGGTCCCGCTCCACCTCGGCCAATCGGGACCTGGCCTCGGTGCCGTCGAACCGGGTGGGGCCGAATCGCTCCGAGGTGGCCGTGACGCCGAGATACCCGAGGAGGGGGGCGTCGGTGACCCGGTACAGCAGGGCGCCCGACGGGTCGGCGGGATCCGCTGCGTGCACGGTCGTGCAGCCTCCCGGCAAGGTCAGGACGTCACCCTCGGACCACGCCACCCGGCCCGACACGGTGCCGCCGGGCAGGCACGATCGCTCCACGTCGCTGTGGCCCCGCCCCCTGATGCAGTAGTAGAGCTCGCTGGTGGCGTCGGCCGTGGTGACCACGGACTCTCCCGGATCGATGACCACGAACGAGGCCAGGAGGCCGGGGCTGGTGGCGGGGTAGGGGATGCCGAGGGGTCCCGAGAGGTCGAGAGGGATGATGCGCGTCCCGCCTCCGGCGTGGAGCCCGGGCGAGAACCGGTGGGTCGGCACCGGAGTGATCGACCCGGCCGCCACCGGGTCGGCGGCGGCGGAGTACTCGTAGAAGACGGCGTCCCCGGTCCAGTCCTCGGCCGCTTCCCCGACGAGGACGGCCGGTCCGCGCTGCTCGTCGGATCGATCGGCCATGCCTCCAGTATCGACGACCGGGAGGGAGGTAGCGTCACATGGTGGCTGATCAGCGCATCCAGGTCCCGGCCAACTGTGAGCTGACCTTGGGGATGACCTGCGTGGACAAGGCCGTGCCGGGGCGGACGGTGTGGCGGATGCGGGCCGACGAGCGCTTCGCCAACCCGGCCGGCATCGTCCAGGGAGGCTTCATCGGGGCCATGGCCGATTCGGCCATGGGGTCGGCCACCGTCACCTTCGCCCGGGCCGCAGGGCGCAAGGTGTTCTCGTCCAACGTCGAGATGAAGACGAGCTTCCTGGCCCCGGTCCGGGTCGGCGCCGTGCTCGAATGCACCGCCTCGGTCGTCTCGGGGGGCAGCCGGGTGGCCTTCGCCGAGGCCGAGGTGGTGGACGACCGGGGCACGATCGTGGCCCGGTCCAGCTCCACCTATCTGTTCACCAGCCGCGACTGAGCGCCTCGGCGGGGCACTCCGGCCGCCGTCGATCAGTCCTTCGATGGAGGCTGCCTATAGTTGGTGGCGTCAACCAGCAGGTCACAGCGGCACCGTGCCGGCTGGTCCTGCAGAGTCCAAGGAGGACCGTGGCCCGAGGTCGAAGCGGCACAGCGAAGGGATTGGGTGGCCTCCGCACGACAGGGAGCGAGACGCTCCAGTTGGTCATCGACTACGTCAAGCAGGAGACGCTCGATCCCCTCAAGGGTCTCGGGCGCTTCATCGTCTTCGGGGTGGCCGGATCGGTGGCCCTGGCCATCGGGCTGGTCATCTTGTCGGTGGCCTTCCTGCGGTTTCTCCAGACCGAGACGGGGAGCACGTTCTCGGGCAACCTGTCGTGGGTCCCGTACCTGATCTGCTCGGTCGCGGTGGTGCTGATCGCCGCATTGGCCGTGAAGGCCGTGAGCCGCGGACAGGGCCGGGCCGCCGACGCACCCAAGAAGGAGGCCCCATGAGCCCCGACACCAAACCGATCACCCGTGACGACATCGAGGCCAAGTTCCGCGAGCTGACCGGGGAGGCCACTGGCGAGCTCGAGTCGGCCCGTTCCCAGGCCGTGACCGTGGGGCTGGCCGTGGGCGTGGCCCTGGTGGCCGTGGTGTTCCTGATCGGCCGCCGGAACGGCCGACGGCGGTCGGCCATCGTCGAGGTCCGGCGGATCTGACCGATGGACACCTTGCTGCACTACATCCAGGTGAAGGCTTTCGGACGCGGGCTGCGCGGCTACCACACGGCCTGGGTGGTGGTCGGTGTGGCCATCTGGATGCTCAACCGGGCCCGCCATCAGGACGACGTGATCTACCGCACCGAGCTCAAGCCCGGTGAGCGCCTCATCGTGAGGACCAGCAGGCCACCCTCGGCCAAGTCGTCCGGCCGCTGAGCGACGTGGGGCCCGAGGGGGACAGGAGCATCCTCGAGCCGGGCGACCGGATCCTGCTGGTCGACGCCAAGGAGCGCCGGTACCTGATCACGCTGCGGACCGGCGCCACCTTCCATACCCATGTCGGCATCGTCGATCACGACGATCTGATCGGCATCCAGGAGGGATCGACCATCCTCGGCAGCACGGGCCGGCGATTCCTGGCCGTGCGACCGACCCTCTCCGACGCCGTGCTCAAGATGCCACGCGGGGCCCAGGTGATCTACCCGAAGGACCTCGGGGCCATCCTGATCGAGGCCGACATCGCCCCCGGGGTGCGGGCCCTCGAGGCGGGTGTGGGCTCGGGTGCGCTGTCGATGGCCCTGCTGCGGGCCGGCGCCGACGTGGTGGGCTACGAGCTCCGCGAGGACTTCGCCGAGAGGGCCCGCAGCAACGTGGCCGCCATGGGCGCCGGGAGCGACCGCTACCGGGTGGAGATACGGGACATCTACGAGGGTATCGACGACGAGGGGCTCGACCGGGTCCTCCTGGATCTGCCCGAGCCGTGGCAGGTGCTTCCCCATGCGGCCAAGGCCCTCCGGCCCGGCGGGATCCTGTGCGCCTACCTCCCCACCATCAACCAGACCTCACAGCTGCGATCGGCGCTCGAGCACAACGGCTTCGGGTTGGCCTCCACCCTGGAGGTACTGCACCGGACCTGGCACATCGAGGCCCGGTCGGTCCGCCCCGACCACCGCATGGTGGGCCACACCGGCTTCCTGACCACGGCCCGCCTGCTCCTGCCCTTTGACGAGCCGCAGAGGTCGAGCCCGGACCCGACCGTGATCCCGTGATCCGTGGGACACGGATCCACCCCGTCGACCGGGGGCCCGGGGTCAGCTCTGCTCGATGAAGATGCACTCGCCCGGGCACTCCTCGGACGCCTCGACCACGGCGTCCTCGAGATCCTCGGGCACCGCGGCCATCCCGGCCGAGCCACCGGGCTCGCTCTTCACGTCGGCGCCTTCCTTGACGTAGGCGAGCCCATCGTCGAGCAGGGTGAACACCGCGGGCGCGATCTCCTCGCAGAGGCCGTCGCCCGTACAGAGATCCTGGTCAATCCAGACCTTCATCAGCTCCGTCACTCCTAGGCTTCCACTCGTCGGTCCGGGTCGGCTCCGCCGGTCGACTGCCGTCATCCGACCGGTGAGGCACCGGGACGCCCGGGCCCGACCGGCCCCGGATCACAGCACCTCATCTCCAATGCTATCCGCAACCGCGGCCCCATTGACTGACGGTCCGTCAGAATTGGCCCGCCCAGGTGTCCGCCCGTGGTGCGAATGCCGCATTGAACCGGTAGGTGCCGGTGTAGGGTCGCCAACAAGGGTGCAACTCGAGCGAGGTGATTCAAACGGTTGATTTCGACGACGGTGCAGAAGACCAGCGGAGGGCGGATGCGACGGACGACGACCTCGATGCACTGAGGATCAGGGCCCAGGCCGCCGAGGAAGAGGTCACCGTCCTGCGCAGGCGTCTGCAGGAGAGCCCGCGGCGGGTCCAGACCCTGGAGGAGAAGCTGCTCGAGACCAAGGGGCAGCTGGCCCAGGCCATCTCCCAGAACGAGAAGCTCACCTTCACGTTGCAGACGGCCAAGGAGCACGTGGCCAATCTCCGCGAGGAGGTGGAGAAGCTCACCCAGCCGCCGGCGGCCTACGGCACCTTCCTCGGGACCAACGAGGACGGCACCGTCGACGTCTTCTCCGGAGGCCGCAAGATGCGGGTGTCGCTCCACCCCGACATCGACCTCGACGATCTGCAACGGGGCAACGAGGTCGTCCTCAACGAATCCCTCAGCGTGATCCTGGCCCGCGAGGGCGAGGGCTCCGGCGAGGTGGTGGTGCTGAAGGAGGTACTCGAGGACGGCAGGCGCGCCCTGGTGTTCGGACGGGCCGACGAGGAGCGGGTGGCCGAGCTGTCCGACGTCCTGATCGGGGTCAAGCTCCGCGCTGGCGACACCATCCTGATGGAGTCGCGTACCGGTCTGCTGATCGAGAAGCTGGCCCGTCCCGAGGTCGAGGAACTCGTCCTCGAGGAGGTTCCCGACGTCACCTACGCGGACGTGGGTGGGCTCGACGACCAGATCGAA
>JBEKOI010000149.1:0-9459 GCA_049521915.1 Acidimicrobiales bacterium | reverse complement strand
AGCAGGCCCTCGTCTCTGGCCAGGGCCGCTTCGGTGGCCGGGCCCCGGAGGGAGATCATCACGTCCACGTGGGCACCGGTGATGTCCCCTCCCACCCAGGCCCGGGTGGTCTCGGGCAGGAACCGGAGCTCCCGGCCCCGGCGGACCCGGCGTCTGGCCTCGCTCTTTTTGAGCCGGCAGGTGGCGGTGATCCAAGCTGCCGCATTGCGGGCCCCGTCGGGGGCCCAGCTGTCGGCCGCATCGAAGGCCGCGGTGGCCCGGCTGGTGATGGCCTCCAGGCTGGCCAGGTGACGCTGGAGGCCGACGATCGACTCCGGGTCGGCCAGGGCCGACGGGTCCATCTCATTGAGTCTTCCGACCACCTCGGCCAGGTCGTCCAGTTCCACGAGCAGAGTCCATCACCGGGGTGTATCAACGGTCGGAGGGAGGTCCGCCTGGCGGCTCCAACCGTCCCCCCCGGAGCCGATGGCGGAGAGACATACCTGGTCAGGAGCTTGCTAGGGCCCCTCGTCGAAGGAGGCCGCCGATGAGGGTCCCGCCAACAACTGCACGGCCTTCTCGACCGACCGCCGGGCGCGGGTGATGCGCTTCTCCTCGGCCGTCACCGACGGATCGGGCTCGCTGCCCGACCGCACCGAGTCGGACGCCTGGCGCAGCCGGTCGAGGGCCAGATCGGCCAGATCGTCGGCAATTCCCGAGAGCCGCTCGGCGATGTCGGCCGGATCGGCGCCCACCTGATCAGCGGGTGGTCTTGATGTCGACCTCGACGATGTCGAGCTCGCCGGCGGCGTGCCGGGACCGGAGCACCTTCTTGTCGAACTTCCCGACACTGGTCTTCGGCACCTCCTCGACGAAGACCCAGCGCTCGGGCAGCCACCACCGGCTCACCCGGTCGCTCAGGAATTCGATGAGCTCGTCGGCGGTGAGGGTCGACTCGGCCTCGACGACCACCGCCACCATTGGCCGCTCGCTCCACCGCTCGTCGGGCACGGCGATGACCGCGGCCTCGACCACCCCGGGATGGGCCATGACCTCGTTCTCGAGCTCGACCGACGAGATCCACTCGCCGCCGGACTTGATCACGTCCTTGGTCCGGTCGCTGATCTGCATGAATCCCCGGCGGTCGAGCGAGCCGATGTCCCCGGTGCGCAGCCATCCGTCGTGGAAGCGCTCGGGGGCCGGATCACCGTAGTAGGAGGCGCAGATCCACGGCCCCCTCACCTCGAACTCACCCACCGACGTCCCGTCGTTGGGCAGGATGGAACCGTCCTCGCCGGCGACACGGACCTCGACCCCGGGCACGATCCTTCCCGTCTTGGACCGCCACTCGATCTCCTCCTCGGGGGGCGTGCCGCGTGGCGGGAGGGCCAGCGAGCACAACGGGCTGGTCTCGGTCATTCCCCACCCCTGGACCAGCTCGATCCCGAGCTCGTCCCGAAACCTCTCGATGAGCTGACGCGGTACGGCTGCGCCACCGGCGGTGATCATCCGCAGGGACGACAGGTCGACGGGGTGGCTCTGCGCATGGCGCAGCAGGTCGCTCCAGATGGTGGGGACCCCGGCCGAGAGCGTCGGCCGGTGCCGGGCGATGATGGCGGCCAGCGGCTCGGCCTGGAGGAACTGCTGGGGCATGACCATGTCGGCGCCGGTCATGAAACAGCCGTACGGGGTCCCCCAGGCGTTGGCGTGGAACATGGGGACGATGGAGAGCACCCGGTCCAATTCGTTGATGCCGAGCGAGGAAGCCGAGGTGATGGCCATCGAGTGCAGGTAGGTCGAACGGTGGCTGTAGACGACACCCTTCGGATTGCCGGTGGTCCCCGACGTGTAGCACATGGCCGCAGCCTGCCGCTCGTCGAGGGTGGGCCACTCGTAGCCCGGTTCCTCGGCACCGATCAGCTCCTCGTAGGAGAGGGTCTGCCCGAGCGGGCCGCCGTCGCCCTCGCCGACCACCACGATGTGCTTGACCGTGGTGAGCTGTTCGCGGACCCGGGCCAGCAGCGGGATCAGTGAGGCGTCGACCAGGATTACCTTGTCCTCGGCGTGATTGATCACGTACGAGAGCTGCTCGGGGAAGAGCCGGAGGTTGAGGGTGTGGAGGACCGCCCCCATCCCAGGGATGGCCAGGTAGGCCTCGAGGTGGGTCTGGTTGTTCCACAAGAAAGTGCCCACCCGGTCGCTGTCGCCCACCCCGAGATGCTCGAGGGCCTTGGCCATGCGCTCGGCCCGTTCCGCCACCTCTGTGAACGAGGACTCGACGGACTCGCCGGCGGGTCCGGTGATGGTGATGACCTGACTGTCGCCGTAGACCTGCTGGCCGTGGCGGAGTATCCCACTCACCAGCAATGGAGCATCCTGCATGGTACTCAGCACGATCGTTCCTCCCCTGTCCCGCATCGGTGTGCCCAGTGAACGAGCATACCGATCCGGGGCACACCGATCCGGGGTGGCCCGATCCGGGGTGGCCCGATCCGGGAAAGGCCTTGCGTCCCACGGTCCCCGATGCTGGACTGGCGCCAGCCGCAGTCCCGGGCGCGGGCCGGGACACCGGACGCCGGCGTCGCCACCGCCCGGGCCACCTCCTCTGAGCACGGCCGCTCACCTCGTCGGCCCACCGGCACGGAGGTACGGAGATGGGCAAGCTGATCGTCGCGGCCGCCGTCGGCCTGCTCGTGTTCACCGTGGGCCTCGTGTCGGTGGTGGCCATCGGGAGCGCCCCGGCCACCGGCGCCGGGGCCGAGGCCGGCGGTGGCTCAACCGGATCCGGCGCCGGCGGCGGCGGTGACCGGGCCGCCGTCCCGGCCGCCTGGCTGGACCTCTACGAGAAGGCGGCCGCCACCTGTCCGGGCCTGCCGTGGACCGTGCTGGCCGCGGTGGGCACCGTCGAGACGGGCAGCGGCCAGTCGACAGCTCCGGGAGTGTGGTCCGGAGCCAACGGCGCCGGGGCCGAGGGGCCCATGCAGTTCGAACCGTCCACCTTCGCCGCCTACGCAACCGTCGGGCCCGGGGGGGTCCGGCCGGCATCTCCCTACGACCCCATCGATGCCGTCTACACGGCAGCCTCGATGCTGTGCGCGAATGGTGGGGGTGCGGCGTCCACCCTCCGCGCTGCCCTCGATGACTACAACCACTCCGAGGCCTACGTGGACACCGTGCTCACCCTGGCCCTCTCCCTCCAGCAGGAACCGGCCGTCTCCGGCACGGTCGTGGCCGCCCTCACCTTCGCCGCCCAGCAGCTCAACACCCCGTACGTGTGGGGCGGCACCGGCGTCGGCGGCTTCGACTGCTCCGGGTTGGCCCAGGCTGCGTTCGCACATGCCGGGGTCACACTGCCCCGGGTGGCCCAGGACCAATTCGACGCCGGACCGGTTGTCCCTGCCGGGTCGTCCGTCGAACCCGGGGACCTGGTGTTCTTCGGCGACGGGTCGTCCGGCGTCGACCATGTCGGTATCTACGTTGGGGAAGGCGAGATGATCGACGCCCCCCACACGGGGGCCGTGGTGCGGTTCGACGTGGCCGACTGGCCGGATCTGGTGGGGGCCACCAGTCCGGGCTAACGATCAAGCCAGGCCGGCCAGAGCCAGAGCCAGCCCAAGCCAGCCCGGCCGGGTTCCTCAGCGGAGGGCCAGCTGGCCGGGCACGATGGGTGCCGGGAGATCGGTGCGTCCCATCAGGAACCGGTCGACCGAGGCCGCCGCCGAACGGCCCTCGGCGATGGCCCACACGATGAGACTCTGCCCCCGGGTCATGTCCCCGCACACGAACACCCCTTCGACGTTGGTCGACCACGACTGGTCGGCGACGACGCTCCCCCTTGGGTCGATCTCGAGGCCGAGCTCGGCCACCGCCCCGGTCCGCTCCGAACCCAGGAACCCCATGGCCAGGAGGACCAGCTCACAGGGCAGCTCGAACTCGGAGCCCTCGACAGGGACGAACTCGGGCCGGCCGTCCTGGCCGTGGATCACTTCGACCTGCTCCCCGCGCAGCCCCCGGACCCGCCCGGAGCCGTCGTCGAGGAACTCGGCCGTGGTCACCGAGAAGACCCGTTCGCCTCCCTCCTCGAGGGCCGACGAGGTCCGCAGGATGAGGGGCCAGGTCGGCCACGGGTTGTCGCCGCGGCGCGTCGGCGGCGGCTCGGGCATGATCTCGAGCTGGTGGACGCTGAGCGCCCGCTGCCGGTGCACGGTACCCAGGCAGTCGGCACCGGTGTCTCCGCCACCGATGATGACCACGTGCTTGCCCTCGGCGGTGATGGGCGACGAGTCCAGCAGTCCCTCCTGCACCTTGTTGGAGGGCCTCAGGTAGTCCATGGCCAGGTGGATCCCAGACAGCTCGCGTCCCGGGATGGGCAGATCCCGGGGCAGGGTGGCGCCGGCGGCCAGCAGCACGCTGTCGAACTCGTCGACCAGCGAGCCGGCGCTGACCACGGTGGCATCGGTGGCCAATGCGCCCAGTACCTCGGATGCGCACTCCCCCACCGAGACTCCGCACCGGAATTCGACACCCTCGGCCCGCAGCTGCTCGAGCCGGCGGTCCACCACCGCCTTCTCCATCTTGAACTCGGGGATCCCGTAGCGCAGCAGGCCGCCGGGCTTCTCGGCCCGCTCGAAGACGACGACCTGATGACCGGCCCGGGCCAGCTGCTGGGCCGCGGCCAACCCCGCCGGTCCGGATCCGACCACCGCCACCCGTTTGCCGGTCGGGGTGGCACCGACCACCGGTACCACCCGGTCGTCGGCCCACGCCCGCTCGACGATCTCGTACTCGATGCGCTCGATGGTCACCGGGTCATCGTTGATGCCCAGCACGCACGCCCCCTCGCACGGAGCCGGGCACAGGCGTCCCGTGAACTCGGGGAAGTTGTTGGTGGCATGGAGCCGCTCGGCCGCCTCGGACCACTCGTCGCGGTAGACCAGGTCGTTCCACTCGGGAATGAGGTTGCCCAACGGGCAGCCCTCGTGGCAGAAGGGGATGCCGCAGTCCATGCACCTCGCCCCCTGATCGCGGGCCGTCTCGACGGGAAACGGCTCGTAGACCTCCTTCCAGTCGCGCAGCCGGACCGGCACCGGCCGGCGCGACGGCAACTGCCGCCCGTGCTTCAAGAACCCCTTCACGTCACCCATGGGCTGCTTCCATCACCGCCTCGTCCACCGATCGACCCTCGGCCACGGCCAGCTCGGTGGCCTCCAGCACCCGCCGGTAGTCCTTGGGCATCACGGTGACGAACTGCTCGGAGGAGCTGACCCAATCGGCCAGGATGTGCTCGGCCACCGTCGAGCCGGTCTCGTCGCGGTGCATGGTGACCCGGTCCTTCAGCCACATCCTGTCCTCGGGCGAGAGCGGCTCGAGGTCGACGGTGTCGTGGTTGTAGATCCCGGCCAGCTCCCCGTGCGGATCGTAGACATAGGCGACCCCGCCGGACATCCCGGCCCCGAGGTTGCGACCCGTCGGCCCGAGCACCACGACCCGGCCACCGGTCATGTACTCGCAGGCGTGGTCGCCCACGCCCTCCACCACGGCGATGGCCCCCGAGTTGCGGACGCAGAACCGCTCACCCACCTGGCCCCGGAGGAACACCTCGCCGCCGGTGGCCCCGTAGAGGATCACGTTACCGGCCACGATGTTGTCCTCGGCCGCGAACGGTGCCTCCTCGGGGGGACGCACGATGATCCGGCCCCCCGACAGCCCCTTGCCCAGATAGTCGTTGGCATCGCCGAGCAGGCGCATGGTGACCCCCCTGGGCACGAAGGCGCCGAAGCTCTGCCCGGCCGATCCGCGGAAGGTCAGATCGATCGTCCCCTCCGGCAGGCCGACCCCGCCGTACTTCCTGGTGATCTCGTAGCCGAGCAGGGTCCCCACCGTGCGGTTCACGTTGGTGATGGCCAGCGCCGCCCGCACCGGTGCGCCGTCCTCGATGGCCGGTCGGCACGCCTCGAGGAAGGCGTGGTCGAGGGCGCGGTCGAGGCCGTGGTCCTGCTGGCTGTTGCAGTAGCGGACGGCCCCTTCGGCCAGTTCGGTCTGGACGAGGATGGGCGAGAGGTCGAGCCCGGCGGCCTTCCAATGGTCGATGGCCCTGGCCGCGTCGATGAGGTCGACCCGGCCGATGGCCTCCTCCAGCGAACGGAGGCCGAGGGCGGCGAGGTACTCGCGGACCTCCTCGGCGATGTACTCGAAGAAGGTCTCGACGAACTCTGGCGTTCCCGAGTACCGGGCCCGCAGGGTCGGGTTCTGGGTGGCGATCCCGACCGGACAGGTATCGAGGTGGCAGACACGCATCATCACGCAGCCGGAGACGACCAGCGGTGCAGTGGCGAACCCGAACTCCTCGGCCCCGAGCAGCGCCCCGATGATCACGTCCCGCCCCGTCTTCATCTGGCCGTCCACCTGCACCACGATGCGGTCGCGGAGATCGTTGGCCAGCAGGGTCTGCTGGGTCTCGGCCAGCCCGAGCTCCCAGGGGATCCCCGCGTGCTTCAAGGAGGTGAGCGGGGCGGCGCCGGTGCCGCCGTCGTGCCCGGAGATCAGCACCACGTCGGAGTGGGCCTTGGCCACCCCGGCGGCCACCGTCCCCACCCCCACCTCGGCCACCAGCTTCACATGGACCCGGGCCGTCGGATTGGCCGACTTGAGGTCGTGGATGAGCTGGGCGATGTCCTCGATGGAGTAGATGTCGTGGTGGGGCGGGGGCGAGATGAGCCCGACCCCCGGGGTGGAGTACCGGGTCTTGGCGATCCACGGGTAGACCTTCGTCCCCGCCAGCTGGCCCCCCTCGCCGGGCTTGGCCCCCTGGGCGATCTTGATCTGGATGTCGTCCGCGTTGACCAGGTACTCGGAGGTCACGCCGAACCTGCCCGAGGCCACCTGCTTGATGGCGCTCCGGCGGAGGTCGCCGTTGGGATCGGGCGTGAACCGGTCCACGTCCTCGCCGCCCTCCCCGGTATTCGAGCGTCCGCCGAGCCGGTTCATGGCGATGGCCAGCGTCTCGTGGGCCTCGGCCGAGATGGACCCGTAGGACATGGCCCCGGTCGAGAATCGGGCCAGGATTCCCTCCCGCGGCTCTACCTCCTCGATGGGCACCGGCGGGAGGTCACCGGTCCTCAGGCGCATCAACCCACGCAACGTGGCCAGGTGGGCCGACTGCTGGTCGACCGCCTCGGTGTACTCCTTGAACACCTCGTAGCGCTTGGAGCGGGTGGCGTGCTGCAGCTTGAACACGGTCTTCGGGTTGAAGAGGTGGACCTCCCCCTCCCGCCGCCATTGGTACTCGCCCCCGACCTCCCGCTCGCGGTGGGCCAGCTCGGTGGGCCGGTCCAGATGGGAGAGCCGGTGGCGGGAGGCCACCTCTTCGGCCAGGACATCCAGCCCGACACCACCGATGCGGGACACGGTGCCGGTGAAGTATTCGTCCACGACGTCGGCGGCCAGGCCCACCGCTTCGAACACCTGGGCACCGGTGTACGAGGCCACCGTCGAGATGCCCATCTTGGACATCACCTTGATCACGCCCTTGGAGGCGGCCTTTATGTAGTTCCTCTGGGCCTGACGCGCCGTGACGCCGGTCAGGTCCCCCGACCGCACCATGTCGTCGATGGACTCGAAGGCCAGGTACGGATTGATGGCCGCGGCGCCGAATCCCTTGAGCAGCGCCATGTGGTGGACCTCGCGGGCATCACCGGACTCGATGACCAGCCCGACGCGGGTGCGGGTCTTGTTGCGCACCAGATGGTGGTGGACCGCGGCCACCAGCAGGAGTGACGGGATGGGGGCCAGGGCGGCGGTCGAATTGCGGTCGGACAGCACGATCACGTCGGCCCCCCTGGAAATGGCCCCGGTCACCTGGGTCCGCACGTCGTCGATGGCCGCGCCGAGGGCCCGTCCCCCGCCGGCCACCTCGAAGAGCCCGTCGATGGCGAACGCGCTGAACCCGGGGGTGCTCCCGTCCTCGTTGACGTAGAGCAGCTTGGCCAGGTCGTCGTTGTCGATGACCGGCATGGGCAGCACGATCTGGCGGCACGATTCGGCGGTGGGTTCGAGCAGGTTGGCCTCGGGGCCCAGGGTGGACATCAGCGAGGTGACCAGCTCCTCGCGGATGGCGTCCAGCGGAGGGTTGGTCACCTGGGCGAAGAGCTGGGTGAAGTAGTCGTAGAGGAGCCGCGGTCGATCGGACAGGACGGCGATGGCCGTGTCGGTCCCCATCGAGCCGTTGGGCTCGACCCCGGTACGGGCCATGGGCTGGAGGATGAGCCGCAGCTCCTCGTTGGTGTAGCCGAACAGGCGCTGGCGTCCGATGACCGAGGCGTGCTGGGGGGTGAGCATGATGCGGGGAGGCAGCTCCTCGAGCTCGATCTGGCCCGCGTCCAACCATTCGGCATAGGGCTCCTCGGCGGCCAGGGCGTCTTTGATCTCGTCGTCGTCCACGATCCGGCCCTGGGCCGTGTCGACCAGGAACATCCGCCCGGGTTGCAGGCGACCCTTCCGCACCACCTTCTCCGCCGGGACCTCGAGGACGCCGACCTCGCTGGCCAGGACGACCAGCCCGTCGTCGGTGACCCAGTACCGGGCCGGTCGCAGCCCGTTGCGGTCGAGCACGGCCCCGATGACCGTCCCGTCGGTGAAGGCCACCGCGGCCGGACCGTCCCACGGCTCCATCAGCGCGGCGTGGTAGCGGTAGAAAGCCCGTCGGGCCGGGTCCATGGTCCGGTGGTTCTCCCATGCCTCGGGGATCATCATCAGCACCGAGTGGTGCAGGGGGCGACCACCGAGGTGCAGGAGCTCCAGGACCTCATCGAAGGATGCCGAGTCACTGGCTCCCGGGGTCACGATGGGGAAGGCCCGCGACAGCCCGGGGATGAGATCGGACGCGCACAGTGCCTCCCGGGCCCTCATCCAGTTCCGGTTTCCGGCCAGGGTGTTGATCTCACCGTTGTGGGCCAGGTACCGGTAGGGATGGGCCAGCGGCCACGAAGGGAAGGTGTTGGTCGAGAAGCGGGAGTGCACGAGGGCCAGGCCACTGGTCACCCGTTCGTCGGACAGGTCGGGGAAGAATTCGGTCAGCTGGTGGGAGGTGAGCATCCCCTTGTACGTGATGGTGCGGGCCGAGAGGGAGACGAAGTAGCAGTCCTCGATCTCGTGTTCGGCCCGCTTGCGCAGCACGAAGGCCAGCCGGTCGATGGCCAGGGGTGGATCGGCCCCGGCCAACGAGGTGCCGGTCGAAGGGGCCACGAAGAGCTGGTGCATGGAGGGCATGGCCGCCTCGGAGATCGACCCCAGCAACGAGGCGTCGATGGGGACGGTGCGCCATCCGACGACATCGAGCCCCTCCTCGCCGGCGAGCTTGTCGATGGCCCGGCGGGCGTCGGCGGCCACGGCCGGGTCGCGCGACAAGAAGGCGATGCCGGTGGCGTAGTGGCCTCGGGAAGGCAGTTCGAAATCGACGGCGCCCTTGTAGAAGTCGTGGGG
>JBEKOI010000148.1:0-9492 GCA_049521915.1 Acidimicrobiales bacterium | reverse complement strand
GTGTCCTGGCGGCTGGCTGCTCATCGAGGACGCCGATCTCACGGCCTGGCTTCACCTTCCGAGCACGCGGCTGTTCGCAGTCCCCGCGCGATTTACGGCAAGGGGTGGATCCACCCCGTCAAGAGCAGCGGATGGTGCGGTGACCGCATTTCAGGCCGACTCATACGATCCACAGGATCGCTCGGGGTGGACGGCCATAGCGATCGGATGGGCACTGCACATCAGGGACGCTGAGACTCTCGGTCAGTCGGAGCTAGACGAAAAGCTCCCCGAACCGTGGGAAATGGGTAAGTCCGCAGAGCGGTACTTTTGAATCGACCTGTCAGGAGTTTCGGGCACCGGATCGAGTGAATACGGATGCTCAACGACGGGTTGGGCGTCTGCTCCACGCTCACGTTGAGAATGGAGTCCTGTCACAGCCGTTGCGGGCCAAACGGACTCGTCTGGGAACGCTGATAGATGAGCACTGCCATGACCCTGCGGTCGATAGTGGAATGACCTCCGAGCCCGAGCTTTCTAAAGATGGTCGTGACGTGCTTCTCGACCGCCTTGACCGAGACGTTGAGCTGAGCGGCGATCCCCGGGTTGGAGAGTCCCTGCGCTATCTGTTCCAACACGTCAATCTCACGAATGGTCAAGTCATCGACGTGGACACCCTCATGTCGCTGGACCAGGGAGTCCACGATGCTGGGGTCGAGAACACTCTGACCAGCTCGGACCTCACGTAGCGCCCCGAGCACCGCCTCGATATCTGGAAGCCGCTCGTCGAGCAGGTAGGCGACTCTCGATGCGCCGCCTCGAAGCAGTTCGAGGGCCCATCCATTGCCCCGATCGGAGATGACCACGATGCCCATATCCGGGTACTCCTCACGGAGGTGCCGTGCAGCAACGATGGTCCCCATGGTGCTTAGCATCGGGGTGCGGATACTGATGATTAGGGCCTCGGGCGTGAGTTCCTTGACCAACTGGAGGAGTTCGTCGTGATCCCTCGCCCGTCCGAGCACCTTGACATCGGTGACGTCCGCAAGCAGCGAGACCAGACCGTCACCGATCAGAAAGCTGTCAGTGGCCAGCAACGTCGTGATTGGACCTCGGTCGGGTGACATCTCCGGGCTCCTTGCAGCCGTCAGTCGCAGATCTCGGAGATGACCGGTTGCAACAGAGGCTCGAAAAGCCATGGCAACCGCGGGACAGATCAAAGATCAATCTCGCAAGAATACCGCAGAGCCACAGGAGTTATCGGTCGTCTCGGTCAGGCACCAGGAGCCCACCGCCCGCCATCCGATCCGGTCGATGCCAGATTCGGGCCCAGCTAGTGGGGCTTACCCCACCGATCCTTCTCGGGCAGGCACCATGGTGGATTACCCGACCACCGTGGTCTACTGCTCAAGCAACCTGCCTCAGGTTGCACGTATCCGTCGCGGCTGGCAAGCACACCCCGGTCGATAACCGCCGCCTAGCCGGCATCGTTGTGGGGCGCGCAGCAGCCTTGTCGGCGGTGGAAGAAGGCGGTAGTGCTCCTATTGCCAGTGGTGGCCTTTGGGCTCTTGTGGGTGCTATTCACGGGCCGCCGAGAGTCAATCGGCTTCTCCAGACTTTCGGTGCGCGGTTCATTTGTTCTTGCGTATCTTGGGTTTGAGCTCCTCGTACTGGCGATGACCGAAGTGACGAGCATCGGACACCACTTCACTGCCGGTGCCATCGAGACAGCATGGAGCATCGTCGTCATTGTCCTGATCGTCGCGGCAAGACATCCAATCGTCCGAAGCATTTCTATGCTGTGGGAGCGTGATCGATCCTGGCTCGGCCTCCGTGAACATTTGGCCAACGTCAGTCTTGAAGAGTGGATCTGGTTCGGAGTCCTTGTCGCGATGTTCGGGATCCTGGTCGCCGTCGGGGCGCAGAACCTGCCGAACAACGGCGATGCAATGGTGTACCACCTAGCTCGAGTCGAACATTGGGTCCAGGACCGAACTATTGCCCCGTTCGCCGCGCATTACCTGCCACAGGTCGAGTTCTCGCCACTGGCTGAGTACAACCTGGCCCATCTCCACCTGATGGCAGGCACCGATCGGTTTGATGCAGCGGTGCAACTGCTTGCCGCCGTTGTCTCGGTGGTGGGTGTGACGGAGTTGGCCCGGCTCCTGGGCGCGTCACGCTGGGCGCAGGTGATGTCGGCGTTGATTTGCGCAACGATCCCGACGGGCATCCTGCTCGCCACCACCGCCGAGAACGACTACGTCGCGGCCGCAATGGGGATCGTCCTCCTAGTCTTGTTGGCCGCCTACTCGTTTTCCGGCCCGTGGCTCTGGCGTGCTCTCGCAGTGGGAACCGCGGCAGGGCTGACCTACATGACCAAGAGCTCCATGTTGTTGCTGATCGGCCCCGCTGCCGCCGCACTCGTCGCGGTGGTCCTGTATCGAGAGATTCAGTCGAATGGACCGACTGGCGAAGTGCGGCCTGCAGTAGGGCAGCTCCTCGTGATTCCGCTCGGTGCCTTGGCGATGGTCTTGCCATTCGCCTCCCAGAATATTCAGAAGTTCGGCTCGGTCGAGGGCTCCGGAATCACCGATCTGACCGTCCATCCCATCACGTTGCCTGCAATGGCCGCCAACGTCGTCCGCAGTACGGCATCGGAGTTCGACGTCGGCAATGGCAAATGGGGCCCGGAGAACTACCTGGCCCGGGCCGTCCTCCCCGTGCTTCGACACATGTACTCAGTCTTCGGCATCGCGCCGAACGATGAGCGCTATGCGGAGACACGGAACTGGCCAGTGTTCAAAGTGCTCGACTGGTCAATCTTTCAGCGCATGGATGACTACGGCGCCAACCCCTGGCACGTTCTCTTGATCGTGCTGGCCCTGATCGTTCTGGCGATGGCAGCTCTCCATGGCCGCAAGCGGGTGCATGCGGCACTTGTTTTCGGCATCGGGCTCGGTTTCGGCTATGTCCTCTTCACTGGGATCTATCGCTGGAATCAGTTCGGGGTGCGGCTCGTCCTTCCTTTGGTGGTTGCATTCTCGGTGGTGATAGCCATTGCTCTGGCCCCGTTTTCCCGTTGGGTCGGTCGGGTTGTGTTGGCCGGGCTCATCGTCGCCTGTCTTCCAGAGCTCCTTGACCACGCCGAGATGCCACTGGTACCGGCGGCGACCAGCCAGACCTCCTACCTGCTCCCATACTTCTATCCGCGGAGCCGAACCAAAGCTGAAGAAGCATCCGCCTACGAGACCATCACCGGCATCGTGGCTCAATCGGCCTGTACCAAGGTCGGGATCGGAAACCAGGTGCTCTCCGAATATCCCCTGTGGGTAGGTCTCGGGCACAATCATTGGAAGGGGGTGCTCAATGACGTTGCTGTTGATAACGCGACCAAGTCACTTGAGCCTTCCTATCGGCCCTGTGCCATAGTGACCCAGCAGAACGCTCACTACGTCACACCGGACAACGGGATGGTGAACGTCCAGATCAGCGTCCTCGACATCTCCTTTGCGACTCGGAACGCAACTTCCGTCCATACACAGATTCCCGCCTTCACGAGCTCCGTGTCGGGAGTTCGCTTGCTCCCCGGAGGCGGCTGGCGTTTGGCCTCTAAACGCGGGGGACCTCAACTCGTTGGCAAAGGGTCGCTCTTCCTGTTCAGCGACGTTGACCGGAAGGTCGAACTCCAACTTTACCTACTTCGGAACACACCGACGACCTTGCCGGCCATTACGGGTGCTGGCCAAAGTGTGACGACGACACGGGGTTTGGGCACTATCAACGCGGACCTCGACCTACGCGCGGGAATCAATATCGTCAGGCTCACCCCAGGGAAGACTCTGCAAATGACGGGTCAGGTGATCTCGCTTTCTCGAGCAACAGTTGTCCGACAAACTCCCTAACCGTTTATGGTGGCCGTCACCTGGTATTTCACGTGGGCCATTCGTGCCGGTCGGTGGCAGGTCGCGGACCGCGAGCACCGGACGCTCCTGACCGGAAAAGAACCGCCCGCTCCCGGTGTTCCGGGACAGGGGTTTGGAGAGGACTGATACCGTCCGGAGACGATGGATGAGGAACTGATCGGCGGCGATCCCCTTCATCGTCTCCGTTGGGGCGGTTCGGCGGGCCGGGTTGTTGAAAGGGAGGACGGGGCGGATCTTTGGGTTCAGGTCGCCGATTATCCCGAATCTCCCCCTCTGCTCGTACGGGACCTTTCCAAATGGCTGTCCTCCCAGACAGGCCTGACATTCGACGAGGCCGAAGATGCAGTCACCTGGCTGAGAGAGCAATCTCCCTCCCGGTTCGTCGATCTATTCGATGAGCCCGACGGGGGCGGTGGTTGAGCGCCTCTGTCCTGGTGATAATGACCCCCGACCGGTGTGCAGGGACAGTCCTCCGTTACGATCGTTCAACTGCGCCGCCTTGCGCAGGGGGTGGCTCGTGACTCAGGGCAGCCGCTTTGCAAAGAAGACCTCTCCGTGACCGATTGGCGTGTCTTCGGCTTATCCGATCCTTTCGTAGCCGAACATCCGATAGAAGTCTGGTGCTTGAAAGGTATGCGTGTTCACACGGATGACTCGACAGCTTCGTGCACGCACCTCAGACTCAAGTGCTTGCAAGAGTTGACCGCAAAGACCGGCTCCTCGCAACGAGGGTGAGACCCAGAGCCATTCGATCATGGCATAGCCACCCCAACTGAAGCCGGAGATTCCTGCCTGAAGTTCACCTTCCGGGCTTCTGAGAAAGCAGTTCAGGGCCCGGTACTCACCATAACCAGTTGATTCAATGTTGTGGATAACCAGTTGGTCGCGTAGCTCAGCTTCGGCGGCTTCATCATGAATGTCGGTGATACTGAATTCAGGCATTTTTTCATCATGGCAGAGTCGTTGGATTCGCAGGGTACCCGAGGGGGCCCGGAGTGTCACCGTGCCCCACTCCCGGTTGGGGGTCACCACCGAAGCCTCAGGGTGGACGTCCAAGTCGACCTCCACCCTGCTGTCGGGCTACGCCCCTTGCCGAATCAGATCCTCCAGCTCATCGAGCGAGGTCTGCAAGCCACCTTCCATTCCCGAGGCCAGCGCTGCGTCGCGGTGCTCTTGGCTCGGGTATCGAGCCAGAATCGCCAGAGTAGTCACTCCGTCCGTCTCCTCGAATGTCGTGGTGCTGACGGACTCGGCATCGGGGATCATTTCAAACACCTCGGTCCTGACGATGCGGTACGGCCGGTCGATTTCGAGATACTTGCCGCTGAAGGCCACCTCGAACCCGCCATTGGCCGTCATGACCCACCGCCAGGCACCACCAACCCGCAGGTCGATCTGGGCACTGGTCACCTCGCCTCGGGTGCCAGCCCACCAACGCATCACGAGTTCGGGTGTTGTCCAAGCCTTGAAGACGAGGTCCGCAGAAGCGTCGAACTCCCTCGTGATCAGGATTTCCGTGTCGGAAGGCAATGTGAAGGCAGCGGAGCCGTGGCGGTTGCCAATCGTGTTGTTCATGTCTGCTTCTCCTTAGTTTGAAGTTCAACGAGGACCTCGTCGAGCTGGTCGAGTCGGGCATTCCAGGTGGACTTGAAGCCACCTGCCCATTCGTAGATGGGTTGCAGCATGGGTCCATTCACCTGGTACCAGCGATGTCGTCCATCGGTTCGGACCGATACCAACTCCACGGCTCGAAGTACTGCCAGGTGCTTCGACACCTGTGGCTGGCTCAGGCCCAGCCGGTCTACTAGATCGCTGACGGTGGCCTCGTCCGTTCCGAGGGCATCGAGTAGTGCACGTCGGCTGCTGTCAGCAACAGCGTTGAATGCGTCAGTCGTCGTCGGAAGACGGGCCACATCGACATCATATGCCCATATGGGTATGTGTCAACAGCTAGCCGCCCGCAGACCTCCACTGCCGTTCGACTGCGACCTTCCCGGTATGGCAGAAGTGCCGGTGCGCGTCAGTTTGCGATTGGCAAGCAGGGCAGCCTGGATAACGCCTCCAGGCCGGCGATCAGGGATAGTCACGCACTGCCAGAATTCGCCTCATGGTTGCCTCGGCATCGGTGGCCATGCCGCGGACGATCTCATTGGCTGATTGGGACTCTGTGATGAGATCAATCGCTTCACTCGCCCAAATGGCTATGGCGCCCATATCGCCCCTACGTTCGGCTTCGTGGTAGGCCGCGAAGGCCTCACCGTTACCTTCCAACTCCGCTTCACGATTGCGCCACTGGTCTAGGAAGGCATTCCGGAGCGTTCGACCTGTGTATTGATCTGGCCACATGGACTCCCGAGCAATGTCGAGCACTCGGCTCCTCTCTGTATCTTCGCCATGTCCATCCAGGATGGCCTTGACCACTTCCGCATCGACGAGTGCTTCTTGGCTCGCCTGGAATCTTGTCCCGACAAGCACTCCGGCAGCCCCCAGGGAGAGGGCGGCGGCAAGCCCTCGACCGTCCGCGATACCTCCCGCCGCAAGCACCGGTGTGGGATGGACCAAATCGACCACCGCCGGTGCGAACGGCAGGGTGGCTCACGTCCCACCGTGGCCGCCTGCTTCTGTGCCCTGGGCCACGATCACGTCGGCTCCAACATCGAGCGCCTGGCCAGCTTCAGTCATGTCAACTACCTGAATGATCAAGCGGGCGTCAGATTCGCGGATGACCGTCGATAGTGTCGCCGGATCGCCGAAAGAGAGCATCACTGCGCTTGGTCGGTGCTCCAATGCGCGCATCACAGTCGCAAGATCGGTTGCCCAACTCCGGAAGCCGATGCCCCACGGCTCACTCGTGCCCGCAGCGACCAATGCAACTTCACGGTCCATCCACCTAACGTCGCCGCTGCCAACCCCTACGAGGCCGAGACCACCCGCGTTGGATACCGCTGCAGCAAGGACGCCTCCAGCCGACCCGCCCATTGGGGCCAGCGCAATCGGGTGTTCGATGTCCAGCATCGTTGTGAAGGTTGTTCGCAATGGCATGTGGATAGTCCTTCTCGCAGCCAGTGCGGGAATCCAGCCGTCGGGCATGATCCCAGGTTGCTCGTCGGCCCCGGTTGATTACCGCCCATGACCCGGTGACCGGGGGCGGGCGTCGAACTGCGAGCTAGAAGGCGAAGGAGCCGTAGTGGTCTTGCCTCACTGCACCGGACGCACTGATACAAAGGTATGCAGAGACAGAGGCCCCGACTGTCGTTCTTGGGTTGGTGTTGGCAGTCACTTTGCCATGGACGTGATACCCCCCTCCGAGACCCTGCTTCGCGCAGTATCCGCTCGTTTCAGTATTGGGGATCAACGTCGTTGTGATGGCAATCGTGGTCGAATACGACTGGGTTCCATGCGTCCAGGTGATTTTGCCGGTCCTCGTGCCTTTCAGTGTGGCTCCGGGTAGGGTGCCCGTTCCGGTGCTGCAGCTCGATAATGCGACAACGCCACTGGTCGTTCCCGTTGCATGTTCACAGTAGACCCCACCAGGAGGAGGTGGCGGTGTCGGAATGACCACATTGGAGGGAGCCGACGCCGGACCGGTGCCGACCGAATTGGTGGCGGTTACCCTGAAGGTGTAGCGGTCGCCAACGGTGAGTTTGGAGAACGCGATCGCGTCGGAATTGCCATAGGGAACCCCAACGGCAGTGGCGATCTGGCCGCCGTGTGCCGGGTTGGTCAAGTCGGTCGCAGTCGCCGTATTGAATTTGATAGGTGAACCCGCGTTCAAAGCCGGTTCTTCGAAGTTGACGCCGGCACTTCCACTGCGGCCAGAGGAGGCCTGTAGCCCCGTCGGGGCACCAGGTACGCTAGCTGTGCCTGCACCAGCTGGCTGCACTGAACTGAGCAGTCCGGCAGTCGTCGCCAACGCACAAACGGCAACCAGAGAACCTGACAGTGTCGCAATCGCAACTGTTCTCCGACGCATTGGAACCGCCTCGCCGAGTTGACCTGGCCGTATGGTACTCCTTGTCGAGAGCTTCAGATTTGCCCGATTCGGGTGTATCTGATTACCGAGCTGAAGGCGCTTTGGAAGGGCCAGTTCGAGTGGCCTCGCAGCACACTTTGGTTCGGCTATGGCCAATCTTCACAGACGTGCCGGAGGCTGGGGTTCCCTGCGGCATAAGTGCCTGTTCATGAGCAGTTAGCGGAGCGCGAGCACGGGCCGCTTCTGAAAGCAGATAACGCGACCTTCACTCGGCGATCGGGGCAGGTGGATCTGAACACCGCTTCCTGTGATGATTCCGTGATGGCCAACATCAGGATCTCGCATTCCGAGGATCGCGTAGCAACTATCACCTTGGATCGGCCGCACAAGAAGAATGCCCTTTCCATGGACCTACGCGAAGAGATGGTGGATGCGCTGGAGCACCTTCGTACGGACGACTCGGTCAATTGCCTCATCGTGACCGGCGAAGGCGACGCCTTCAGTGCTGGGTTCGATCTGAGCGAGTTCACCAATGACGATGAAGCCTTTCAGAAGCGGCTGTGGGACTCTAGCGACAGGTTCCATCACGCGCTGCTCCGATTTCCGCTTCCCATCATCGCAGCGGTGAACGGGGTGGCTTTGGCCGGCGGATTTGATCTGGCCGTCCTGTGCGACTTGCGGATTGCTTCGAGGACAGCCCATTTCGGACATCCGGAGCGTTCCTTCGGCGACGTGGTCTATCGACCGTTGCTCGACCTTGTTGGCGGTGCGGTGGCTCGAGATCTTTGCCTCACGGGGCGAACGATTGATGCACACGAAGCTCATGAACTGGGTCTCGTGTCTCGGGTTGTTGCCTCGGAGGAGTTGATCGGAACTGTGGAGGAGATGGCGAGCAGGATCGCAGCCTTCCCACGAGAAATGTCAATTCGAATCAAAGCAAAGATCATTGCCAGCGTGTCGGTTGATCCCAGTACGAGAACACTGGATTTGTGAGGCAACGAAGGGATCCCATGCCCTCAGATCCTCTGCGAGTCGGGGGCACCATTTGTATGGTTCCCTCAGCGACGCCCCGGCTGTCGACCCCCTTGGGCTGGCCGGACGGAGTCACTCCTTGTGGTGTCCGACGGTGGAAGACCGGTAGCGACTCAACCATCTGCCGGACGCGGCACACTGCAGCACGCAGTCAGGAACCGGGAATGCCGGCGTGAGCACTCCTGAGTTGGGGACCTACAGAACCTCGCCGTCTTGGATCGGTCCGGGCCTCACTGTTGCGTTGCCGCGGCCATGCCGCCGATGTCGTTGATACCCTGGCCAGCGGTGGACCCGGCGAAGCGTGCCGAGCCGAACGTGAAAATCCCGCCGTCGGAGGCCACCAGCCAATACCCGCCTGTCGTTGGGGCAGCCATGCCCACGATCGGCTTGTTCAGCGGGTGGCCGCCCATGGAACCGTAGAAGCGAGCACCGGGGCCGAAGGAGAAGATCCCGCCGTCGGAGGCCACCAACCAGTACCCACCGTCACCCGTTGTTGCCATCCCCACGATCGGTCTGTTCAGCGGGTGGCCGCCCATGGAACCGTAGAAGGAAGCACCGGGGCCGAAGGAGAAGATCCCGCCGTCG
>JBEKOI010000147.1:0-15040 GCA_049521915.1 Acidimicrobiales bacterium | reverse complement strand
CGGCGTCGGGAAATGCGTCCATCATCTTGAACTTGACCGCCACCGGGCACGGGGCGGCGGCGTGCACGATCAGCGAGAAGCTGGAGACATCGAGGGCCGCTCTCTCGGACTCGGGGATCTCGAGGATCCGGATGAAGTGGGCCGGCACCATGAACGATCGGGTCCCGCGGCGCCGGCTCACCTCGGCCAGAAACGACCGCGCCTCGAACTGCTCGGTGATCACGGTGGTGGCTCCGGTGTACAGCGAGCACAGGGCCCAGCCGAGATGGGACGCGTGATAGGCCGGCCCGCTCATCACGTAGACATCATCCGGGGTCCAGTTCCACAGGGCCACCTGGCCCTCCATGCCGCGCGCCCGACCGCTGTCGTCGGACAGGCTGGTGTGCACCACCCCCTTGGGCCTCGCCGTGGTCCCTGACGTGTAGAACATGAGCTCCGGCCCGGCGCCGCTGTCCCCACCGTCCAACGGTGGCGCCGACCCGAGCTCCCGTTCGTAATCGAGCCCCACGCGCAAGGAACGGGCGCCGTGGCGGACGAGGGCCGCGGTGAGGTCATCGTCGTATCCGGCCTGGCCGACGACCACGGCCACGTTGGCGTCCTCGAGGATGTACGCGAGCTCGTCCGACTTCAGGTGCCAGTTGACCGGGAGATAGGGGGCGTTGAGCATGGCCGCCGCCGTGGCCACCTCGAACATCTCGATCCCGTTGGGCAGAACGGTGGCCAGCGGTCGCCCCGGACCGGCGCCGAGGGCCTCGAGCACCGCAGCCAGGCGGCGGGCCCGGGCATCGAGCTCTCCGTAGGTGCGGACCGTCTCACCCAGGATCACGGCGGGCCGATCGGGCTCGGCTCTGGCGTGCCCCGACACCCCCCGCACCGGAGCCGAGGTACGTTCTCTCATCGCCGCAGAGACTACTGTGCCCTGGCATCGACGGTGCCGGGGACGATCCCGGTGCCGCCGACAGAGGAAGGACCATGCGCGAACTGAAGACCAGGATGGACCGGATCCTCGGCGCCCGGGACGCCGAGCCGACCGAAGCGGGTGATCACCACCGCACCGTGACGCCCCACCCATCCGACCTGGTGGCCGGGTCTCGTACCACCGGGGGTGACCACGGCCATGGGTGAGACGCCGGCCCCAGCCCCACCGGTGGCCCACCCCCTCGATCCGTTGCAGGCGGATGAGATCCGGGCCGCGGTGGCCGCCGTGCGAGCGAGCGGCCGGATCGCCGAAGCGGCTCTCTTCTCCACGATCACGCTCGACGAACCGGACAAGGCCGCGGTCATCGCCCACCGACCCGGTGACAAGATCGACCGTCGTGTCCACCTGCTGATCATCCCCGGCCCCGAAGCCTCGGTGATCGAGGCCGTGGTGGCCCTGCCCGAGGGGGAGGTGGTGCGCTGGACCGAACGCCAGGGCGTACGCCCGGCTCTCCTGTTCGACGACTCGTACCGGGCCACGGTGGCCCTGCGGGAGAATCCCGAGTGGCAGGAGGCCATGCTCCGGCGCGGGATCACCGATTTCGACAAGGTCCAGATCGACCCCTGGCCGACCGGCAACTTCGGGAACCCCCTCGAAGAGGAGCGGCGGATCGCCCGGTGCCTCTCCTACTACCGCGAGGAGCCGTCCGACAACGGCTACGCCCGCCCCGTGGAGGGCGTGCTGGCCACCGTGGACGCCGCCCGCGGCATCGTCCTCGAGGTGATCGACCTCGGGGTCGTGCCCATGCCCGAAGGACGCGGCAGCTACCGCCCCGAGGACAACCAGCCGCTACGGACCGACCTGCGTCCTCTGGACATCGTCCAACCCGAAGGGGTCAGTTTCACCCTCGAGTCCAATCAACTGAACTGGCAGCGGTGGTCGATGCGGGTGTCCATGGATCCCCTCGAGGGGCTGGTGCTCCACACCATCGGCTACGACGACGGTCGGGTCCGGCCCATCATGTACCGGGCATCGATCTGCGAAATGGTGGTCCCCTACGGCGACCCGGGACCGCTGCACGGATGGAAGAACGCGTTCGACGTCGGCGAATGGGGGCTCGGCCGCATGGCCAACTCGCTGGCGCTGGGCTGTGACTGCCTCGGGGCCATTACCTACCTGGATGCCACCTTCGCCAGCGAGCACGGCAACCCCTACGTGGTGGAGAACGCCATCTGCATCCACGAGGAGGACTACGGGATCCTCTGGAAGCACAACGACATGAACACCGGCCACACCGAGGTCCGTCGATCGCGGCGGCTGGTCGTCTCGTCGGTCTCGACCGTCGGCAACTACGAGTACGGGTTCTTCTGGTACTTCTACCTCGACGGCACCATCCAACTCGAGGTGAAGCTGACCGGAATCATGTCCACCCAGGCGGTCGGTCCCGACCAGGACACCCCCTTCGCGTCGCCGGTGGCGCCGGGCCTGGCCGCACCCGTCCACCAGCACCTCTTCTGCGCCCGCCTGGACGTCGACATCGACGGCGGTCCGGTCAACGAGGCATACGAGATCTCGGTCGAACCGCTCCCGACCGACGACGACAACCCCTGGGGCAATGCCTTCCGCCAACGGTCGGTCCTCCTCGAGTCCGAACGCGGGGCCCGGCGGGATGCGGACCCGGCCGGTGCCAGGCACTGGCGGTTCGTGAACCCCGGGGCGTCCAACGGGCTCGGGCGACCCGTCGCCTACAAGCTGGTGCCCGGAGCCACCCCCACCCTCCACGCTCAGCCCGAGTCGAGTATCGGGCGCCGGGCCGGATTCGCCCGGCACAACCTCTGGGTCACCCCGTATGCGCCCGATGAGCGTCGGGCGGCGGGCGACTACCCCAACCAGCACCCCGGGGGGGACGGCCTGCCGGGCTGGACCGAGGCCGACCGATCGCTGCTGGGTACCGACATCGTGGCGTGGCACACCTTCGGGGTCACCCATCTGCCCCGGCCCGAGGACTGGCCGGTCATGCCGGTGGAGTACTGCGGCTTCCATCTGCTGCCCGTCGGGTTCTTCGACCGCAACCCGAGCCTCGACGTCCCGCCACCGCCGGGTCACTGCGACTGACCGATCCCGACCGGCACTGCCGTTTTCTGAGAACGGCGCCACCGACCCGGACGGTTACCATGGCCGCCATGCCCGACCTCGAGTCCCTCCTGTACGACGAAACCGACGGCGTGGCCTGGGTCACCCTCAACCGCCCCGAGGCCCTCAACGCCTTCGACACCACCATGCAGCGCGAACTGCGGGAACTGTGGATGATGCTGCGCAGGAACGACGATGTGCGGTGTGTGGTCATCACCGGTGCCGGCGACCGGGCCTTCTGCACGGGCCTGGACCGTGAGGGGATCGGCTCCTTCGACGACCTGCCCCCGGGCAAGCTCCCCGGCTACAACACGCCATGGGACTTCGACGACCCGGGCAAGAGCGTCTGTCCGAAGTCGAACGACCTGTGGAAGCCGATCATCGCCGCCGTCAACGGCATGGCCTGCGGTGGGGCGTTCTACATCCTCGGCGAAGTCGACTTCATCATCGCGGCCGACCACGCCACGTTCTTCGACCCGCACGTCACCTACGGGATGCCCGCCGCCTTCGAGCCGATCTTCCTCCTCCACAAGATGCCCTTCCAGGAGGTGATGCGCCTGTCCCTGCTCGGTGCCAACGAGCGCATGTCGGCGGCACGCGCCCACCAGATCGGCTTCGTGTCCGAGGTGGTGCCGTCCGACGAGCTCCGCGAGCGAACCGACTGGGCGGCCCAGGCCATCGCCGAGCAGCCCGAGTTGGGCGTCCAAGGGACCGTCCGCGCTCTGTGGGCGGGCCTGGAACTGTCACGCAGGCAGGCCCTCGACCAGGCCTACCTGTTCACCAACATCGGTACCGATCCCGATCAGCTGGCCAAGGGGCAGGAGCGCTTCACCTCCGGAAAACGGATCGACTGGCGGCTGCGCTGACCCCTTCGGTTCACCCGAAGGCCGAGCCCCCCGACTCACCCGGGACCGGGGGAAGCCCTCCGGCGATCGTCTTGGTCTCGGTGTACTGCTCGAAGCCCTCGGTCCCGTTCTGACGGCCGATGCCGCTGGCCTTGTACCCGCCGAAGGGTGCGTCGGCCCCGTACCAGATCCCACCGTTGACCATGGCCGAACCGGCCCGGATGCGACGGGCGACCCGGAGGGCACGCTCCTCCGAACCCGAGGTGACGCCGCAGCCCAGTCCGTAGGGACTGTCGTTGGCGATGCGGACGGCATCGTCGTCGTCCTCGAAGGGGATGACGACGAGCACGGGGCCGAAGATCTCCTCCCGGGCGATGGTCATCGAATTGTCCACATCGGCCATCAGGGTCGGCTCTACGTAATACCCGGTGGGCAGGTGGGCCGGGCGACCGCCGCCGACGACGACCCGCGCCCCCTGCTCGGTGCCCTGCTCGATGTAGCGCAGGATCTTGGCCCGCCCGTAGGCCACGGTACGGAAGCCCTCTTCCATGAGGGCGATCCCCTCGTCGTAGCGCGAACGCGGCAGCAGCATCCGGGTCAGCATCACGCAGCCCTGGCCGCCGTGGGTACACACCGCCCAGGCGAAGGACAGCTTCTCGGCGAAATCGGCGTCGTCGAGCACGATGTCGGCCGACTTGCCGCCCAGCTCGAGGAAGAGCCGCTTGAGCGTCGGGGCCCCCTTCTCCATGATCCGCCGGCCGACCGCCGTCGACCCGGTGAACGAGATGAGATCGACCCGGGGGTCGGTGACCAGGTCCTCGGCCACCTGGTTGTCCGTGGTGGTGACCACCTGGAAGACGCCGGGGGGGAAGTCGGTGCGCTCGGCCACCAGGCGGCCGATCCGGGTGGCGTTCCACGGAGTATCCGGGGCCGCCTTCAAGATGACCGTGTTGCCGGTGGCCAGGGCCTGCCCGATCTTGTTGATGGACACCTCGAAGGGGTAGTTCCACGGCACGATGGCCGCGACCACACCGACCGCCTCCCGCACGACCTTCCGCCAGCTCCGCATACCGAAGGCATGGCCCTCGGGGAGATCACGCTCCCAGGCGAACTCGTCGATGTAGTGGGCCGGCCACTTGAGGCCGTCCGACAGGGGCTCGTCGAGCTGGGGGCCGTAGGTGAGGAGCACCGGAGTGCCGACTTCGGCCACCAGCTCGGCCCGCAGGAGCTCGACCTCGTCCTCGAGCGCATCCTGGAGCTGCAGGAGGCACCGCTTGCGCAGCGCTCCGTTGGTGGACCAGTCGGTCTCGTCGAAGGCGCGCCGGGCGGCGCCGATGGCGCGGTCCAGGTCCTCGTGGCCGGCGTCGGCCGTGGTCCCGAGCACCTCCTCGGTGGCCGGGTTGACGTTGTCGAACCGTCGGCCGGAGATCGCCTCCTCGAGCTTCCCGTCGATGAGCATCCGGGCCTCGCCGGTGATGGCGGTTCCCTCTTGGGTGGTGGTCATGGTGCGATCCCTGTCGGATGGTCCGGTGTCTCGAATCATGTTCTCCTGGACGAACGATGCCACCAGTGTGCCGTCCCGGGTGAAGACCTGCGCCCGCCCGTAGCTGGCCCCCCGGCCCGCGTACGGGCTCTCGTGGGCCATCAGCAGCCACGTTCCCGGCTCGATCCGCTCGTGGAAGGTCAGGGTGTGGGACACCACCCCGGTGGCGATGTTCCGATGGGCCATGCTCTGGCCGATGCCGGCATGGGGCCGCATGGCCGTCCCGATGAGGAACCCGTCGGTGCCGTAGGCCAGCATCGCCTGGGCCAGGGGCAGGTTCCCGCCCTCCCCCGGCAGCCGGACCCAGACGAAGAGCTCGGCCGGGCCCACCGGGGCGTCCGGGTCCGAGGTCTCCACGCCGCCCACCACCCGGAGCTCGCTACCCGGCGCGGCCAACCCGGGTTGGGCCGCAGCCGGTGAGTCGTCCGGGCCGGGGACGTCGGGCATGTCCGGCCCGTGCCTGATCAGATCCGGCCCGTCGGCCCGGCGGAGGAGGAGGCCCTCGGCGCACACCCGGTCACCCTGGGCCACCGTCACCGCGTGGCTGCCCATGGTTCGCCCGTCGTGGACGACCCTGACCTCGATCTCGAGGGGCGCGGCGACCTTGGCGCTCCTGGCGAAGATGGTGTGGATGGACGCCACCTCCTTCGTCTCGGCCACCTGGTCCGAGGCCAGGATCATCTGGGCCAGCAACTGGCCCCCATAGACGACGTCCCGCACGCCGGGGTCCCCGATGCTGGTGGCCAGGAACCGGTGCTCACCGGAAGGCACCAGCCGGAACGCGTCGTGGATCTCGCCCGCCGACCCCCCCGCACCGGAGACATCTCCACCTTCGGGCACCGCGCCCGTCGCCCCGCTCAAAAGCCGAACGCCGACACGTCGAGCGTGCCGACGGCCAGGGCGGCCATGGTTCCGCCATCGGTGAGGATGCTCTCCCCGGTGATGGCCGATGCCGCAGGTGAGTTCAGGAAGAGGAGGGGCGCGGCCTGTTCGTCCGCCGTCTGGCGGCGACCGAGGGGGATGGGGTACTTGTCCATGAACTCCTTACCCATCTGCTCCTCGAAGTCGGGCATCATCGGGGTGTCGGTCGGCCCGGGGAGGGTGCAGTTGATCCGGATGCCGCGTTCGGCCAGGGCCAGAGACCTCCAGACGGTCCACACGATGATCACCTCCTTGGACGGCGCATAACCGCTGGCGATCTCCTCGGGATGCTCCTCCAGCCACTTCCTCCCCGCCGCGAAGCCCTCGGTGGTGACCAGCGGCTTCCACTTCTCCACATTGGCCATCCAGCTGGCGCCGGCCCCCGACGAGATGCTGGCGATGGCCCCACCCTCACCCATCCGCTCGACCACCAGATCGGCCAGGTGGCGCTGGCCGACGAAGTTGACGAGCATGGTGTCGAGGTCGGAGAACCGTCCTCCGGGCAGTCCGGCACAGTTGAAGAGTGCGTCGATCCTGCCTCCGACGGCGTCGACTGCGGCCCCGATGGCGTCGGGCTCACGCAAGTCCGTCGAGTGGTACCCGGCCACGTCGACCGGCGGCTCCTTCAGGTCGATCACGTGGATCTCCGCGCCGAGCGGTTTCAGCTGCCGGACCACGGCCGCCCCCATGCCTGCGCCCCCGCCGCCACTGACTATGACCCGGTGTCCCTCGTACGTGTTCGTGGATGTCAATTTTCCCCACTCTCGCTCAGGGTCATGGCCGTCACCGGGGAAGCCCCAGTCCGTGCTCGGCCACGATATTCCGGTTGATCTCACTCGTGCCTCCGGCGATCGACGATCCCCGCGAGCCGGCCAGGCTCTTCGACCACGGTCCCTCGAGAGCCCCCGGCCCGAGCAGTCCGAGGGCCAATCCGGCCAGCTCCTGGGAGATCTCCGCCCACATCAGCTTGGCCAGGCTGCCCATGGTCGGTGACGGCCGCCCACCACGGCCGACGACCTCCAGTTCCCGCGCCGTGGTCCAGCGCAGACAGGCGATACGGCAGTAGATCCGGGTCAGGTGGTCCCGATGGACGGGGGTGACCTCGACGCCGCTCCGGCGGGTCTCCTCCACCAGGTCGGCGAACCGGGCACTGAGGCTGAGGTGCAGTTTGGCCACCCCGGCCCGTTCGTAGCTCAACGTCGTCATGGCCACCTTCCAGCCTGCGTTGAGCGGGCCGAGCAGGGAGGTCGAAGGTACCCGCACGTCGGTGAAGAAGAGCTCCGAGAACATGGCGTCACCGGTCATGGTGCGGAGCGGTCGGGCCTCGATCCCAGAAGATCGCATGTCCACCAGCAGGCAGCTGATACCGGCGTGCTTGGGGACCGAGGAGTCGGTGCGGACGTAGAGCTGGCACCAGTCGGCGTGGTGGCCGAGGCTGTTCCACGTCTTCTGCCCGTTGACCACGAAACTGTCACCGTCGAGCACGGCCGTGGTGCGAAGCGAGGCCAGGTCGGATCCGGCATCGGGCTCGGACATCCCCTGGCACCAGATCTCGTCGCCGCGGAGCATCGGGGTGAGGAAGCGGTCCTTTTGCTCCTGGGTGCCGGCGTCGAGGATGGCCGGGGCGATGTTGGCCACACCGATGACGTTGACCGGCCCTGGGGCTCCGGCCGCGGCCATGACCTCGTGGTACGCCAACTGCTCGGCCACGCCGGCATTGCGACCCCCGTACTCCGCCGGCCAGGCCACGGCGGCCCAGCCGGCGTCGGCCAACAACCGGTTCCAGCCCCGCAACAGCTCCAGGGTGTCCTCGTCCTCGAATCCTTCCCGCCCGGCCACCACGATCTCAGGGGTCAGATTGGCCCGGAGCCACTCCTCCAACGCGCGCCGGAACTCCGGGACGGAGGTCTGCGTCGCCACGTCGATTTCCACGTACTCTCCTGATCGTCGGCCGCAGCACGACCGTTCCTCCCGTCGTGGCGACTCACGGTACACCAGGCGTCACAATGGCGACAACGCCGTTTTCAGGGATCACCCCGGAGGCGGCTCCCCGGAGGCGGTCGTCTCAGACGCTTGTTCTCACCCCGAGGGCGGGCAGGCAGAAGCGCAGGACCTGGTCCTTGGCCCGCCCGGGGTCGGTCGACCGGGCCCGCCGTTGCCGGTGGGCCACGCTCCACACCAGGTCGAAGATGGCGTCGGCGTCTGAGCTTGGTTCGGTCGTGGGAAACGAACCGTCGGAGCGGCCGCGTTCCAGCGCCAGCAACAGGGGCGAGATCAGCCGCGACCGAAGAGCCGCCTCCTCCTGTTCGTACCCGTCGGCCTGGCGGGCCGACGGGTTGAAGATGACCAGCCGCCGGACCCGTCGCCAGTCGAAGGCCATGGTCACCATCTCGTCGATCCACGCGCGCACGGCCTCCAGAGCCGTCGGCGCATCCCCGACGGCTCTCACCACCTGGGCGACATCGGGATCCGACGCCGTTCTGAACATGGCCAGGAGCAGGTCGTCCTTCGAGCGGAATTGCCGGTAGAAGGCGCGGGTCGAAAGTCCGGCGTAATCCAGGATGTCCTGCACGCTGGCCCCCTGAAAGCCGTTGCGCCGCATCACGTGCAGCGCGGCATCCATGAGCCGGCTCCGTTCGCCTCCGGCCTCCGCAGAGACCGCAGGATCGAGCACGCCCCTGTGGTCGACCACCGCAGACACGCGGGCCACACTACCGGACCAGGCCGGGGGCGCCCACTCCCGTACCGGCGTCGTCGATCCCCACCGAACCCGCCCGGGCGCCCTGAGCGGTCCCGGGCCACGGCCGGCGCAGGGGGTGGTCGGAGGTGCCCCCGGTCAAAGGGCAGGGGACCGAGGGCGTCAGGCCCGGAGCTGGGGCGTAATCCAGAACCCCTCTCAACAGGTGTGGCCTCCCCATCGTACTGCCGCGGGAACCGTTCGATGGGTCGCCTCCCGTGTCATTCGGCGCCGGGCTGTGGCGTGCCGGCGGGCGCACCGGAGCCCCGGGTCGACGGAGAGAGATGCCGGGCCGGGAGCAAGGCGGCGGAACCCAGCTCGACCGGCCCGGCGACTGTCCATATTACTGGCCGGTAAGTAGAACTCGGTCACGAGACTCGACAACAGATCACCTGCAGACGATAATTATCGGCTGCAGGTGATAAATCGGCCAATTCCGAAATTCCGGAACGGAGACGGGTCACCCTCGGGCGATGCCCCCGGACGGTACCCCGGACGGGCAGCCGGAGGAGCAGCCGGACGAGCGGCCGGACGAGCGGCGGCGGGACCAGACCTAGCGCGCCGGTGGGATCCAGCCCGGGGAGACCGAGGTCCGGCCGGCGACGATGCTCGAACCGATGTAGTTGCGCTGCGCCTCCACCGTTCCGGCCCCGATGCACAACCCCCGGATGTCCCGGTAGGCCCGCTCCAGGGGGTACTCTCGGCTGTACCCGTAGCCTCCGTGGATCTGGATGGCTTCGTCGCAGACGTATTTGGCTGCCAGGTTGGCCGCGGTCTTGGCCATGGCCGTCTCCATGGCCGGAGGGGTACCACCGGGGCCGGCGAGGCGAACGGCCCGACCCAGCAACAGCCTCGCCCCCTCGATGGCCACGGCCATCTCGGCCAATTTCCACTGCAGGCCCTGCAGCTCGGCGATGGGTCGTCCGCCGACCACCCGCTCGGTCATGTAGTCGACCGAACGCTCGAGGGCGCCCTGGGCCGCACCCACGCACATGGCCGCGTTCCCGCACCGCTCGTGGTTGAGGTGGGAGAGGAGCAGCTTGAACGGCTCGGGCGAGGACGGGTCGCCGGCCACCAACACATCGTCCTCGGTGATGGCCACGCCGTCGAAGGCGATCTCCGACTCGGTGGCGGCGTGGATCCCCATCCCGCGGTGCCGACCCGTCAGCTCCACACCCGGACGGTCCATGGGCACGATCACCGCCCCGATCCCCCGGGCGCCCTCACCACCCGGCCACCGGCACCAGACCAGAACGGCGGCGGCGGCGTGGCCCAGCGTCGAGTAGTTCTTGTAGCCGTCCAGCCGCCAGCCGTCCCCGTCGGGCTTGAGTGCGGTCCGCATGCTCTGTACGGCCGAACCGGCATCGGGCTCTGTGATGCCGATGCTGATGATCGCCTCACCGTCGGCCACGGCAGGAAGCCAGCGATCCTTGAGTGACGCGGAGCCGAGGTGCTCGATGCCCCGGGCCGGACCGTTGAAGGCCAGCTGGCAGCAGATGGCGGTGGAGACGTCGTGGCGGGCGATCTCCTCCAGCACGATGGCGGCCTCGACGTCGCCCATCCCGAGGCCGCCCCACTGCTCACCGATGGTCACCCGGAAGAGGTCGGCGGCGGCCATGGCCGAGATGGCCTCACGCGGTACCTCGCCCGACTCGTCATGAGCCGCCGCCCGGGGGGCGACCTCACGGGCAGCCACGTCGCGGGCCAGCTGGCGAAGGGCAGCCTGGTCCTCGTTCTCGTCCCACGACTGGCCGATG
The DNA here is from genome assembly GCA_049521915.1 of Acidimicrobiales bacterium. Taxonomy (GTDB): domain Bacteria; phylum Actinomycetota; class Acidimicrobiia; order Acidimicrobiales; family RAAP-2; genus Bog-756. The sequence continues at coordinate 4,185 of JBEKOI010000147.1, read as the reverse complement.
GCGCCCACGTCAGTCCGACGGTTCCGTGCCCACCACACCCACGAAGCTCACGCACTCTCCGGGTCCGCCACCGAGGTTGTGGGTGAGCCCGAGGGTGCGGCCACCCTCGGTGACCGTGGCGATCTGACGCTCGGGTGGGGCCTGGCGCCGGAGCTGCAGCCAGCACTCGAAGAGCATCCGGAGACCGGTCGCCCCGATCGGGTGCCCGAAGCTCTTGAGTCCCCCGTCGGGATTGACGGGAAGGTCGCCGTCCCGGTCGAATGTTCCGGCCAGCTCCTCCTTCCAAGCCGTCCCGCGGTCGGCGAAGCCCAGGTCCTCCATCAGGACCAGCTCGGTGGGTGTGAAGCAGTCGTGCACCTCGGCCATGGCCAGCTGGGCCCGCGGATCGGTGATCCCGGCCTGACCGTAGGCATCGGCGGCGGACCGGACCACCTCCTCGAAGCTGGTGTAGTCGTAGTCGGGATCGATGACCCCGGCCGCCGGACCGGCGATCAGGCTCAACCCCTTCACGTAGAGAGGCGAGTCGGTGTAGCGGTGGGCATCCTCGGCCCGGCAGATCAACGCGGCGGCGGCGCCGTCGCTCACCCCGCTGCAGTCGAACACCCCGAGCTGGCCGGCCACCCGTGGAGAGGCGGCGATCTTCTCCAGCGAGACCTCCTTGCGGTACTGGGCCCTCGGGTTGACCGCGCCGTTCCGGTGGTTCTTCCAGGCGATGCGGTTGAGCACCGACGCCATCTCGTCGGGGTCGACGCCGTATTTGTGGCAGTAGGCGGGCACGAGGAAGGAGAAGGCGGCCGGGGAGCTCAGTTGGGCGTTGGTTCCGTCCCCCACCTTGTGGATCCCGGTCAGTCCCGAGTAACCGGAATCCTTCAGCTTCTCGACCCCGATGGCCATGACCAGTTCGTAGGCCCCCGAGGCCACCGCGTAGCAGGCATTGCGGAAGGCCTCGGATCCGGTGGCGCAGAAGTTCTCCACCCGGGTGACCGGCTTGTAGCCGATCTTCAGCGGCCGGGACAGGGTGAGGCCCGAGCTTCCCGAGCCCAGCGTGCCCAACCAGAAGGCGTCGATACTGTCCATGGCCACCCCGGCCGAACCGATGCACTCGACGGCGGCGTCGGTCAGCAGGTCGTTGGTCCCCTGGTCCCAGAGCTCGCCGAAGGGTGTGCACCCCATACCGACGATCGCCACCCGATCCCGGATACCCGTACTGGTCATCGCTGTTCTCCTTCGCTGCCCACCCGTTGGCCTGCGGCATCGCCGGCTCCCTCGGGCACCGGTCGAGCCTTCCAGAAGTAATTGTGTACACCTTCGGCGCTGTAGAGACGTCGAAAGGTCATCTCGACCCTGGCGCCGACCGCCACCGACCCCGGGTCGACGTCGGTCATCTCCCCGCGGTACCGCCCGCCACCGTCGAAGTCGATCACCGCCCCCACCATGGGCGGCGACAGACTGAAGGCCAGGTGGTCGACGGTGTAGGTGGCGACCGTCCCCCGGACGTCGGCCATCCGCTCGGGCACCATCTGATCGACCGCCCGGCACGAGAGACAGACCCGGGTGGGTGGAAGGTGGCGGAATCCGCACACCAGACATCTGCTGGCGCTGAACCCGAACTTCCACCCCTCGCTGCGCAGCGAGGCCGGGGCGTCGGGACGCTCCGGGTCGGGTCGGCGGGGAGGCTCGCGCTGGAGCATCCCGCGCCAGGACAAGAAGACGGCGTAGGGCAGGTCGGAACGGCCCTCGCCGGCCTGCTCGGCCACCGTGCGCATCCCCGCCTGGCCGCGGGCGGCCTGCACGGCGGCCAAAGCGTCGGTGGTCCGCAGGATGATGGCGTCGGCACCGTCCGCCACCTCCACCATGGCCACCACCTCCCCCGGCGTGGCCCGTTCGAGGACATCGGCCAAGGCCACCCCGCCCTCGGCCGCACCCAGGTTGCCGATGAGAGCGGAGAGGTCGGGCACCACCCGCTCGGCCGGCACGCCGAACGACTTCCGCAGGGTCGCCACCGCCCGGGCGTGGAGCCCGCTCACGATCAGATGGTCGATGTCCCCGGCCGCCAACCCGGCCTGACCGAGGGCGCGCTCGAACGCCGACCGGGCCATGGGGACCAGGGCCTCCTCGCCGAACCGATCCTCCCACTGCCGTGATCCGGTCTCCCCCGGGACCCGCCACCGCTCGAGGAACTCGTCGGTGGAGGCCGCGTGGCCGAGCATCTCGGCCACTCCCCCGTCGGGGGCGAACACGAAGGCCGCGGCCCCGTCGCCGCCCTGGCTTTCGTCGGTGCTCCCGGGCAGTCCGGTCCGGAGGTCGGCGAGCACGGCGAGGGCCGGAGCCCGCTCGCCGGCCAGCTTGGCCAGTTGGAGCGTGGCCCAGCCCGAGCGCACCGATCCGCACAGGTCGTAGGCCCCTGCCTCCTGGGCCAGCCCGAGGCCGGCGTGCACGGTCGTGGCGTTGGTCTTGTCGAGATAGGCCGGCGCCGGCGTGGAGAAGTAGAGGCTCTCGGGGGACGGGACGCCGGGCACGGCCAGGGCACGGCGTCCGGCTTCCACCCCCATCGAGGACGTGTCCTCGTCGTAGGAGGCGACGGCCCGCCGGCCGCGGCCGGCGGCCGTGCCGAAAGCCTCGCCGATCACCCGGCGTTCGAGCCTCCAGTACGGAAGGTAGACACCCCACGACACAATTCCCGCTCCCACAGAAGACCCTCTCTCTCGACTCAGGACTCGACGACGCTCAGCGCCGCGGCCCGCTCCTTCAGCGCGGGCCGGTTCGGCTTCCCCACACCCAGCAGTGGGATCTCCTCGAGGTGCACCACGATCTCGGGGGTCTTGAACCGGGCCACCCCTTGGCCTGAGAACCAGCGACGGCACTCGTCCACGTCGATCTGTGGGTCTCCGGTCACGAAGGCGGCGACCCGCTCGCCGAGGCGGCGGTCGGGGCAGCCCACCACCACCGCCTGGCGGACCCCGGGGTGCTGCTCGAGCACCCGTTCCACCTCGGCCGAGGCGATGTTCTCCCCGCCTCTGATGATGAGCTCCTTGAGCCGGCCGACGATGGTCAGCCAGCCGTCCGAGTCGAGCGTTCCGAGGTCGCCGGTGCCGAACCACCCGCGGCGCACCGCCTCGTCGGTCTGAGCCCGCTCGCCGTACCCGACGAAGAGCTCGGGACCGCGCACCAGAACCTCACCGGGCTCGCCCGCAGGCAGCACGCGGTCGGTGGCCGGGTCCACCACCTTGATCTCCGCGTCCCCCACCGAATGGCCGTCGGTGTCCCGGGCCTTGTCCAAGCCGTCCTGCCAACTGCTGGTGGTGACGGTCGGAGCCTCCGTCGAACCGTAGGTGCGCTTCACGATGGCGCCGAGCCCGAGGCGGGCCGCGTCGATGAATTCCGGGGTGACCCCCATCGAGCCGCAGGACACCACCCGAAGGTCCGCCACCCGGGGGCGGTAGCCGGGCACATCCATCATCCCGACGAACAGGGTCGGGGGGCCGATCATGAAGCTGACCCGATGCCGGCCGGCCAGCTCCACTCCCCGCTCTGGGTCCCACTTCTCCATGAGCACCACGTTCATGGCCGCCGTGCCGGGCACCAGCACGGCGTTGAGGAGACCGGACACGTGGGCCAACGGCGACGGCATCAGGGCCACGTCGCCACTCGTGAGCCCATGGGCGCGGGTCATGGACAGTGCCTTGTAGGCCAGTCCCCGGTGGGTGTGGAGCACCGCCTTCGGATGCCCGGTCGAGCCCGAGGTGAACAGCACCACGCCGACATCCGAGCCTCGCCCACCACCGGGCGGGACCGGGCGGGCGCCGATCAGGTCCTCGAACCGCGGGTCTCCGTTGCGCACCCCGATGACATCGACCAGATCGGCCAGCGGAAGGCCGGGGGTGCCGAGCGCCATCGCTGGCTCGAGATCGGCCAGGACCCGGGCAACCTCGGCGGCACCGACCTGGTGGTGGATGGGGGCGGCCACCGCACCGCACCGCCAGCACGCCCGGAACAGGACCAGTGCCTCCCACCAGTTGGGCAGCTGCCAGGTCACGACGGAACCGCGGCGGATACCACGCGTGCGCATCCCGCCGGCCACGGCCCCCACCAGGGCTTCGAGGCCGGCAGCGTCGATGCGGACCTCGCCGTCCACCACCGCCGGAGCACGGGGGTCGCGGGGCGACGACAGCAACGCATCGAGCG
>JBEKOI010000146.1:0-13480 GCA_049521915.1 Acidimicrobiales bacterium | reverse complement strand
ATCCTGGTGAAGGCGCTCGCCGATCAACTGGCCGAGGCGCTCGGGCCGCGCCTCGTGGTGCAGCGCTCGGGGGGGCGGTTCAAGAAGTCGGATGAGATCCGATCCATCCGGATCACTCTGGACGACGACCAGTTCGACGCCGAGGTGGACGGGAGCACGCTCCGGTGCACCATCGGCCATTCGTCCGGCGGCATCCGCATCCGGAGTGAGAAGGTGAGCGCGGACGACTGGCTGGCCCGGCTGCTGGTCGTGCTCAAAGCCGAAGCCGCACACAGCCAGGCGGTGCGCCAGGCACTCGAGGGCATGGTCATAGGAGGCACGACATGACGGACGCACCGCAGGACCTCCCCAAGGAGGCCGGGCACAGGCTCGAGGAGCTCGAGCACGGGCTGTTCACCTCGGACCTGTCGGTGAACGAGTTCCTGCTCATCAAGGAGGTGGGCTTCCACCCGCTCGGGTTCGTGATGGGGTCCTCGATCTACCACACCGGTATCCAGACCCGGAAGTGGGGACAGAGCCAGGAGCTGACCAAGCTGACCGGCGCCATGTACGAGGCCAGGGAGCTGGCCATGAACCGGATGGAGGAGGAGGCCGCCGAGCTCGGGGCCGACGGCGTGGTCGGGGTGAGGCTGGACGTGAACTACTACGAGTGGGGCAAGGACGCCGCCGAGTTCATCGCCGTGGGCACCGCGGTCAAGGCCGAGAGCGGCGTGTCCCACCTCAACAAGCTGGGCAAGCCGTTCACCTCCGACCTCTCGGGCCAGGATTTCTGGACCCTCATGCAGACCGGCTACATCCCCCAGGGCCTGGTCATGGGTACCTGCGTGTACCACATCGCCCACCGCGGGCTCGGCCAGACGTTGGGATCGGCCGGGCAGAACGTCGAGCTCCCCAACTTCACCCAGGCCCTGTACGAGGCACGCGAGCTGGCCATGACCCGGATGCAGGACGAGGCCACCCGGTTAGACGCCTCAGGCATCGTCGGGGTCCGGCTCGAGGAGAAGTCCCACCAGTGGGGCAGTCACACCATCGAGTTCCTGTCGCTCGGGACGGCGGTGGGCAAGACCTCCGAGTCGGTCACGCTCCCCACACCCACCACCATCATCTCGCTCGACAACTGATGGCCACCCGGCCGGACGACCTTCCCGAAGCTGCCACCCGGCGCTTCGCCGAGGGCGCGTTCACCTCGGGCCTCACCGTGCCCGACTTTGCCGCCTGCCTGCAGATGGGACTGGAACCGGTCGGCTTCGTGCAGGGATTCTGCGTCATGCAGTGGCAGTGGTACGGGATGGGCTCCCCCTACGGGACCTTCGGAGCTCCCTTCCAGGGGAACGGCTACTCGGAGAGCTGGCAGTGCCCCCACGGGTTCGTCTCGGCCGAGCACCGGAGCTGGGGGCAGAACTACGAGCAGTCGTGGATCGAGGACGCCTGGCAACAGGGATTCGGCTCGGCCTACGAGCGTATGATCGAAGAGGCGACCGCCGTCGGCGCCCACGGCGTCGTCGGTCTGGTGGATGCATCAGAGCGGCTCGGCGACATCGGCGTGCTGGAGTTCCGCGTGCAGGGCACGGCGGTGAAGGTGGCGGGCGGTCAGCCGCCGGCCGACGGCCGCCCGTGTCCATCGCCGCCACGGTGGCTTCGGTACGGGTCTGGGCCTACTGCCTGACCGAGTACCTGACCGAGGGTTCCGGATCCAGCTGGGGGTTCCAGTCGACCACCGGTGAGATCGAGCAGACGTCCAAGGCCCACATGGCCGTGCGCCGCATCGCCCGGCAACAACTGCGGTCCCAGCTCGGCACCGACTCGCTCCACGGGGCCTCGATGGTCACCACCGAGCGCGAGCTCGGCCAGGGCGACGCCGAGCTCCAGTGCATCCTGCGCGGGAACCGGGTGCGCCGGTTCAAGAAATTCGACCCGATGCCGACCCCCCGACCCACGGTGCGCATGCTGTGAGCCCGGACGCCACCTTCGGAGCCGGCGCCGAGGCCGCCGATCTCAAAAAGGAGATGCGCGACGCCGCCGAGTTCCTCAACCGGCCCGCGCCCGCCGACAGCGGCTCGTCGGCCACCCACCGGGGTGGGCGGACGTCGGATCTCTCGATCGACGAGGAGCTCTCCCTCCACTCGATCGGGTGGGAGCCGATCCAGCTGGTGTGCGGCGCCTCGCTCTACTCGGTGCCACTCGGGGTGTGGAACTGGGGCCAGGGTGAGATCACCTGGGCCTCGGACGCCTACATGCGGGCCTTCGCCGCCGCCGGCGACCGCATCCACCAGGAGTGCACCAAGATGGGCGGGCGCGGCGTGGTCGGCGTCCACGTCGAGGCGGTGGTCCACCGCAACCACGTCGACGTGACCCTGGTGGGGACGGCCGTCCGTCCGGTCGGCTCGAGCGGCCTGTCCGCCGATCCCGTGTTCCTGTCGGACCTCTCCGGTCGCGACTTCGCCCTCCTGCACACCTCCGGCTGGGCCCCGATGGGCCTGGCCGTGGGAGCCAGCTTCGTCTACGCCCCCCGCCGGTCGGCCGGCGTGGCCATCAAGCAGAAGGGGCAGAATGTCGAGCTCACCAACTTCACCGAAGCCATGTACGCGGCCCGGGAGTCGGCCATGGAGCGGATGCAGCAGTCGGCCTTGGCCATGGACGGCACCGGTGTCGTCGAGGTGAAGGTCGAAGAGGGCCCGATGTACTTCGCCGGCCACGCCGTCGGCTTCACCACCTATGGGACGGTGGTCCGGCCGGTGGCAGAGCACAAGAAGCTGGCGCCGGTGATGATCCTCCCCCTCGACGACCCGCTGCCGGCCTTCGACGCCACGTCCCTGCGCGGAGGCTGAGCCGGTCTCACGACCCTGCCGCTGACTGCCGCCCCCCGCCGTCGTCACCCTGGTCTGCGGTCCACTCGGCCAGCTCGACGGTCACGTCCCCGGGCCCGACCAGGAAGACGAGCCGCCGATCGTGGAAGGTCATGATCTCATTGCGGGTGCGCACTCCCGCGGCCGCCAGCCTGGCCAGGGTGGCATCGAGGTCGTCCACGGCGAAGCACACGTGGTTGAACCCGAGCCGGGCCAGATCGGCCTCGTCGGACACGGCGGCCAGCGCGGGCCGATGGAAGCGGAGGAGCTGGACCTCTTGATGGGTGACCGCTCCCCGCAGGGTCAGGGTGACATGGTCGGCCTCCCAGTCGGGGATGCCCATGTACTCGGACATGCGCTCGCCGGACACGACAGTCGCCGCGGTCTCCTCGAATCCGAGCAGCCCGAAGAAGCGCGTGGCCCCCTCCAGATCGGCTACCGCGATGGTCACATGGTCGAATCCGTTGTGCATGGGTCTCCTGGGTCGTCGTACGAGCAGCCCCGTCCGGCACACGGCGGGCGGGACACCACTGCCGGCCAGGACTCCGGTGACTACGTGACGGGCCGGACCGGGCGCGGCCGCCGGCGACGGAGGAACCAGCTGAGCCAGGCGATGCCGCCGATCATCCCGAGGCCGAGGAGCACGATCCCGGCCACTGCGGCCGCCGGGACGGTCGAAGCACTCGGGACCACCGTGGATGAGCCGGTCACGGCGCCGGCGGGTACCGCACGGTCGGTCGGCGTCGTGCCCGTCGCCGCCACCGCCGGCGCGGTTGCCGACGGATCGCCGGGGGTGGTGGCAAAGGCCACCACCTGATCGGCGGACGCGGCCAGCAGGAGGCCGTCACCGATGCCGGGCGTCGAGAAGTGGTTGGCCGGCGCACCGATCGGCGCCTGCTGGCGGATGGCACCGTTGGTGGGGCTGAGGCCGGCCCGCCCCCGGTCCCCGAGCTCCACAGGAGCCGGATGGAGGCCGGAGATGCCACCACCCGGACGGCGATGGTGCCGCTCAGGCAGGGGAGGTAGACGGTCGTGCCCAGGGCGGCGATGCCGCCGTCGATGTCGTCGCTGCACAGCGAACCGAGCGACGCCCGCTGGCCGCCGATGCCGCCCAGGTGGGAACCGTCGAGCAGGTAGGCGATGCGGGACTTGCCCGTGACCAGGACGTCGCCGTCGCTCAACAGCGTGGGCGCGGTCGTCATGTCGAGATCCTGCTGGTTGTTGGCCGGCCACGAGCTGGGGGCGAAGTACTGCTCGAGCCGCAGCGACGAGGAGAGCTCGAGCACCCCGTCGCTGTCGTCGTAGGCATGGTGGCTCGAGTACACCGAGCCGTTTCCCGTCTCGACCCAGACGTTGCCCTTGCTGTCCACCACCGGCGCCGCGCCACCCATCCACACCGCTCCCTGCGACTCGCCGGCAGCCGCGTCGACGGTGAAGGTGACCGGGGTGCCCCCGGCCACGGGTACCGACACCACCCGTCCCCGGTACGAGGCGCAGTCCCCGTCGTTGCCGCCGTACCCGAACATCACGTGGCCGTCGTCGAGCGTGAGGCCGGTGCGCTGCAGGAGGGCCGAAGGGGCGGCCCCGGCGGGATCGACACGCCGGGTCATCTCGAGCTTGCCCGTGGTCGTCTTCAGCCCGACCAGCACGTGGGCCGGCTTCCCGCCGATGAGCTCGTCGGCCACCGCGTAGATCTCGTCCCGTGGCGTATCGATGACCGGTGTCCCGGTGATCCCCACCGTCGGGCCGATATCCCCGCACGGGAGCAGCGAGGAGGGCACCGGGGTGGCCACATGGGTCGACCAGACCACCTTGCCGGTGGCCGCGGACAGCGAATAGACGGTGTCGTCCTCGGTGGCCACGAAGACCCGACCGTTCGACACCAGCGGCTCGCCGTACAGCTCGCCGTCGAGCGCGGGTGACGTCCAGGCCCGGGACGTGGTCTTGACCTTGGTCACCGACAGGGCCAGCCCGGTTCCCTGGGGGCTGCCGTGGTACACCGTCCAGGCCACGGGGGCCGCAGCCGAGGTGGTGGTGGCCCCGCCCGGGGTGGCGAACCACATGGTCGACGCCATGATCGGGATCACCGCCGCGGCCGCCCATCGGAGACGTCGGGGCCCTCGGGGCCGGCCGGCCGTCACCCTCGTGACGTCGGTGGGGAGCGGTACCCTCACGCTCGACAGGCTACCGGCACTCGGCTCCGCACGGAGCTCGCGGGACATGGAGCCCGCCGGTCGGGCCCCGTCTCCGCCTAGGACACCGCCGGACCCTGCTGCCGGACCGACTCGACGGCTTCCATGGCCTCGCGCAGGTCGCGCAGCCATTCGTCCGCATTCGATCCCACCAGCTTCACGCACCAGGCCAGGGCGTCGGAACGGCTCCGGGCCACGCCGCTGTCGACCAGGGTGTCGAGGACCAGCCGTTCCGGCTGGCGGAGCCGGGTCATCACCGGCACCGAGAGGTTGGTGAAGACGAGGGACGTGTCCCCGGCTTGGGCGCCCCATGCGATGCTCCTCCCGAAGAGGTGCTGCGCCTCGCGGTCGATGGTCATGCGCTCGTCGCGGGTCTCCTCGCGGAAGCGGGTGATCCGTCCCGCCTCGGCCGCCGACCTGCTCACATCGTCGTCGCCCGGAACCTCCGGGGCGGGCACCCTCCCGACGACCAGGATCTCGTCACGGTCGACGGTGACCGACGGGGCGCCCTCGAACCAATCCTCGGGCAGCCGTCCGGTCAGCCAACCGCTGAGACCCTCGGTCGGCGGCGTCTCGTCGGTGACGCCACCGCGGTGGCGGCCCGGACGACCCCGCCCGCCGCGACGGGGGCGCTCCTCCCGTCCCGTCGGCCCCGATCCGGTCCTCTCGTCGTATCCCATCCCGCATCTCCTCCGCGTTGGTGCTTTGATTACATAGTTACATTAACACTGTGATTACATAATTCAACCTCAGAGGGGTGCATTCGGCCCGCGACCCGGTACTGCCCGCGGGGTGGGCCGGTGAGCGGACCGACGCTCAGGGATCGAGCGTCGACGCCAGCACGGCGCCGACCTGCTCGTGTTCGAGCAGGAACCCGTCGTGGCCGGAGAGCGACCCGATGACCGTGAGCGGGCGGTCCCCCGGGAGCAGCCGGACCAGCTCCTGCTGGAGCCGCAAGGGGTAGAGCCGGTCGCTGTCGATGCCGGCCACGGTGACCTCGGCCCTGACGCCGGCCAGCGCTGGGCCCACCCCGCCACGTCCCCGGCCCACGTCGTGGTGGTTCATGGCCTCGCTGAGGGTGATGTAGGAGTTGGGGTCGAACCGCCCGACCAGCTTGTCACCGTGGTGCTGCAGGTAGGACTCGACTGCGTAACGCCCGCCTTTGAGCGGGTCCTCCGGGGCCTCCGCCCTGCGGCCGAAGCGGCTCTGGAGCTCGAGCTCGGTGCGGTAGCCGACCTGGCCCATCCCGCGGGCGAGGGCCAACCCCTCCACCGGTCCGCGGGCGGAACCGTAGTAGTCGCCCCCGGCGAAGGCGGGGTCCGAGCGGATGGCCCGGACCTGCAGCGAGCACTGTGCGATCTGCTCGGCGGTGGCCGCCGCGCCGACGGCCAGGACGGCGGCCCGGGCGACCCGGTCGGGATAGCCCACGCACCACTCGAGGACCCGCATCCCGCCCATCGATCCCCCGACCACACCGGCCCACCGTGTGATGCCCAGGTGGTCGGCCAGCGCAGCCTCCGCCGCCACCTGGTCGCGGATGGTCAACACCGGGAACCGTGAGCCGTAGGGGGCACCGTCGGGCGCGGGCGATGCCGGCCCCGTGGTGCCCCGGCATCCACCGAGCACATTGGGGCAGACGACGAAGTAGCGGTCCGTGTCGATGGGGGCACCGGGCCCGATCAGCCCGTCCCACCAGCCGACCGAGGGTTGGCCGGGACCGGCCGGGCCGGTGGCGTGGGAGTCGCCGGTCAGCGCGTGGAGCACCAGCACGCCGTTGCCGTGGGATCGATCGAGCTCGCCCCACGACTCATAGGCCAGCGTGACCTCGGGAAGCGAGCTTCCCGCTTCGAGTGGCATCCCCGCCCCGCCGGTGTCGAACGCCACCACCCGGCTGCGACCGGAAGGATCGTCCACCGCGGGTTCACCGGTGGGTGGAACCTGGGTCACGCTCCCTTGACGGCGCGGAAGCCGGCCTCGAGGTCGGCCAGGATGTCCTCGATCGACTCGAGTCCGACGCACAGCCTCACCAGATCCGGGGTCACGCCCGTGGTGACCTGCTCGGCCTCGGTCAGCTGCGAGTGGGTCGTCGAGGCCGGGTGGATGGCCAGGCTGCGGACGTCGCCCACGTTGGCCAGATGGCTGAACAGCTCGAGACCCTCGATGAAGGTGCGCCCGGCATCGGCACCACCCTCGATCCCGAAGGCCAGGATGGCACCGCCGCCGTTGGGGAGGTAGCGCTCCTGGAGCCCGTGCCAGGGACTCGACGGCAGACCGGGGTAGGCCACCCAGTTGACCTCGTCCCGCGCCTCCAGCCATGTCGCCACCGTGCTGGCGTTCTGCACGTGGCGCTCCATCCTGAGGCTCAGGGTCTCGAGGCCCTGGAGGAACAGGAAGGAATTGAGGGGGGCGATGGAGGGACCGGTGTCGCGCAGGTACTGCAGGCGCGCCTTGAGCACGAACCTGGCCGGGAAGAGGGGCTCGGGGAGCTGCCCGAACACCAGCCCGTGATAGCTCGGGTCCGGCTCGGTGAAGTTGGGGAACCGGCCACTTCCCTCGTAGTCGAAGGCCCCACCGTCGACGATGATCCCACCGATGGACGTGCCGTGGCCCCCGATGAACTTGGTGGCCGAGTGCACGACGATGTCGGCGCCATGGCGCAGGGGCTGGCACAGGTAGGGCGTGGCCACCGTGTTGTCCACCACCAGCGGGATCCGGTGTTCGTGGGCGATGGCGGCCACCTGCTCGAAATCGAGGACGTCGCCCTTGGGATTGCCCAGGGTCTCCGCGTAGAAGGCCTTGGTGTTGGGCCGCACCGCGGCCCGCCATGCGTCGAAGTCCGCGGGGTTGTCGACGAAGGTGACCTCCACCCCGAGCTTGGGCAGCGTGTAGTGCAACAGGTTGTAGGTGCCGCCGTAGAGCGACGCCGAGGACACCACGTGCCCGCCGTTCTCGGCCAGGTTCAGCAGGGTGACGGTCTCGGCCGCCTGTCCGCTGGCCACCGCCAGTGCCGCCACCCCGCCCTCCAGGGCCGCCACCCGTTCCTCGAAGACGGCCTGGGTGGGGTTCATGATGCGGGTGTAGATGTTCCCCAATTCCTCCAACCCGAACAGGGCGGCCGCGTGCGCGGTGTCACGGAAGGTGTAGCTGGTGGTCTGGTAGATGGGAACGGCCCGGGCCCCGGTGGTGGGGTCGGGAACGGCTCCGGCGTGGATCTGGCGGGTTTCGAATCCCCAGTCGGACATGGCAGTGACCTCCTTGGAGCGGGCTCCGGGCGTCGATGGCCGACGCCAGTGCCGCACCGTCGGCGCCAAGCTTGGCAAACCTGACCGGTTTCATCAACAAGCAGTTTCATCAACAAGCAGGCTCGGCCGGCCCCGACATCCCGCGCCCGGTCCCGAACAGACCCGGTGGGCCGGGGCTCAGATGGGCTTTCCTCCCGGGCACCACGGGTTGGCCGGCACTCCCGAGCACGGATCGGGCATGGTGGGCAGGTCCGTCGGCAGCGGGTGCATGACCACCCCGGTGTGCTCGGGATAGACGGACCCTGCCGGGCACGTGCTGGACACGATCCCCGAATCGCAGAGCACCTGGTCGAGGAGCGGGCCGCCGGTATTGGCCGCCGTGGTGATCTTCCCGCAGGTGGGCTGGGTCTGCTCCAGATCCGGCGGGGCACTGCCGTTGGGGGCCGTGTTCCCGGAGAAGCAGTTCTGGGGCTGACCGGCGGTGAAGACGATCTGCCCGTAGTCCGAGTTGCTGGGATTGCCGAAGTAGCCGTTGTGGCTGAAGGTGTTGTGGACCAGGGCGTCGCCCTCCGGGTCGTACACGCAACCGAGGCCGGACACCTCCACGCCTCCGGTGGCCGGGCAGCGCTGGCCGAGGGAGGGCGTGCCCGAGTCGGGGTAGGGCACCACCAGGAACCCCCATGCCCCGTTGTCGGAGAAGGTGTTGTCCATGACCGTGTCGTTGCGCCCGCCCGACAGGGTCATCCCCGTCCCAATGGGACCGGCGGCGGCGTTGCCGGCCTCGGGCACGTTGGGATTGTTGTTGTTGTGCGAGTAATTGTGGATGAAGACCCAGCACGAGTGGGTGTGGGTGATGGGACTGATCCCGTTGTCCGGACACGCACCGTTCTGGGGTGCCGGTGGATCGCCGGCGATCTGGGTGTTGGTGTCGGTCCCGTCCTGGTTCTCGTCGAATTGCGAATTCTCGATGACCACCGCCCCACCGGAGTTGGTCCCGGAGTAGCCGAGGGCGTTGTACTCCATCCAGGCGTGGTCGACGGTCACGTCACAGAGCTGGTGGCACGCACCGACGTACATGCCCGAGTCGTTGAAGTTGCTGGCATAGAGCTGGTTCCATCCCGCCGGCCCTTCGGAATTGGACGAGAAGATGCCGTACTGGGCCGCGGTGGCCTCCTGCTGGTCGGGGGTGCCGGTGGGGCTGAAGTACGTCGAGGTCGCGGTCAGGTAATTGCCCCAGTAGCCCTTGAGCCCGATGGTGCCGCTGCCGTCCCCGCCGTTCCACCAGATCTCGTTCCCCGATGACCCCGTGCCGGCCAGGAAGTTGCACGCGGTCAGGTTCTCGACGTACACGTCGTCCGCCTTCCAGATCAGGATCCCGTTGCGGCCCACGGCTTTGCCGTCAGGGCCGGCGGCACCGAAATTCTGCGCCGCCGGGCTCGAGCTGCAGGCCGACGATCCGGCCTTGGTGCCGTCCACGATCACGGTGGACCGGTTCATCCCACGCAGGTGGATGTCCGGGGTCGTGATCAGCACCCCGCCCGTGTCGCCGTCGGAGGGATCGGTGTGGGCGCCCGACTCGTCGGCGGTCTCGTGGTAGTCGCCCGGCGCGATGAGGATCCAATCCCCCGGCCGGGCCGCGTCCACCGCCGCCTGGATGGACGTGTACCTGCCGGCGTGCCCGTGGAAGGTGCCGACCAGGAGCACGGCGCCGGTGGTGGAGCCACCGGAGGCCGATCCGGACGACGAGCTGCAGGAGGCCAGGAGGCCGGCCCCCATCACACACACCGCGGCCAGGGTGGCTGAACGTCGGCCTCGGAGCATCGGCTTCCCCCATTCCCCCACCCGCCGGACGACCCGGCAGGGACCTCATCGGCGATCGTACCCGGCACCGGCCGGCGGGGCCGGGGCCGGGCCGGGGAAGAGGCGTGCCCCGGTCCCGGGGGAGCGGCGGGCCGTTGGGCTACCATTTGATCGTCGTGATCTGGGGCGCAGGACCACCACCGGTGGCGGCCGGTCCCCGATCTGATGGGTCCGGGGCCGCGAAGTCCCACCCCTACCAACTCCGGCTTCCCTGTCGTGGCCGGCCACAGCGAAGGAGCCACCATGACCAGCGAGCAGCATCGTCCCGACTTCAAGGTGGCCGATCTCTCCCTCGCCGAATTCGGGCGCAAGGAGATCGAACTGGCCGAGCACGAGATGCCCGGCCTCATGGCCATGCGGGCCGAGCACGGTGCCGAGCAGCCCCTGCGGGGCGCCCGGATCACCGGTTCGCTGCACATGACCATCCAGACCGCGGTGCTCATCGAGACATTGGTTGCGTTGGGTGCGGAGGTGCGCTGGGCCAGTTGCAACATCTTCTCCACCCAGGATCACGCCGCCGCCGCCGTTGCCGTCGGCCCGGACGGGACCGTCGACTCCCCCAAGGGGGTGCCCGTGTTCGCCTGGAAGGGCGAGTCGCTCGAGGAGTACTGGTGGTGCACCGAGCAGGCACTGGTGTGGCCGGGCGAGGGGCCGACCATGATCCTCGACGACGGTGGTGACGCCACGCTGCTCGTGCACAAGGGTGTCGAGTACGAGAAGGCCGGAGCGGTACCCGACCCGTCCACGGCCGATTCCGAAGAGTTCGCCGTGGTCCTCGGCGTGCTGACCGCCAGTCTGGCCGAGCACCCCGACCGGTGGACGACGATCGCCTCCGGCATCAAGGGCGTGTCCGAGGAGACCACCACCGGCGTGCACCGGCTCAACGAGATGGAGCAGGCCGGGGAGTTGCTGTTCACCGCCATCAACGTCAACGACGCGGTGACCAAGTCCAAGTTCGACAACAAGTACGGCTGCCGCCACTCG
This sequence comes from Acidimicrobiales bacterium, assembly GCA_049521915.1. GTDB lineage: Bacteria > Actinomycetota > Acidimicrobiia > Acidimicrobiales > RAAP-2 > Bog-756. The sequence continues at coordinate 2,356 of JBEKOI010000146.1, read as the reverse complement.
CTGATCGACGGGATCAACCGGGCCACCGACGTGCTCATCGGCGGCAAGGTGGCGGTGGTCTGCGGGTACGGCGACGTGGGCAAGGGTTGTGCCGAGTCGCTCCAGGGCCAGGGGGCGCGGGTGATCATCACCGAGATCGACCCCATCTGCGCCCTGCAGGCGGCCATGGACGGCCACCAGGTGGCCACGCTGGAGGACGTCGTGGCCACCGCCGATATCTTCGTGACCACCACCGGCAACAAGGACGTCATCACCGCCGACCACATGACCCGGATGAAGCACCAGGCCATCGTGGGCAACATCGGCCACTTCGACAACGAGATCGACATGGCCGGCCTCATGAAGATCGACGGTGTCGAGCGGGTGAACATCAAGCCGCAGGTCGACAAGTGGGTCTTCCCCGACGGCCACGCGGTCATCATCCTGTCCGAGGGTCGGCTGCTCAACCTGGGCAACGCCACCGGCCATCCGAGCTTCGTGATGTCCAACTCCTTCACCAACCAGACCATGGCCCAGATGGAGTTGTTCAACAACGCCGCCGACTACGAGAACCGGGTCTACGTCCTGCCCAAGCATCTCGACGAGAAGGTCGCCCGGTTGCACCTCGATGCCCTCGGGGTCCGGCTGACCACGCTGACCAAGGAGCAGGCCGAGTACATCGGGGTGCCCGTCGACGGTCCCTACAAGCCGGACACCTACCGGTACTGACGCAGCTCGGCGGTACTGACGCAGCTCAGCTGTCGGCCGTCTCCAGGTCGAGCAGGTGGGCGAAACGCTCCCTGGCCTCGGCCCGCCGGGTGGGGACGTGCTCGGTCGGGACGTCGGTCGGCTTGTAGCCCTTGAGGGTCTGGCGGGCCACGGTGACCTTGTGGACCTCGTCAGGACCGTCGTAGATGCGGGCCGCCCGGGCGTTCCGGTACATCGACTCCAGCGGCAGGTCGGTCGAGAACCCGAGCGCCCCGTGGACCTGGATGGCCCGGTCGATCACGTTGTAGAGCACACCGGCGCCGTAGTACTTGATCATGGCGATCTCCACCCGGGCGGCCGAGGCTCCCTCGTTGTCCATCTTCCATGCCGCGTACAGGGTCATGAGGCGCGCCGCGGTCATCTCGGCCAGGGAGTCGGCCACCCAGTTCTGGACGGTCTGCTTCTCGGCCAGCAGCGAGTGGTGGGTGGTACGCGACACCGCCCGTTCGCACAGCATGTCGAAGGCCCGCCGGGACTGGCCCAGCCAACGCATGCAGTGGTGGATGCGCCCCGGCCCCAGCCGCTTCTGGGCCAGCACGAAACCCTCGCCCTCGAGGCCGATGAGGTTCTCGTAGGGGACCCGCACCTCACGGTAGAGGATCTCGGCGTGGCCACCGAACTTGCCGTAGTGCTCGACCGGATCCTCCATGGTGGGTACGTCACGGATGATGTCGACGCCCGGGGCGTCGGCGGGAACGATGATCATCGAGCACCCCTGGTACGGGTGGACGTCGGGATTGGTCACCGCCATCACGATCAGGAAGTCGGCCACCGAGCCGTTCGATGTGAACCACTTGTGGCCGTCGATGACCCACTCGTCACCGTCGCGCACCGCGGTGGTGGAGATCATGGTGGGGTCGGCACCCGCACCCGGCTCGGTCATGGAGAACCCGCTGCGGAGGCGGCCGTCGAGCAGGGGCAGCAGCCACCGCTCACGGTGCTCCTCGCGGCCGGACGACTCGATGCCCACCGCCAACAGCTCGGCGTTGCCCGAGTCCGGGGCGTTGTTGCCGAAGGCCACCGGCCCGTAGGGGGTCTGGCCGAGGATCTCGTGCATGAGGCCGAGCTTGACCTGGCCGAATCCACCACCGCCGAGCTCAGGCGGAAGGTGCGAGGCCCACAGGCCCCGGCTCTTGACCTCCTGCTGGAGGGGTTTGATCGCCTCGAGCATGGCGTCGTAGCCCAACGACAGCGTCTCGAGGGGATAGAGCTGGTCCCGCACCACCTGCCGCATCCACTCCAACTGCTCCTCGAATTCCGGCTCGGTGGAAAAATCCCATGCCACGGCGGTCCCCCTGTCGTCTTTCCGGTCTGATGCCGGGCCAACTACCGTAACGGCATGCCCGGCCACCGCGCGTCCACCCCCATCCGTACCACGGTCACCCTCTCCCCGCCCGACCGGGCCCGCCGCCCGGCCGAGCCGGCGCGCCCGGAGATCGCCTCACCGGTGGCGCGGGCCCGGTTGGATGCGGCCGGGACCGCACTCCTGGACGAGCACCGCCTGCTGAGCAGCGAGGAGCTCACCGCGCTGGCCGAACTACCCGACTCGTGGGTCACCTCCCTCGCCGCCCTCGCCCACCAGGTCCGGCTGGACTGGTGCGGGCCCGCC
>JBEKOI010000145.1:0-9723 GCA_049521915.1 Acidimicrobiales bacterium | reverse complement strand
TCCCCTACTCCGCCAAGACTCCTCGGACCCGCGACGCCGGGATCACCGCCCGACGCCGGGATCACCGCCCGACCCCGGGGGCCGACCCCGGGGGCCGGGCCGGAACCCGGCCGGGACCTGCCCGGCGCCCCGACCCGTTCACCGCGTTTCTTAACTATGACGTTAACGTTATAATATGGCCATGGACAGCAGCATGGGGCCAGAGGTGGCCCGCTCGGGAATCGGCACCGGCAGGTGAAGCTGAGCCTGGCGTCACCGCGGCCGCCCGCCACCTCCGCCGGCCTCCCTGCCGCTGAGTCCGGCTACAAGTGGATCGCCCTGGCCACCGTGACGCTCGGCACCCTGATGGTGTTCATCAACCAGTCCATCGTGCTGATCTCCCTCCCCGACATCTTCCGAGGGATCGAGCTCAACCCGCTCGCCCCCGGCAACACCGGGTACATGCTGTGGATGCTGATGGGCTTCATGGTCGTCCTGGCCGTGCTCGTCGTCTCCCTGGGTCGTGTCGGCGACATGTTCGGGCGGGTGCGCATCTTCAACCTCGGCTTCGCCGTGTTCACCTTGTTCTCGGTCCTGCTTTCGGTCACGTGGCTGACCGGGCCGCCGGCGGCACTCTGGCTCATCGGCATGCGGGTGGGTCAAGGAGTGGGAGGAGCCATGCTCTTCGCCAATTCCTCGGCCATCGTCACCGATGCCTTCCCGGCCGACCAGCGCGGGCTCGGGCTCGGTATCAACAATGTGGCCGCCATCGCGGGCTCGTTCATCGGTCTCATACTCGGTGGACTCCTGGCCCCGGTGGAGTGGCACCTCGTCTTCTTGTTGTCGGTGCCCTTCGGCCTGTTCGGAACCGTCTTCGCCTACGTGAAGCTTCGGGACGGCGGGATCCGCACCCCGGCGAAGATCGACTGGGCCGGCAACCTCACCTTCGCGACCGGTCTCATCCTGATCCTCGTGGGCATCACCTACGGCCTGCTCCCCTACGGCCACCACACCATGGGGTGGACGAGTCCCGTCGTCATGAGCGAGATCATCGGCGGCATCATCATCCTGGTCATCTTCGGCGTCATCGAGACCAGAGTGGCCCATCCCATGTTCCGCCTGTCCCTGTTTCGGATCCGGGCCTTCTCCGCCGGAAACATAGCCAGCTTCCTGGCCTCGCTCAGTCGGGGCGGCCTGATGTTCATGCTGATCATCTGGTTGCAGGGGATCTGGCTTCCCCTGCACGGCTACAGCTTTTCCCAGACTCCGCTGTGGGCCGGCATCTACATGATCCCGCTGACCGTCGGATTCCTGCTGGCCGGACCCATCAGCGGCGTGTTGGCCGACCGGCACGGGGCACGGCCCTTCGCCACCGGCGGCCTGCTCCTCGTGGCCCTGACCTTCATCCTGCTCCTGAGGCTGCCGGTCGACTTCTCGTACTGGGGCTTCGCCGCGCTCATCTTCTTCAACTCGATCGGCATGGGCATGTTCATCGCCCCGAACCAGACCGGCATCATGAACAGTCTCCCGGCCAATCAGCGCGGGGCCGGCGCGGGCATGGCGGGCACATTCAATTCGTCGGCCCAGGTCCTGTCCATCGGCATCTTCTTCACGCTGATGATCCTGGGTTTGGCGGCCACGTTGCCCTCCTCCCTCTACCACGGCCTCATCGTCCAAGGTGTGGCTCCGGCCACCGCGCTCCGGGTGTCCCATCTGCCCCCGGTCGGAAGCCTGTTCGCGGCGTTCCTCGGGTACAACCCGATGCAGACCCTGCTCGGACCGGCCGCGCTCTCACACCTTCCTCCGGCCACTGCGCACTACCTGACCAGCCGGGCGTTCTTCCCCCACCTGATCGCGGCGCCCTTCTCCGACGGACTGACGGAAGCCTTCTCCTTCGCGGCCGGCGTCTGTATCCTCGGTGCCGTGGCTTCGCTCCTCCGCGGCGGGAAATTCCACTACCAGGAACCCGTGGCAGTGACCAAGGACGATGCCGAGTCTGTCGTGGTGTCGGCTCAGGAGGCCATCGCCGAAACCGAACCGCTGCTGGCGGAATGACATGAAGGCACCGACCACCGGCGGCGGCTCGCCCCCGGCATCCGCCATTCCCGCCGCCGCCACGGGCTCCATCGGTGTCGCGGACATGGCCAAGGGGCCCGAATGCGGGATCTCCATCAGCGACGCAGCCGCCGCGGCCGGGGTTTCACCCCGCACGCTGCGGTACTACGAGGAGCTGGGACTGCTCAGCCCCTCCCTCCACACCCGTGGCGGTCAGCGGCGCTACACCGATGATGACCTCACCCAGCTCGGCCGCATCCTCGAGTTGCGTGAAGTGCTGGGAATGAACCTCGACGAGATCAAGGAGTTCCTGTCCTTCGAGACCAGGCTCGACCAGCTGCGGACCACCTACCGGGCCACCAGGACGTCGACGACCAAGGAAGCCCGCGCCGAGCAGAAGGCCACACTGCTCGAGGCCCTCGAGCTCAACGAGTCGCTGGCCGAGCAGCTGAACGCCAAGCTGGCCAGGATGGACAGCTTTCGGGCCAAGGTCGCAGCAGATGCCAAACGCTGTCGCGAGCTGCTGGCTCAGCTGGAGTGAGGCCCCCGGTCCTTGGACACGAGGGCGTCCGCCTTATAGGTTCGTAGTCGGGCCTTTCATCGGCTCGCAGACTGTGTGATACATCCGACTGGTGCCACCGACCGAGAGGGGTCCCGCATGCCGAGGATTGAACCGATCCCGATGGAGGAGCTCGCAGAAGAGCCGAGACGGATCATTGAAGACGGGGTGGCGGACGGGACCTACGCAACCCCGATCCCGCTTCAGATCTTCGCCTACAAGACATCGCAGATCCTGATGACCAACGCGGCTCGGGGCGCATGGGGCCAGAAGAGCCTCCTCGGAGGCCGCATCCTCGAGCTCATCCGGATCCGGAGTGCGCAGCTGGGTGAGTGCCAACCCTGCATGCAGTCGCGCAAGCACGACTCGATCACCGACGAGGACGTCGCCTGCCTCATCGCCCCCGGCGGATCGGAGTTGACGGAGCAGGAACGACTGGCCGTGCAGTTCCTCGATCTCCTGTCGGCTGACCATCACGCCATCGACGACGATGTCTACCGTGAGCTCGGGCAGGTGTTCACGGCGGCCCAGATCATCGAGCTCGGGTTCACCTGTGCCAACGCCATGGGTCTCCATCGCTTCATCCACACACTCGATGTGTTCGGAGAGGGTGCACCGGTGATTCCGTACAGTGCCGATCAGGTCGACACCGCGTTCGCCGACGTTCCCGAGCAGGCCCCTGCATGAGCCGGACGGTGTTCGTCACCGGCGCCACCGGGCTGGCCGGGGCGAACGTGTGCAAGCTCCTGATCGAGCGCGGTGACGCGGTCCGGGCCCTCGCCCGTGTCGGCGCCGACGCCGATCCACTGGCCGCGCTGGGGGTGGAGGTGGTCCGTGGTGACATCACCGATGCCGACGACGTCCTCCGCGGCGCCCGGGGCAGCGATGCTGCGATTCACTGCGCCGCCCTCCTGGGAGGTGCGAGCCAGCATCTTCCCGATTTCGAAGCCGTGAACGTGGAAGGGACGAAGCACGTCCTCGACGCGGCCGAGTCCCTGGGCATAGGCCGGGTCGTCGCCGTCAGCACGGGTACGTTCTTCGACACGACCGGGGGCCTCGAGCGAGAGGACGCGCCGGTATCGACCTCGCCCAGTTCGGACCCGTACACGCTGACCAAGATGGCGGCCTTCGAGGACGCCATGTCCCGCGCCGCCGCCGGTCAGGACGTCGTCACCACCCACCCCGGCGCCATCTTCGGTCCCTCCCCGGTGGCCAGCAACGCGCTCGGCATCACCAGCTTCAACCGGGTACTCCTTTCCGCTCTCCGCCAGCGCATGACACAGTATCTGCGGTTTCCCGTGAGCTGGGTCTTCGCCGACGACGTGGCCCGGGGCTGCATCCTTGCCCTCGATCGGGGCATCGCCGGAGAACGGTACATGCTCGATGGCCGTCCCGAGGACGTGGTCAGCATCGCCCAGGCGTGCAGTCGCATCTGCGAGTTGGCCGGACTCGAGCACCGGGTCGACGATGTGGAGCCGTCCGACGATCCCGAACTGGCCCGGGTGTTCGGGCCGACGCTGGTGGCCATCGCGGCCAAGGCGGATTCCGAGCGACCGGCGCGGCCCAAATTGTCCGAATCGAAGACCTTCAAGAGGCTCGGCTACGACCCCATCAGCCTCGACGAGGGCCTCCGCACCACCACGGCGTGGTTCCGTCAATTGGGCAAGATCAGCTGATCGGGCACGATCGGCTGATGGGCCCCGGGCAGATCCGGGCGGCCCGCACCGGCCGGGGCCTCCCGGACAGCCGGGCCGAGCCGGCGGGTAGGTTACGGTCATGAAGACACGCCACCTGGGACCTCTGTCCGTCTCCGCACTCGGACTTGGCTGCATGGGGATGTCCGAGTTCTACGGCACCGCCGACGAGGCGGAGTCCATCGCCACCATTCACCGTGCCATCGAGCTCGGCTGCACCTTCTTGGACACCGCGGACATGTACGGCCCGTTCACCAACGAGCGACTGGTCGGGAAAGCGATCGCGGGGCGCCGGGGCGATGTGGTGCTGGCCACGAAATTCGGGAACGAGCGTAGGGAGGACGGCTCGTGGGTCGGTATCAACGGCCGGCCCGAGTACGTCGTGGCCGCCTGCGATTCGTCGCTCGACCGGCTCGGGGTCGACCACATCGACCTCTACTACCAGCATCGGGTGGACAACACGGTGCCGATCGAGGAGACGGTGGGGGCAATGGCCTCCCTGGTCCAGGCGGGCAAGGTGCGGCACCTGGGTCTGTCCGAAGCCTCGGTCCTCACCATCCGGCGGGCCCACGCCGTCCATCCGATCGCCGCGCTCCAGACCGAGTTCAGCCTCTTCACCCGCGACGTCGAGGCGGAGCTGCTGCCCGCCGTCCGCGAGCTGGGGATCGGCTTCGTGGCCTACAGCCCGCTCGGCCGCGGCCTGCTCACCGGCGCCTACAAGCGCGTCTCCGACCTGCCCGAGGGGGATACCAGGTCGGTGCGGTTCCCGCGCTTCGCCGAAGGGAACTTCGACCACAATCTGGAGCTGGTGGCCAATGTCGAGGAATTGGCGGCCTCCAAGGGCTGCACACCGGGGCAACTGGCTCTGGCCTGGGTCCTCGGACAGGGTGACGATGTCGTGCCCATCCCCGGGACGAAACGCCGTGCGTACCTGGAGGAGAACATCGCCGCGGTCGACATCGAGCTGAGTGGCGATGAGATGGCCTGGCTGGAGGACCACGTGGGACAACCGGCGGGTGACCGCTACGCGGACATGGGATCGGTGAACCGCTAGCTCAGCGCCCCGAGGCCGGTGTGCGGCCGAGTGCCGGTCGGCCGTGCACCTGCCAGACTGAACCCATGGAAGTCCATCTGGTGGACGGCACCTACGAGCTCTTCCGGCATTTCTTCGGACAACCTCCTCGGGCCTCGGACGACGGCGAAGAGATCGGTGCGGCGCGTGGGGTCATCCTCTCGATCGTGGGCATGCTCGCCGACGGTGCCACCCACGTGGGAGTGGCCACCGATCACGTGATCGAATCGTTCCGCAACGAGCTGTGGCCCGGCTACAAGACCGGGGCGGGCATCGCCCCCGAGTTGCGATCCCAGTTCGAGACACTCGAGAGGGCGTTGGATGCCCTGGGGGTCACCGTGTGGCCGATGGTCGAGCTCGAAGCAGACGACGCCTTGGCTTCGGCCGCCGCCGTGGCCACCGAGGACCCCGTGGTGGACCGGGTGCTCATCTGCACCCCCGACAAGGACCTGGCCCAGTGCGTCGTGGGCCAGCGGGTCGTCCAACTCGACCGCCGCAGTGGGAAGGTGAGCGACGAGGCCGGCGTCTGGGCCAAGTTCGGGGTGGCGCCCGGATCGATCCCCGACTGGCTGGCGCTGGTCGGAGACTCTGCCGACGGGTTCCCCGGGTTGGCCGGCTGGGGCAAACGGTCGGCCTCGGTCGTACTGGCCCACTACGGGAGCTTCGATGACGTACCCGACCGGGTCGCCGAGTGGGATCCCGAGGTCCGGGGTGCGGTGCGGGGGGCGGCCAAGCTGGCCGAGCGGCTGGCCCGCGAACGCGACCAGGCCGAGCTGTTCAGGGTCCTGGCCACACTCCGGGTGGACAGATCCCTGCTCGGCAGCGTGGCCTCGCTGCAGTGGCAAGGACCGGAGGAGGCGTTCGAAGGCGTGTGCCGGGAGTTCCGGGACCCCGCACTGGCCGAGCGGGCGGCGGCCATCGCGGACCGCTGACCCGACTCACCCCTTGGTGCCGAAGACCTCGTCGAGCTCGGTGGGAACGGGGGTGTCGAGCTGCGAGTAGGTACACGACCCGGGGGCCCGGTCCGGTCGCCACCGGACGAACGAGGTGGCGTGACGGAAGCGGTCACCCTGGAGATGGTCGTAGGCCACCTCGGCCACCAGCTCGGGGCGCACCGGCTCCCAGCTGAGGTCCTTTCCACCGCTCCACCGGCTCGGCGCGCCCGGAACCCGACCGGCGGTGTCGACCTCGAGGAGCCACGGGTGCTCTTTCGGGGCGGCCTTCCGGTACGGCTCGAGGGTCTCGACGAATTCGGCGCGGCGGGCGACGCTGAAACCGGAGGCCACCCCGACGTGCTGGAGTGCGCCGGCGTCGTCGAAGAGCCCGAGGAGGAGCGACCCGACGACACCGCCTTCCTTGTGCCAGCGGAACCCCCCGACCACGCAGTCGGCCGTCCGCTCGTGCTTCACCTTCAGCATCACCCGCTTGCCGGGTTGATACTGCAGATCCCCCGCCTTCACGACGACCCCGTCCAGTCCGGCTCCCTCGAACCGGGAGAACCAGTCCCGGGCCCGGTCCGGTTGGGTCGTCACGGGCGTGAGATGGATCGGCGGTCTGGCCTTGCCGAGCGCCTTCTCGAGGGCCCTCCGCCGGATGGCGTAGGGCTCCGCCCGGAGGTCCGAATCGTCGAGCGCCAGGAGATCGAAGGCCACGAACGATGCCGGCGTCTCCTGGGCGAGGAGCTTGACCCGTGAGGCGGCGGGATGGATCCTCTGCGACAGGGCATCGAAGTCGAGGCCGGCGGGCCCGGCGATGACGATCTCTCCGTCGAGCACGCAGCGGTCCGGCACATTGTCCAGCAAGGACTCGATCAGCTCCGGAAAGTACCGGTTGAGCGGCTTCTCGTTGCGGCTGCCCAGGACGACGGAGTCACCGTCACGGAACACGATGCACCGGAATCCGTCCCACTTGGGCTCGTAGAAGAGGCCCTCGTCCTCGGGGAGGCTCCGGGCCAGCTTGGCCAGCATCGGCGACACCGGGGGCACGACGGGGAGCGGCACCGGCCCATCGTAACCAGGGGGCGGAGGGGTGTGCCGGGTGCCGGGGCCTAGGTGGCGTGGCCTAGGCGGCGTGGCTCGCCGTCCAGGCCAGAAAGTCCTCCATGGGAAGGGCGTTCATGACCCGGTCGACGGGGACGCCGGCCCGTGCAGCCTGCTCGCACCCGTGTCGCTGCCATTCGAGCTGGCCCGGCGCATGAGCATCGGTGTCCACGACCACCACGCAGTCGAGGGAGAGGGCAAGGGAGAGCAGCGGCTCGGGGGGGTCGAGTCGCTCCGGACGGCAGTTGATCTCCACCGCCGTGCCGGTCTCGGCGCAGGCGCCGAACACGGCCTCGGCATCGAACTGCGACTGGGGACGACCGCGTCCGACGAGGATGCGACCCGTGCAATGCCCCAGGATGTCGGTGTGGGGACTCCGGACGGCACGCAACATCCGCGCTGTCATCTCCGGTGCATCCATCCGGAGCTTCGAATGGACACTGGCCACCACGACATCCAGCTGCGCCAGGAGCTCGGGATCCTGATCCAGCGCCCCGTCCTCGAGGATGTCGACCTCGATGCCGGTCAGGATGCGAAACGGCGCCAGCTCGGCGTTCAGACCGGCGACGATGTCGAGTTGCTGACGGAGTCGGTCGGCATCGAGCCCGTGGGCGATGGTCAGGCGGGGGCTGTGGTCGGTCAGGGCCCAGTAACGGTGCCCGACCGCCATCGCCGCTTCGGCCATCTCCCGGATCGGGCTTCCCCCGTCCGACCAGTCCGAGTGGCTGTGACAGTCGCCTCGCAGGCTTTCGAGCAGCCTGGAGGCCTCGGCGCTCATGACCGGCTGGTCGGCCGATTCGAGCTTCTCGAGATAGGCGGGGGTGGCGCCGTGGGCGGCATCGATGATCACCTGCGCGCTCGTCTTGCCGATACCGGGGATCTTCTGGAGCAGGGCCGGCGACATGGTCGCCAATTCGCCGGCGGGAAGCTCGGAGACGGCTGCAGCGGCATTGCGAAAGGCCCGCACCTTGTAGGAGTGGGCGCCGTCACGCTCGAGCAGGTAGGCGATCCGCCGCAACGCGGTGACCGGATCCATCGCCCCTAGCCCCGCTTGGCTCGACTCGGTGCCACCCTGGGTGGCTCGTCGGGCTGTTTGGGGTACTCGGGCGGCCACGGCGCGTCGTGCAGCCCGTCGGATCTGTCTTTGGCGGCCATGTCCAACAGGGGCTGGAGCGACTGCGGGTCGTCGCCCATCCCCGCCCACGGGTCGCCCCGCCGACGGACGAGCTCCGGTACCGTTCGGATGGTCAGCTCCTCCGGGTCCACCGAGTCGACCTCGTCCCACTCCAGCGGGGTGGAGACCTGGCCACCGACCCGCGGTCTGGCGAACCAGGCTCCGAACACCGTCTTGTGGGGCGCGTTCTGGTTGAAGTCGACGAAGACACGCTGGCCACGTTCCTCCTTCCACCAGTTCGAGGTGATCAGGTCCGGGTGCCTGCGCTCGAGCTCTCTGGCCAGGGCCACGGCACCGGCACGAACCGAGAAGCTGTCCCAGCGCGGCTCCAGCCGCACGTAGATGTGCATACCGCGGTTTCCGGTCGTCTTCGGGTAGCCGACGATGCCCAGCTCGGCCAGGAGCTCCCGAACGTGAGCGGCCGCCATGCGGACGTCGTCGAAGGAGGTCCCGGGCTGCGGGTCGAGATCGATGCGGAGCTCGTCGGCGTGGTCGGGGTCATCGGCACGGTAGGGCCACAGGTGCAGACCGAGACATCCGAGGTTCACGGCCCACAGGACGTGGGAGATATCGGCCACCACGAGTGCGTTCGACGTGGTGCCGTTCGGCGTGGTCACCACGGTGGTCCGAAGCCAGCTCGGGGCGTTGGCCGGGACCCGCTTCTGGAAGAACGACGACCCCCCGGCACCACCGGGGAACCTTTCCAGCAGGGCGGGCCGGTCCCCTGCAGCATTGATGAGGGCGTCGGCGATGTCGAGGTAGTAGGAGACGAGGTCGAACTTGGTCGCGCCCAGTTCGGGGAAGTAGACCTTGTCAGGACTCGAGATGTCGACGGTCCGGCCCGAGACCTCGACGACCCGGACATCCTTGGCGGGCATCCCCTCACGATACCGGCCCCAACGACGGGCAGGAGGCTTCGCGGTAGCCTTCGGTCCACTCGGTGTTGGTCTGACGTCCGCCGGCCCGCGGTGATCCGACGGGCCGAACGTTCCTCCAAGGCTCGTCTTCGGCTGACGTCGCGCCCCGGGACCGTAGCTCGTCGGCCCTGTCGCTCCCCGGTGTCTGCCCCGTCCGCTCCCCAGTGTCTGCCCGTTGCTCCCCGGTGGAGGAGAGAGGGGGCCGATGTGTGCCGAGAGGCGCTGAAAGCTCAG
>JBEKOI010000144.1:0-9788 GCA_049521915.1 Acidimicrobiales bacterium | reverse complement strand
TGCCCGGCACCATCCCCTGGGGGAATGCGCGTGACCTGTGGGGCCTGGCCTGCGTCCTGTTGTTCTCGGCCACGGCTCTGTACTGGCTGGTGGCAGTGGCACGACGTCCTGCCCGCATCCGACGGCGCGTGCTCGGAGCACTGGGAGCCGCGGGGTTGGTCTGTCTGGTCCTCGCCCTGACGTCACCGGCGCAGCTTCCGGCGCCGGTGACCATCAGGGCCAGTGTGCTCGCCTCCCAGGTGGGTACCAAGGAGGGGACGGCGGTGGTGGCGCACGGCTCCGGCCAGGACGGCGACGTGGCGCTCGGTCCCTTCTGGGAGGTGCTTCCCGGGCGCTACGAGGCCGTCATCCGTTACGACCTCGACGACAGCGCTCCGGGAGCGGCGCTCGGACAGGTGATCGGGATAAAGAAGCCGCCGCGCGGGAGGGTGGCCGTCCTGCAGAGCAGCCCGCTGTCGCCCTCGGCCACCAGCAGCCACTATCAGTTCGTCGTGACCAGCGAAGACGAGGTGGCCGTCCGCGTGAGCTTCAACGGGACCGGAACCATTACGGTCAAGAGCATCTCGCTGGCCAAGCTGGCGTCGGGCTGACGGCGCTGACGGCGCGACCGGTGTGACCGGCGTGACCAGCGCTGACGGCGTACAAGCCCGACCGCCCTAGGTCGGCGCTCCGGGCATCCCGGCCTGGACGGGCGTGACCGGGCGGTCGGGCACGACGGCATTCAACAATCCGGTGCGGATGACCCGGTAGCGCACGTTGAGACGGTCCAACGTGGCCACGAACGATGCCTGGGGGACGCCGTCCGGTCCGATCGTCAACACCGGGGCCGAGAATTGGGAGGCGCCGCGATTGGCCTCATCCGGCGGCACGAAGACCCACGCGGGCCGCTTGCTGGCCAGGACATCGTTCTCGATGGCGGCCGACCGGATGACGTCTTGACCGATGGGGGTGATCGTCAATCGGTTCTGACTGAGGAAGTCGAGCTTGTAGGCCACCCAGTAGTCGGCGTAGCCGGTGGTGACGCCGGACTTCTCCAATCTCGTCACCGCCTCCAGGGAGGTCCGGTCGGGATTTCCCCACCTCCGGGTGAAGGCATGGGGCTGGCCGGTGGCCTGTGAGAACGTGACCACGCTGAACAGCAGGGCCACCAGCACGAAACCGGCCATGACCGTCACCACTGCGGTGCCGGTTGACGTGCTTCCCTCACCGACGCCGTTGTGGACGGGAGCGCCGGCCGGTCGCCGGACCGGGGCACGTCCGGCCAGTCTCCGGGCCGCCTCGCACAGCCCGATGACGACGGCCATGGCCAACAGGGGCGGGAGGAAGACGCCGTAGCGACCGTTGGCGAATTGCGTCGAGGCCGGTGAGAGGGCGTAGACCAGGGGGAAGGCCAGGACGGCGGCGCCGATGGCCATGGCCCGCCCCGGCCTGGCCAGGCACAGCAGCAACGAGACGATGACCAGGGCCACGAGGACGGTGGTGAGGACTTTGACGACCGGCTGGCCCAACCCCGACGCGATCCACGCCAGATCGTTGCCTCTCCGCACGCCGAGCTCGGTCGGGAAGACCAAGCTGAAGAACGAGTTGAGGCGGCCCGAGAAGTCGAGGGGCCGCGCCCGGACGTTGAACGTGGCTCCGTTGAGCGAAGCGAAGTGGGTGTGGAAGTTCGCCCATAGCCAGGGAAGGGCGCCGAGGGCCGTCGCCACCAGGGCGATGGCTCCCCCAGGGACCCAGACCCGCCATCGGGATCCGGTGGTGACGACCAGTGCGCCGAGGAGGAGCAGCCCGGACGGGATGAGGTAGTACGCGATCTCCGGCGACGACCACCACCCGACGCCGGCCGCCAGACCGAGGACGGCGAATTCGATAGCGGACCGATGCCCGTCGAGAATGCGCAGGGACGCCAGGAGCACGATGAGCCCGCAGACCAGCGTGACCCCCCGGAATCCGTAGAACAGGACCGAGAAGCTGATGGAGGCGAACGGTGCCACCCACACCAGGGCACCGGCCATGGCGGCCACGCCGGGCGACGGCACCAGCCGGAGGGCGATGCGCCACGTCAGGAGGGCCGACACTGCGGACAGGGTGACAACTGTCAGCTGTGCCGCCAGCACCGTCTGGCCGAACACGGCGAAGAACAAGGTGGTGAGTCCGGTCTCGGCGGTTCCGCCATAGGTCTGTCCCCAGTAGAAGGCGTTGAAGTGCCCGTGCAGACCGGCGGCGGCCATCAAACCGACCACGGCTTCGTCGGAGTTAATGGGTGTATGGAAGATCAACCATGTCCGAATGCCCAGACCCAGGAGCACGGCGACCAGGACGGTGATCCGCACGATCATCCGGACGGCCCTCGGGTAACGGCTGCGGGACCGTCGCCTGGAGTGGGCACCACTGGTCAACAGCCCGGCCCCCGTACTCCGAGTCGCCGGTGCCGTTCCGGAAGTCGCTTGGCTGAGCATCGTCTCCACCGGCGGCGCCGAACCCGCCCATTGGTCATCTTGGCCCCACACCGCACCGACTGTTCCGTTGGCGCGACTCTAGCTCTGTCCATCTCGATCACGCGGTCATCTCCGGTCCTCGGAGGGGCACGGAATCGGCCGCACCGACCAGGTCTCGCCCGCCGCCGAGGGCTCTCGCCGGAAGGACCGCCCGAGGCCCGAGGGCTCCGGTGCGGAGGCCCCCGCCCACGGGCCGGCGGATCCGGCCCGCCGTGCGGAGGGGCCGATTCCGGATTAGCGCCGGCGATCGGCTATCGGGCACGATGCGCTGGTGGATTCGACGAATTCTGGGCTCACGGGCGTTCCCGTTTGCGAGCCGTTCCTCACAGAGGTAGGCATGGTCGGGTCATGATCCGCCATACCCCCACACCGGTTGTCCGTTCACTCGAGCTCTCCGGGCTCCGGGTCCGCCTCGTCACCCTGGTCGACAGCGACTACGAGGCGTGGTTCGAGGTCCGGGACCGCTGCCGCGACTGGCTCGTCCCATGGGAGCCGCGGTCCAAGGGGGCACCCCTGGCCCCCGAGGACTCGGCCAGCTTTGCCGCCCGCTGCGGCATGCGGGAGCGTGAACGCCAGCTTGGCAGCGGATTCGGGTTCGGCATCTTCTTCGAGGGCCGGTTCGTGGGTGAGGTGACCTTGTCGTCCATCCAACGGGGCCCGTTCCAGAACGGATCCATCGGCTACTGGATCGACAAGGAGGCGGCCGGCCAGGGACTGATCCCCGAAGCGGTGGTCGTGGTCCTGAAATTCGCATTCGAGACGCTCCGGCTGCATCGGATCGAGGTGGCCATCATCCCTCGCAACCGGCCCAGCCGGCGGGTGGTCGAGAAGCTGGGGATGAGGTCCGAAGGGGTGGCGCTCGGATTTCTGGAGATCAACGGCGAATGGGAGGATCACGTCCGTTACGCCATGACCGTCGAGGAGTGGGCCGTCCAGCGCCGTCAGTTGGTGCCCAGGTGGATCGGGAACGACTGATCGTCGGCCCTGTGACCTGCGCAAATCTGCCCGCCAGGGGGTAGCCCGGTCGAGGCCCGGGACGTCTGGAGCTGGTCGGTCCTCTGCCCTGTCCGGGCCCGGAGGTGGCCCTCCGGTCTTTCCCTGGGACGAATTGCCGAATACGCTAGAGGGCAGGTCGTTCGTGGAAAATGGGGGGATCGGACGTGACGTCTGGAGCAAAGAAGAGGATCGGGATTCTCGTCGTGGCCTACAACGCGGCGACGACGCTGGCCAAGGTGCTCGACCGCATCCCGGTGGAGATCCGTTCGGACATCGAAGAGGTCATCGTCAGCGACGATCACAGCCAGGACTCGACCTATCTGGTGGGCCTCGGCTACCAGCAGGTCTCGGACCTGCCCATCACCCTGATCAGGCAGCCCACCAACCTGGGCTACGGCGGCAATCAGAAGGCCGGTTACGACCTGGCCATCGAGCACGGCCTCGACATCGTGGTCATGCTCCACGGCGACGGGCAGTACGCGCCCGAATCGCTGCCCGAGATCGTGGCCCCGCTGTTGGCCGGGGAGGCCGACGCCGTGTTCGGCTCCCGGATCATGATCAAGGGCGCCGCTCGCAGGGGTGGCATGCCGCTCTACAAGTATGTGGGGAACCGGATCCTGTCCCGCCTGGAGAATGCGGCCCTCGGGACCGAACTGACCGAGTTCCACTCCGGGTACCGCGCCTACTCGGTGGCCGCCCTCAAGCAGCTCCCCTTCGAGCGGAATTCTGACGGATTCAACTTCGACACCCAGATCATCATCCAGCTCCACGATGCCGGGATGCGGATCGCCGAGGTTCCCATTCCCACCTACTACGGCGACGAGATCTGCTACGTCGACGGCATGGGCTACGCCGCCGACGTCACCAAGGACGTGGTCGCCTACCGGCTGCAGAAGGCCGGCTTCGGGGACGGGAGCCGCATCGCTCTCAACGAGGAGTACCAGCTCAAGCCCAGCGAGGACAGCTCGCACGGCCGCATCTCGACCCTTCTCAAGTCCCGGCCACCGGGCAGGATCCTCGACCTCGGATGTTCCAGCGGGCTGTTGTCCGAGCGCCTGCGGGCCATGGGCCACCATGTGACGGGCGTCGATCTCAACGAGATCGCCGGGGTGGAGGGCCGCACCGATGCGTTCTACCGGGCCGACCTCAACGAAGGGGTTCCGTCCGAGGTGGGCACCGGGTTCGACATGGTGCTGGCTGCCGACGTGCTCGAGCATCTCGTGAACCCGGGGGCGCTGATGCGGCAGGTCCGCACCCTGCTGGCGCCGGAGGGCACAGCCATCTTCTGCGTCCCCAACATCGCCCACTGGTACCCGCGTTTCCGTTCCACGCTCGGGATGTTCGACTACGACCAACGGGGGATCCTCGACTCGACCCACCTGAGGTTCTTCACCCGCCGGAGCATCCGCAAGCTGATCGAGCGCCAGGGATTCGTCGTCCGACGGCTCGAGCCGGTGGGTCTGCCCCTCGATGCCCTCGGCGTGGAGGGGGGCAAGGCGCAGTGGCTACGGCTGGTGGACCACGTGCTGCTCTCCCTGTGGCCGACCATGTTCGGCTACCAGTTCATCGTCGAGGCCACCCCGAAGCCCGAGTGAGCGGCTGCAGGACCGACGAGCCCCGGCCCGTTCAGCCGTCGATGCCGCGCACCACGGCGGGGGAGTGGCGGAAGAACTGCTCGACGTCCTGTTCATAGCGGTAGAGCGGCTCGCCCGAGCCGGTGGCCCGGCGCAGGTTGTTGGCCCGGGCGAAGCTCTCCACGGCACCGGCACTGGTGTAGCGGTACTCGAACCCGGCTCCCATCAGGCGGGAGGTGTCGACACCACGGCCATAGCGGGTCAGGCCCTCCACCTCCGGTGGGAACTGGACGGCCCCGATCCGGCGCAACGGGGCCACGAAGGCCCGTGGCCGAAACGGTGGCAGGGGCAGCAGGTAGCCGTTGCAGATGGACGCCACCTCGCTCCACGTCAGCTTGCCCGAGCCGGCCACGTTGAACACCCCGGGGACCTGGTGGCTGGTGACGTATTCAAGGGCGCGGACCACATCGTCCTCTTCGATGAATTGGACCAGCGGATCGAAGCCGGCGATGCACGGCAGCAGCCGGCGACGCAGGTTGTAGCTCACCGGCGTGATGATGTCGGTGCCCAGCACATTGGCGAACCGGAGCACCGAGACCACCAGGTGCGGGTTGTCCTCGGTGAAGTCGCGGACGAGCGATTCGACCTCGATGAGGGACCGCTCGACACGTGTCCGGACCGGGCTCTGGCGGGTGTCCTCCTCACGGAACCAGGCCGGGTCCGTCTCCGCCGAGCCGTAGACGTGGGTCGAGGACTTGACCACGACCTGGCGTACCGAGGACCCGGCCGAGCCGGCCGCGGCCAGCAGGTTGAGGGTCCCGATGACGTTGATCTCGTGCAGGGCCCGGGCGGACACGTTGACCGAGTTGGTCTCGAGAAACGTGTGCACGATGGTGTCGACCTGGGTGGCCCGCACGATCCGGCTGAGGATCGAGTACTTCTGATCGGAGCGGACGAATTCGGTGCGCTCGAGGGGCACCCGGGGCTCATTGGCCCCGAGGCCGAGGATCATCTCGATGTCGGCCTTGGCCTCCAGGGCCTGGGCCATGCGACCGCCCCAGAAGGTGTCGAGCCCGGTGATCAACACGCGCCGCCCCATGGCTCAGCCGAACCAGATGCTGCGGCGCTCGCGCAGCATGTCGTGGATCGAGTCCTGGAGCCTGGCCCGGATGTTCTCGGCCTCATCCATCACCCGGCTCCTCGAGTACCGCTCGAGACCCGGTTCCACGTCGAAGGAGACGGGATCGAGGACGCGCAGCTTGATCTTGACCGGGAAGTAGGTCACGTAACCGACCGGCCCCATGAGTAGGGAATTGACGGTCACCGGGAAGTACGGCAGGTTGAGGACTCGGGCCACGGTGTTCAACCGGAAGAGGATGGGCATCGACTCCTCGGCCCCGATGACGGCGATGGGGACGATGGGCACACCCGCCTTCATGGCGATCTCCACGAACCCGCCCCGCCCGAATCGGCGGAGTCGGTACCGGTCCGAGTAGGTCTTCGAGGTCGCCTTCGTTCCCTCGGGGAACACAAGGGCCAACTGCTGCTGGTCGTGCAGCAGCCGGTAGGCGTTGTCGGGGTGGGCGGGTACGCCCCCGGTCCGTGACCACATGGTCCCCACCACCGGGATGGTCCTGAAGAAGTAGTCGGCCAGGCCGTACACCGGTCGGCCCAGCTCCTCTTCGATGCCGTGCATGATGGCCGGGGCGTCCGAGGGGATGGCACCGGCATGGTTGGCAATCAGCAAGGCCCCTCCGTGTCGCGGGATCTTCTCCAGCCCTTCCCACTCCACGCGGAACCAGTAGCGGTACACCGGGTTGTAGAGGCGCCGGACGATCGAGCGCATGTGCTCGGAGCGGCCCCATTCGTCGACGTCGGATCGCCTGGCCGGGTCGGGCACCTCATCGTCCGTCCGAGGCCTGGCCACGGGCAGGATGGACATCGACGCGGACGTGTCGATGGTGGCCATGTCGTCCCGGTCGGCGGTCGTGCCCGCCGCGCCCTGCTGAGCGGGGGGATCCTCGCCGTCCAGGTTGTCGTCGAGGTCGACGGACCCGCTTTCGAAGGGGCGGCCCGAGGGAGCAGCCCGTTCCGGCCGTGCCGGTCGAGGTGGCGTCCGGGCCGTGTCCGAGGGATCCGCGCTCACCGGGTGCAGTGTACCGCCGCAGCGACACCCGTTTTCGGGCCGCTGCCCCCCGGAGTGCGAGCCGGGTGGTTAGGCTCTGGTCCGTGCACAGCTCGAACCGCGCCGGGTCACGGGCTGTGGCCGGGTCGCCGACAACGATGGCGGGCCGTGCCCTGTCGGAGCTGGACCGGGACGCGGGAGCAGTCTCCAGCCCGGTCCACGGGCGCGCGTCATAGTCCAGCGCGCCGTGGACAGGGTGATGAGGCAATCCGTGTGGTCCGACCGCTGGATCGGGTCGGCGCTCTTCTTCGGGGTGCTCTGTATCTATGTCGGGGTGACCCAGGGCCAACTCGAGGTCTACGACACCCACGCCATGATGGGGGTCACCGAGAACCTGGTCAACCACGGATCGCTGACCTCGGCGGGCGGCGGATTTCCGGTCACCACGCTGTACGCCCCCTACGGCATCGCCGTCAGCCTGCTGGCGGTGCCGCCGTACGCGCTCTCGAAGTGGACCGGGAACTTCCCCGCGCTGGCCTCGATGATCGACCCCATCCTGACGGCACTCTGCGTCGTCCTGATCTATCTGATCGCCCGTGCCCTCGACTGGCGCGCCTGCTACGGGCTCATCGCCGCCGTCGGCTACGGCCTCTTCTCGATGGCGGTGTGGTACACGACGGAGCTGTTGAGCGAGCCGGGGGTGACCCTGTGCATCCTGGTCATCATGCTGGGCTTCATCCGCTGGCGTCAGGGTCGCGCCATGGCCCCGCTGTGGATCGGGGTGGCCGCGGGCTGCGCGGCCCAGTTCCGGAGCGACTCGTTGTTCAGCGTGTGGGTCGCGCTCCTGGCGGCACCCTTCTTCGTCCCGTGGGCCGTGATCCGCGCCCGGAGGACACTGGTGCTCGTCCTCGGACCGATGGCCGTGAGCCTCGGCCTGCTCGGTTGGTACAACGAGCTCCGGTTCCACAAGGTGCTGGTCGGCACCTACGGTCCCGGCGGGGGCTTCGTGACCCCCCTGTGGCACGGCCTCGATGGCCTGCTGTTGAGCCCGGGGAAGGGGATGTTCCTGTTCAACCCGCTGACGATCCTCGGGGTGGTCGGGCTGGTGCTCCTCTTCGTCGGCCCGGCCCGGGCGCGGAACCGTCGCTTCGGGGTCCTGTGCCTCCTCCTGGTCGTCCCGAGGATCCTCCTCTTCGCCAAGTGGAGTATCTGGGACGCAGGGTCCGTCTGGGGTCCCCGTTTCCTCCTTCCCGTGGTACCCGTGCTCACCTTGACCCTCATCCCCGTCCTGCAGGCCACCGACCGCCGCCGGATCACCGGTGTCCTGGTCCGGGCGCTGGCCGTCGTGCTGGCCCTGGTGGCGGCCTTCGTGAATTTCCTGTCCGTCCGCCTCTTCTACGGGGAGTGGCTGGGGGCGACGGCCAACCCCTACTGGCGGGCCCTGTTCGGCATCCAGGGCCCCAACACCTCCCCCGGGCGGGCCACGCAGGTCGACTTCCATTTCTCTGCCTCACCGATCTGGGGGGACGTCATCCTGATCCGGCACCACATCGCCGACGTGGCCGGGATGTGGTGGGTCATCGGACATGGCCCGGTGGGCTGGACCCTGCTCGTGGTCGGTATCCTCATCCTGGTGGCCGCAGCGGTCGGCACCCGCCGGGCCCCGGGCCCCGGGTCCGACCCGGAGGCGGAGGCCACCACGACCTCCGTCCCGGCGGACGAGCCGGATGAGGTCAGCGTGGCCGACCACAGCCCCGACCCCGTCCCCAGCGGCTAGCGGTCGACCCTCGGCTCGGGGCCGGGCCCCGCTCCGAGCCGGCCGGCCAGGGGGCCCAGTCCAGCCAGTGCGTCACCGGTGAAGGCCATCCGGGTCACCGTCGGCGATTCGAACGCAGCCCGGAGGGCGGCGCAGACCGAGGCCACCGTGGCCGGGTCGACCAGGGGCAGGAGGACGATCACGGCCGGACCGTCCGTCACCACGGCCGCCGGACCTGCCTCCGTCGAGCCGGCCACGAAGGAGCGGACCCGCTCGGCCAGTGCCCCCGGGTCGGAGGTGCCGGAGGGGTCGCGCACGACGACGCCGGGCACTGCGGGGGTGGCCAGCAGCCCGAGCCTCGAGGAGGAGACGTCGGCCAGCATGGAGATCGAATCGTGGAGCGGGTGGACCGTGCTCCCGGGCACGTGGGTCCACTGGACGGGTACCTCGGTGATCCGGAGACCGAGCCGGTGGGCCTGGACCAGCACCTCGACGTCGAAGGCGAACCGATCGATCCGGACCAGGTGGAACAAGAGGCGGGCGACCGAGGTGTGGAAGGCCTTGAAGCCGCACTGGGTGTCGTTGAGGCCGAGACCGGTCCCGGTGGTGACGCAGCTGTTGAAGAGCCTGCCCATGACCGACCGCATGGCATACGAGCTCTCCACCATCGAATCGGCCAGCGCCCGCGATCCGATGGCCACGTCGTTGACCCGCAACCCGTCGACGAGCCTCGGGATCGCCCGCGGGTCGATGGCCATGTCCGCGTCCATGTAGGCCGTGTAGGTGCTGCGGGCGTGTGACACCCCGGTTCTCACCGCCGCCCCCTTGCCCCGGTTGACCGG
>JBEKOI010000143.1:0-9861 GCA_049521915.1 Acidimicrobiales bacterium | reverse complement strand
CCATCCGCCATCCGCCATCCGCCATCCGCCATCCGACGGACCCGGCTGGTGGCGGAACGCCTCTTCGGTAGGACTTCACGTCCTGTTGAATCACCCCGGTCTTCGCGCCTCGACGGGAGGTCCCCGTTGGGCAGGTCACGGTACTACCAAGCCGATAATGGCCATCGACCCCTTGGGATCCCGCTGATATCTTCTGGCCAGGAGGTCATCGTCATGACGCTGAAGCAATATCCCGAAGGTACCCGCTTCCCAGGCGTAATCGGCCGGACGGCGGATGAGTCGAGTCCGGCCTGGCCGACCGTTCCCAAGGCCCCCAAGGACTCCCCGAACGTCTTGTTCATCGTGCTCGACGACACCGGTTTCGGTCAGCTGGGATGTTTCGGCAGCCCGATCGAGACCCCCACCCTTGACGCGCTCGCCGACAACGGCCTGCGCTTCAACAACATGCACACAACCGCGCTCTGCTCACCGAGTCGGTCCTGCATCATCACGGGTCGCAATCACCATTCGAATGCCATGGCGTGCATCACTGAATTCAGCACCGGTTACCCCGGATACAACGGCAACATCCCCTTCGAGAACGGCTACCTCTCCGAGATCCTCGTCGAGCACGGTTACAGCACGTACATGGTCGGTAAGTGGCACCTGATCCCGGCTGACCAGGAGACGGGCGCCGGCCCGTACAATCGTTGGCCGCTCGGGCGCGGTTTCGAGCGCTTCTACGGCTTCCTCGGCGGTGACACCAGTCAGTGGGACCCCGACCTCGTCTACGACAATCATCAGATCGAGCCGCCACGAACGCCAAAGGAGGGGTATCACCTCAATGGGGATCTCGCCGATATCGCCATCCGATTCATTGCCGATGCCAAACAGGTCGACCCGGACAAGCCCTTCTTCTTGAACTTCTGCCCGGGCGCCACCCACGCGCCCCACCATGCGCCCAAGGAGTGGGCCGACAAGTATGCCGGGCAGTTCGACGACGGCTGGGATGTGTATCGCGAGCGGACGTTCACCCGACAGAAGGAGCTTGGCATCGCGCCGCCGGATGCCGTGTTGTCCCGCCACGATCCCGACGTACCCGAGTGGGATTCACTCTCGCCTGACGCCAGGCGACTGGCCAGTCGCATGATGGAGGTGTTCGCCGGGTTTCTCAGCCACACCGACCATCACATCGGGCGGGTCCTGGAGTTCCTCCGCTCGATCGATGAGTTCGACAACACGATCGTGATGTTCGTTTCGGACAACGGGGCCAGCGCCGAAGGAGGGGTGGACGGGACGACCAATGAGGCCCAGTTCTTCAACAACGCCCCCGAGACCATGGAGGAGAGCCTGGCCGTCATTGACGAGATCGGCGGCCCCAAGCACTTCAATCACTACCCCTGGGGATGGACCTGGGCCGGGAATACGCCTTTTCGGCGCTGGAAGCGCGAGACCTATCGTGGTGGAGCCTCAGATCCGTTCATCATCCATTGGCCCAAGGGAATCAAGGCGAAGGGCGAGGTTCGCCAGCAGTATGCGCACATCATCGACATGATGCCCACGGTCCTCGACCTCCTCGGCATCGAGTCCCCGCAGACGATCCGAGGCGTCGCACAGTCGCCGATCCACGGAGTGAGCTTCGCCCACGTCCTCAACGACGGGTCGGCTCCGACCAACCACCACACCCAGTACTTCGAGATGCTCGGCCACCGCTCCCTCTACCACGACGGTTGGCGAGCGGTCTGCCCGTGGCCGGGGCCGTCATTCGCCGAAGCCGGCGTGGGCTTCGGTCAGCCGATCAGCTCTGAGACGTTGTCGAAGCTCGACGCCACCGGCTGGGAGCTCTACCACGTGGATGAGGACTTCGCCGAAAACGTCGACGTCGCCGCCAACAACCGTGAGCGGCTCATCGCCATGATCGCGACTTGGTATGCCGAGGCGGGCAAATATGACGTCCTACCCGTGGATGGGAGTGGGATCGCTCGCGTTCTCGTCGAGAAGCCTCTGCTCGCTCCGCCCCGTGACCGCTACATCTTCTTCCCCGGCACCCAATCGGTGCCGTTCTTCGCCGGGCCCAGGGTGCTGAACCGTCCCCACAGCATCACGGCCGAGGTGGAGATCCCCGGCGAAGGCGCCGAGGGGGTGTTGTTCGCCCAGGGAACCGCCGCCGGCGGATACAGCTTCTACGTCAAGGACGGACTCATGCATTACGCCCACAACTATCTCGGGAAGGCCACCTACACGGTCAGGTCGGATGCCCCGGTGCCGACCGGATCCCACGCCCTGCGCTTTGAGTTCGAGCCCACCGGCGAGCTGGATTTCCTGAACGGAAAGGGTGCGCCTGGGCTCATGCAGCTCTATATCGACGATTCCCTCGTCGGCAATGCCGAGGCTGCGACAACGGTGCCCCTGGCCATAAATCCCGGGGCACTGACCTGTGGCGCCGACCCCGGTTCACCGGTCATCGACGACTACGAAACACCTTTCCGGTTCACCGGGACGATCCACCGAGTCATCATCGATCTGAGCGGGGAGCTCATCACCGACCCCGAGGCCGAGCTACGCCTTCATATGGCCAGGCAGTAGTCTCGGTGTGCATCCCGTAGGGTTTCGGCGGTCCGGCAGCCATTGCCGCACCTCCAGCGGGGCTTTTCGCAGACGGGACGCCCCGTAACGCAAAGGGCTATGAGCTCGTTTGAGGGTAGAGACAGGGCGTGAGGGTCTGCCTTCGCCTACCCGGAAACATGGAGTGTTGATGATCATTGTTCGACGGACCCGCAGGTCTGTTCCCGTGATTCGGATTGCCGTGCTCTCCGCCGCGGTCGGACTTCTCATGTCGACGGTGCTGGCCACGCCCGGAAGTGCCACCACGGCCCCCTCCGGGTCGACGACGACCCAACACGGAGTCAACGTCTACGTGGAGGAGAACGGTGAGGCGGCAAACCAATGGCAGGCCGACGCGACCAATGAGATGAAGGGCATCAAGTCCCTGGACGCAAACGCCGTTGCCATCGCGTTCCCGTTCTACACGCCCTCACTCGATGCGAACTGCGTCTACGCCTACACCGCCAACAAGTGCAGCGGAGGACCCACTTCAGAGTCGCCGGCACCGGCCCGGGTAGCCGTTCTCGTCAAGGCGGCCCAGCTGGCAGGTCTGCACGTGCTCCTTCGACCGCTCATGGACGAGGCCAATCTGAGCCCCGAGTGGCGAGGTGACATCGACCCGAAGAACCGACCGACGTGGTTCACGAGCTACGCAGACATGCTGGCCCCATATCTGATCATGGCCCAATCGGACGGGGTGACCGATTTCACCATCTCGCTCGAGCTCGCCAGTCTCTCGACGTCCACGCAATGGTCGTCACTCATCACCTGGGCCAAGAAGATCTACCATCGCCAGTTGGTCTTCGCCACGAGCTGGAGGGCCAGCCTCCCCCACGACAAGAGCGAGGTCCACGCGGGCACTTCGGTCGGAATGGACTCCTATCCGGGCCTCACCAAGGCCACCCCCAGCTGGTCGGTGTCCCAGCTGCTCGGCGGGTGGAACTCCTATCTCGCCTCCAAGCCGTACGGGACTGCCGACAGCAATGTCACGATCGACGAGGTCGGCATCGAGGCCGTGGACGGTGCCTACAAAACCCCCTACATCGCCGTCAACGGGAAGTTCAACCAGTCGATCCAGGCCAACTGGTTCGACGCTGCGTGCCAGTTCTACAAGGCTCACAAGGAGGCCGGTCTCTATTTCTGGGGCCCGGACTTCACCTTCAACGATGGGAACCTCACGTCCGCGCCAGTTCCCAGCCAACCCGAAGAGCTGCAACCAGCCGGGTGGGCCGCCATCAAGGCCTGCTTCAAATGACCGCGCTGCTGACCGTGCCC
Source organism: Acidimicrobiales bacterium (assembly GCA_049521915.1). GTDB lineage: Bacteria > Actinomycetota > Acidimicrobiia > Acidimicrobiales > RAAP-2 > Bog-756. Next base: position 6,003 of record JBEKOI010000143.1, on the reverse strand, counting down.
TCGCTTCCCGGGCCGGATTTGAGATGTCGGCAACTCTCAAGCTGACGCACAAGGCGATCGGTGTCGAGGTCCGTCGGGGCACATTCGATGTCGTGGTCGACGGTGAGCGGGCCGGGTCGCTCGAAATGGACGAAACGATCGAACTACCGATCGAAGCCGGGCATCACACCCTGCAGATCCGCAACGGCCGAAACCTGAGCCGCACGCTGACCTTCGACGCGGCCGAGGGTGGGGTCGCCGCCTTCCGCTGCACCGGAAAGAGGTTCTTGCCCATCTTTCTCGCCTCCTTCGTCGTGCCCCGCCTGGCACTTTCGCTCCGTCCTGCCTAACAAGGGCTCTCAGAATCGAAGGGTTCCGGAACCACCTGTGGCGGCCGGCACCGGTGCAAATCGATGCTGCGCCGATACGACCTAGCGGAGCGAGGAGTGGTCTGTTCGAGCTTGGGCTGCCGCGTGCCGGCCGGCGCGGCGGCCGAAGAACGAAGCGTCGCCGAGGCTGATGCCGCTGGCATAGTGGTGGGCCGCCAGGCTGGCCGCGGTCCGGCCCACGGCGTAGAGCCCCGAGATGCAACGACCCCCGTTGTCGAGCGCGGCGCCATCGGTGTCGGTGACAAGACCGCCGAGCGTGAAGGTCGCGTAGATCGCACCGTGGTCGACGCGCAGGTCGATGGCGCCGATACCGCTGGCCGGCGGCACGCCGATCGGCTGCAGGAAGGGCGACCGCTTGTGGAACGCCGGGTCGTCCCCGCGGGCCGCGGCCTCGTTGTAATCGCGCACTGTGCGAGCCAGAGCGTCCGGCGGAACCCCGAGATCGAGGGCCAGCTCCTCCGGGGTGGCCGCGGCGAAGCCGATCCGGAGCCCGATCGAATTCGGCTCGTGGATCACATCGTCGGTGATCATGTGGACGAAGCCGTCGTGGTCGCGGAGAGCATGGAGCCCGATGCGGCCGGTGTAGGCATCCTCGTTGATGAACCGCTCACCGTCGCGGTTGACGAGGATCCCCCGCGCCAGCCGGTGAGGAGGCCCGAGGGGCAGCGCACACTCGAAGGAGTCGAGCCTGGTCGCCGCGGCGCCGGCGCCTACGCCCATGCGGATCCCGCGGCCGTCGTCGTTCGAAGTGCCGATCCGCCATGCCGGGTCCGGCACGTGGGCCAGAGGGCAATACTCGGCGACCATCGTCTCGCTGTGAATAAAACCACCAGTGGCCAGGATCACTCCGCCACGGGCCCGGATGGCACGGGGTCCGTCATCGGTCCTCGCGAGCACCCCGATGACGTCCCCGCTGTCGACGACCAGCGCCTCCGCGGCGGCGCCGGCCGCCACGCGGGCGCCGCTGGTCGATACGGCTGCACTGAGGCGTTCCATGAGGAAGCCGCCGGCGGAGTCGACGTACTGCGGTTTGTGGCCGCGCGGTACCGGCACCGCGAGTTCGTCAAAGGGATAGGAATCCTCGCCGCCACTGAAGAGGAGCCCCGCGTCATCCGCCGATTCGCGGTTCGGCTCCTCGCAGAAGGACGCCCGGAAGGGCACCCCGATGGAGACCAACCAATCACAGTGCTCGGGCGAGCCCTGGCAATAGGCGTCCACGCGGTCGTCGTCGACGCCGGGCCCGAGAGCGGCCCGGAGGAACGCCGCCATGTTCTCCGGCGAGTCCTGGAAGCCACAGGCGCTCTGCACAGCCGTGCCGCCTCCCAGGTAGATGAGGCCGCCGGAGTGAGCGGACGTCCCTCCGGGTCCCCCGCTCCGTTCGACGGCCAGTACGCCCGCACCCGCCTGTCGCGCCCCCACGACCGCCGACGCGCCCGCAGCACCCAGACCGACGACGACCACGTCGGTCGTGTCGTCGAAGCGAACCTCGCTGACCTCAATCGCCGGGATCGGTTCCATCACTCACCTCGCGCCAAGGCTAGACGGTGATTCTCGCCTCGCCTCCAATTCCCTGACCGGCAGTCCATGAATGCGACGACGGCCACGGGGAAGGCGTGCCGAGCACGCTCTCGATCGGGAGTTCACCCTCGCTCCCACCCGTCCAAGAGCCATTGACCGTCCGAAGAGCAGCGGCGTATGGTGAGTCGGAAATGGGTCCCGGGGGCGGATCAACGATCATGGAAATATCGTGAGCACACTCCGCCGAAAGGGGTTGTGCGACCCCGACCAGTGGAGGTGCCCAGATGGCCGAAGTCCCAGCAGTTGAGGAAATTCTGCTGACCCACTTCATCGTCTCGGATGACGTCGAGCGCTCGAGGCGCTTCTACACCGAAGTGCTGGGGGGCACGGTGGTTTTTCGAGGAACCGACAAGGGTCCGGTCAACGTCAAGCTGTCCAACAGCTGGATCGTCATCAATTTCGGCGGAGGCCCGACCGACGACAAGCCTGCGGTCACGCTGGAGACGCCGCCCGATCCCGATCGGGTCAGCAGTTTCCTCAACATCCGGGTCAGAGACATCGAAGCCGTGTACGCCGAATGGAGTGCCCGGGGTGCCCAATTCCTGACGCCGCCGAAGCAGCACCAGTTTGAGATCCGTTGCTACATCCGCGATCCCGATGGTCACCTGATCGAAGTGGGTCAAACGACGGACCCGGAGGGGGACTGGTCACCCACCGAGTGGCCGTCGATCACCTCCGGTGAAGGGTCCCGGTGAATGCCGAAATCGCCATCCTGACCTCGGCCGCCGAATCGTCGCTGAAGAGTTACGCCGTCAACGACATGTCGTCCCAGTAGATGACGGTGCCCTTGGTCGCCTTGGAGAAGTTGGGCTCCATGCCCGCGAGGGCCTCGGAGGACGTGGGCTTGAAACTGGTGACGCTGAGCTGAGTCCAGGTGTTCGGAACGAGCGTGACATTGGGCCCGTTCACGCTGTTGACGTAGCTCCCGTTCGAGCCCAACAGATCCACGTTGAGGTCGACGGTGACCGCCGCGGTCGAGAGTACCCAGATGCTGGCGGTATACGTCGTGCTCGAGCTGATCGGGGCGCACCAGGGCAGATTGGAGTCGAGGTCCCAGCCTCCGCTGGACGACGTGGTGGTCTGGGCCAGCGACCACGTGCTCGAATACGTAGCCACCTGGGAACGGGCGAGGGCTGAGCCCCAAGAGTCCGCGGGCACGGTCGAAGTCTGGAAACCGGGATCCGGGATCAGGTTGGTCGACGTCGACACGGGCGTCACGTAGGTGTAGGCGTTTGCATCTGTCGTCGTTCCACCGCCCGTGGTCACCGACACGTTGACGGCACCGGCCGCTCCGGTGGGGGTGGTGGCCACGATCTGGCTTGCGCTGTCACTGGTGATGCCGGCTGCGCCGGAGCCGAAGTCGACGGCGTTCGCCGAGGCCAGGTTGGTACCGGTGATGGTGACCGAGGTCGCACCGGCCGTGGTCCCCGAGGTCGGGCTGATCGAGGTGATGATCGGGGCGGCAGGGGTGGCCGCCTGGTACGTGAACTGGTCAGCTGAGCTGGTGAGACTGGTCCCTCCCGTCGTGGTGACCGTTACGTTGACCACGCCGGATCCGGCCGGCGAGGTTGCCGTGCACGAGCCGGTGGTGCAGGTGACCGCAGCAGCAGCAACGGTTCCGAAGCTCACGCTGCCGCCCGTGAGGTTCGTCCCGGTGACCGTGATGCCGGTTCCTCCTGCCGCAGGCCCGGTCGTCGGACTGATTCCGGTGACAGTGGGCATAGCCGGCGGCGATGTCGTTGATGACCCGGCGATGCCGGCGAGCTCTTGGATCCGCTGGTTGAACGCGTCGGCGATGAAGAGATCGCCGCGTGTGTCAATCGTCAGCCCCCAGACGTTACTGACTCCGCTGGGTCCGGTGCCCTGGTCGAGCAACACCGTGGGTGAGCTTGGATAGTGGCCCGTGGACGAGTTGAACGGGAACTCCACGACGTCGTAGACGAAGTAACCACCACCGACGAAGATGTCGCCCTGAGAGTCGACGGCGAGGGAGCCGGGTCCGGCGGATATGGCCGTTGCCCCCGATGCCCCGGTCCTCGCCACGACGGTCCCCTTGGTCGAGTAGGTGCCCGTTGTGGTGTTCAACGTGTACTCGAGGATGTCGTTGCTGGAGGGATTCCCGACGTACAGGTTGCCGGTGCTGCCCAGCGCGATCGAAGGACTCTCGATGCCGGAGGCCAGAGTGGTCCCGCTCGCCGCGTACGTATCCGTGGCCGAGCTGAAGCGGTACTCGACCACCCGGGAGTTGCCTGCGTCGGAGACGAAGAGATCACCCTCGGCATCCAATGCCAACGAGCCGGGGCCGTTCAGCTGGTTCGACCCCGAGCCTGTCCCACCTGCTCCGGCAACGGTGATCCCACTGGCCGAGTATGCACCGGTAGAAGGAGTAACCGTGTACTCGACCACACGGTTGTTCCCGGAATCGGAGACGAACAGATCACCGTGACTGTCCAACGCCACTGCGTCGGGGTCCGAAAGCTGGTTGGCACCCGACCCCGTCCCACCCACGCCGGCAACGGTGGCCCCCGTGGCGGCGTAAGAGGCGCCGCCGGCATTCAGTGGGAATTCGACCACTGCATTCTTTCCGGCGTCGGCGACGTAGAGGTTCCCATGCCCGTCGACGGCCACGCCGTAGGGGTCGCTGAGCGGGCTGACACCTGTGCCCTGTACCGCGGACAGACTGACCAGGCTCGAGAAGACGCCACTCGTGGAGGTCGGCGAGAACTCCTGGACGAGGTTGGCCGGCTGGCTGGGGGGATCGAAGGTGAGCTCGCCCTCGGAGAGGAACAGGTTCCCGTGGGAGTCGGCGGCGATGCCCAGAGGCTGGTTCTCCATCGGGATGGTGACCGAGGCCGTCGAGTAGGTGCCGTTGGCGTTCGGAGCCAGCTCGACTGTGGATTCCGCAATCGGGTACGTCCAGGTCATGAACAGGTCGCCGCCGGGATTGAAGGCCAGCTGCCCGAAGGTCACCGGTACCCCGGGCTCTGTGTACGCCGTCACCGCCGAGGCGGCGAACCCGCCGGTGGTCGCGCTGAAGGCAAATTCCTGGATCCGGTGGTTGCCGTTGTCGGCCAGGAAGAGGTCGCCGAGGCTGTCGAAGACGAGCGAGCCCGGATCCGAGAGCTGGGTTGATCCTGAACCGGCAACACCGCTGCCGGCCACGGAGATCCCGTTGGCCGAATAGGCGCCGGACGCGCTGCGGATGAACTCCTGCACCCGGTTGTTGCCGCTGTCCGCCACGAAGAGGTTGCCGCTGGCGTTGATGGCCAGGTTGGTCGGCGCGTTCAACTGGGTGGGGCCGCTGCCTTCGCCGCCGGTCCCTGCCACCGTGATGCCGCTGGTCGGGTAGGTGCCGTTGGCCGACACGGGAAACTCGAGGACCCTGTTGTTGGCGCCGTCGGTAACGAAGAGATCGCCGGAAGAGTCGAGCGCGATGCCAGTCGGGTCGATCAGGTTGGCCAGACCCTCGACGACGGTCCCCGTCGTGGCGTAGGTACCCGAGGTTGCCGATATCGGGTACTCGACCACCCGGTCGCCGGTGACAGAGCTGGACCCGAAGGACTGGGCGTTGTCGAGGACGAAGAGATCACCCTGGGGGTCGAGAGCCACCTGGGTGGGGTCCGTCAGCTGGTTGGCGCCGGTGCCATTGCCTTGGCCCCCTACGGCGGTCACCGCGGACTGGAGACCGGCTGCACCCACTGCGGTGGCCGTGAAGGCGACGGCTGAAGCCGGCCCCAGAACGAGCAGGACGGCGGACAGGACAACAGCTGTGGCCGGTGTGCGGTTGGACCTCCGACTGTTCCTGCGGAGCGAACGTCTTCTCTGCGGACCTACTGCGGAACTGTCAGTGACAACACAAATTGCGCCAGGAGGACATGGGCCATCCTTGTGCTGCCGGCTTCTGCTCCTGGCCTGCAAAATATCGATTCCCCTCCAGAGTCAAACACAACATCATTTGCAATCGAAGGCCCGCCCATCGACAGCCCCAAGTACAGATCGCGGCCCAAGGGGCAGTGTATTTGGTGGTTCTCCGGCCAGATACCCTAGAAATTCTCCG
>JBEKOI010000142.1:0-10022 GCA_049521915.1 Acidimicrobiales bacterium | reverse complement strand
TCATCAACTACGCTCATGCCAGATGTCGCGTTGGAAGCCCGATGCAGCAGGTCGTCTCGTAGTGGCCGCAATCACCCTGTTCGCGGAACAGGGCTATCAGGCGACGACCGTCTCCGAGATCGCCGAACGCGCTGGGCTGACGCAACGAACGTTCTTCCGCTACTTCACCGACAAGCGCGAGGTGCTGTTCAGCGGCTCAGAGGAGCTCGGGCGCCTCTGGCTCGAGGCTGTGGCCGCCGCGCCACCGGAAGCGACCCCACTTGCCGTGGTGACAGCCGGACTCGATCCGGTGGCCGAGATGTTCATCGAGCGTCACGACTTCGCGCGCACCCGTGCCGCGATCATCGAGGCCAACCCGGAGCTCAAGGAGCGCGAGCTCATCAAGCTCCAAACCCTTGCCGGTGCCATCGGAGAGGCCCTGATCGAGCGCGGCGTATCAGCGAGCGCAGCAGTCCTCGCGGCTCAAGCCGGCGTGACGGTATTCCACGTGGCCTTCGCCGGGTGGGTCCAACAGAATGACCCGCTGGCCTTCCGACGACTGATGGACGAGTCGCTCGAGGAGCTGCGCTCGGTCACCGCCGGCTGATCGGTTCGACGTCCCATTTCTGGCGGTTCGACGCCGACGGCGAGCGTCACCCGGCTTCAAGAATCCGATCGAGGTGCTCCGGAGTGTTCGCCCGGTCGTCCTAGGACCGAACATTGCCGCGAGCGCGGATGGCATCCCAGGTCTCCATGTGACCAGAGATGTCCGCGATGTCACCGGCGGTCGGTAGCATGCTGGTTGATGGTGCCCGTTCCCACACCCTTCGACTGCGGATAGGCCGGAACCCGTGCCCGGCCCAGGCGTCGACATCCTGGTCGTAGTGGGACGGGCCGCTCCCCCTTTCACGCTCGAGGCCAGAGCCGGCTGGGTCATCCGGTTGTCCAACCCGCTCGAGACACCATCACTGATTGCCGAGCTACGCGGCCACATCCCCCGCCTGGTGGGCGTCGTCGGAGACAGCGATGCATCCGGTCCAGTCGCCCGCCGGATCCACGATGCCGGGCTGCCGGTGGTGCTCTTCGCCGACGAACCGGTCGTTGTTCCCGGTGTCGAGACGTGGCCGGCGACGGACCCGGGGCCGCAGATGGACGTCTCAGAAAGCCTGATCGATCTCATCGGCAACACGCCACTGGTGCGCCTCAACCGCACCGGGCGTCATCTTCGGTGCCACCTCCTGGCCAAGCTCGAGTACCTCAATCCGGGCGGAAGCGTGAAGGACCGGCCGGCACTGGCCATGATCCAAGCGGCCGAGGCAGAGGGGCTCCTCCGACGAGGCAGCACCATCGTCGAGCCGACCTCGGGCAACACCGGGGTCGGACTGGCCATGATCGCCGCCCAGCGGGGATACAGCTGCATCTTCACCATGCCGGACAAGATCGCCGAGGAGAAGCGCCAATTGCTCCGGGCCTTCGGAGCCAAGGTGGTGGTCTGCCCCACCGCCGTCGACCCGGAACACCCCGATTCGTATTACTCGGTTGCCAATCGGATCACCACGGAGACCCCGGGCGCCTTCCAACCGAACCAGTACCGCAATGCGGCCAATCCATCGGCCCACGAGCTGTCGACCGGTCCGGAGATCTGGCGCCAGACCACGGGCCGGATCACCCACTTCGTCGCCGGGGTGGGCACGGGTGGCACGATCAGCGGTGTCGGCCGCTACCTCAAAGCCCAGAATCCGGCGATCCAGGTGATCGCGGCCGACCCGGAGGGCTCCATCTATTCGGGTGGAGGGGGCCGACCGTATCTCGTCGAGGGGATCGGCGAGGACTTCTGGCCCACAACCTATGACCCCTCGACGGTGGACAAGGTGGTGGCTGTCTCCGACAGCGACTCGTTCCTGACCGCCCGTCGAATGACCAGGGAGGAGGGGATCATTGTGGGCGGTTCGTGTGGAACCGCGGTGTGGGCGGCCCTGCATATCGGCAAGGACCTCGGACCCGACGACGTCATCGTCGTGCTCGTTCCCGATTCGGGCCGTGGCTACCTTTCGAAGCTCTACGACGACCGCTGGATGGCGGACCACGGATTCGGGCGAGCTCAAGGTGAGACCGCCGAGGCCGTACTGACGGCCAAGGGAGACCGCTACCCCCCGCTCGTCCACGTCCACCCCGAAGAGACCGTGCGGGCCGCCATCGCCCTGCTCCAGGAGTACGGGGTGTCCCAGGTCCCTGTGGTCAAGGCCGAGCCGCCGCTCGCCCTGGCCGAAATCGTGGGATCGGTGTCCGACCGGCAGTTGCTCGAGCGCACGCTGCACAATGCGGAGGCGTTCGACCAACCCGTGAGCTCGGTGATGGGGCCGGCGATGGACACCGTGGGTCACAGCGAGACGGTCGATGGCATTGCCGCGCGGCTAGAGGGCACCAACGCCGTGCTCGTCCTCGATGGCGGGCATCCCATCGGAATCCTCACCCGGTCCGACCTGCTGGCCTTCCTCGGGAGCCACTAGATGACCGACCAGGAGGTCCCACCGGTCAGGAAGGGAGCCCCGGATACGGATCCACCCGTCGGGTTCGGGTTCGAGACGCGTGCGATCCACGCCGGTCAGGCACCCGACGGGACTACGGGAGCGGTCGTGACGCCGATCTTCCAAACATCGACCTTTGCCCAGCCCGAGGTGGGGGCCCAACAGACCTTCGAGTACAGCCGGACGGGAAATCCGACACGGACCGCCCTCGAAACCTGCCTCGCCGACCTCGAGGGAACCACCTTTGGCGCCGCGTTCGCCAGCGGATTGGCCGCCGAAGACGCCGTGTTCCGCTGCTTGGAGCCAGGGGATCATGTGATCATCGGCAACGAGCTCTACGGTGGCACCTACCGGTTGCTCGATCGGGTGCACTCCCTGATCGGTCTCGAATTCACCCCTGTTGCGCTGCATGATGCTGACAGCATCCGGGCCGCGTGGCGATCCTCCACCCGCATGGTCTGGATGGAGACCCCGTCGAACCCTCAGCTCCACGTCAGCGACATCGCTTCGGCGGCGGAGCTTGCCCACGGCCGGAACGCGCTCGTCGTCGTGGACAACACCTTCGCCACGCCCTACCTCCAACGACCAGTGGCCCATGGCGCCGATGTCGTGGTCCATTCCACCACCAAATACCTGAGCGGGCACAGCGACGTGGTGGGAGGTTTCGTCGCAACGTCGAACGAGGCCATCGCAGAGAGGATCGCCTTCCTCCAGAACGCCACCGGGGCGGTCCCTGGGCCGTTCGACTGCTTCCTCGTCCTGCGCGGCATCAAGACGTTGGCCGTTCGCATGGACAGGCACTGCCGGAACGCGGTGGCTCTCGCCGATGTTCTGGCTACCCACCCTGCCGTCGAGCGTCTCTACTTCCCTGGTCTCCCCAGCCACATCGGACATGACACAGCCAAGACCCAGATGCAGGCCTTCGGTGGCATGGTGTCGTTTACCGTACGCGGTGGCGAGGCGGCAGCCATCGCCGTTGCCAACTCGACCCGGATCTTCACGCTGGCCGAGTCACTTGGCGCCGTCGAGTCGCTCATCGACCATCCGCACCGGATGACCCATGCCTCACTCGTCGATTCCCCGCTGGCCGTCGACCCGGCCCTCCTCCGGCTCTCTGTGGGGTTGGAAGCCGAGGCCGATCTGATCAGCGATCTGCGTCAGGCATTGGAGGCGGCCTCGGGTCGGTACCGGTGACACCATTCCCTCGGATGCTCGATCCGACGAGGGGCCAGTATGAAGATCCGGTCTACCTCCACCTCCGGTGGGAGATCAGGTGAGATGGCGCTCGCCGGCACGTCTCCAACGGCAATGCAGTCGATCCGCGGCCCAAGCAGCGTTCGGGCTCGGTCCCATCCAATGCCGTGCACACATGTGGCCCTGGCGTTCCTGAGCGGCCGGTTCACAGTCGGTGCATGACTTCGTCCGTGACGGTGTGCAGGTAGCGCCAGGCGATCTCGGGCGGCAAGCCTCCGACCAGGGGGTGGAGGGGTAGGGGCGTGCCGGCCTTCATCATCGAGACGGCTTCGTCGATGGTCACGATGCGATGGGTGCGGTCCTCGGCCCGCAGCTCTTCGATCGAGGTGGCGGTGGAGATGCTGGCGGTGTGGGTGTTGCCCTGATTGATGGCGGCGTAGCTACGAACGTCGTGCAGGAGGTGTGGGCCCAACTCGGCCCAGGCCGCGTCGAGGTCGTCGGCGACGAAGACAGTGGTGGCGGTGTCGGTGGACGGGATCAGACAGAAGCCGGGGTCGCGGCCATGTGCCCCGGCCTCGGCGGCATAGATCACCTCGAGCTCCGGGCCGCCGCCCTGGGCGATGAAGTCGAGGCCGAAGCGGGCTGCCCGTTTGGCCGCTGCAGGGCTACCACCGCCCCAGATCACCGTCGGCCCGCCCAAGGTCACCGGCGCCGGTGTCACGTGGATGTGGCGGCCCTCGTGTTCGAAGGGCTCGCCGGACTTGGCTCGCAGCAGAAGGGCGAGTTGGTCCTCGACGAGTTGGCCGCGGCGCCCGAAGTCGACGCCGTGGTGGTCGAACTCCTCGGGTCGGTACCCGATGGCCAGGATGTAGCTCACCCGGCCGCCACTGATGATGTCGAGCACCACCATGTCCTCCGCCAGGCGGACCGGATCGTACAGCGGCAGGATCAGCGCCGCTGTCATGATCGGTAGGGTGCTGGTCCGGGCGGCCATGGCGGTGGCTAGAACCAGCGGCGAGGGCAGGTAGCCGTCGGCCATCGTATGGTGCTCACTCACCGCAGCGGCCAGCGCCCCCCGGCCTTCGGCGAAGCTCGCCATCTCCAGCGCCGCCGCATAGAGCTCAGTGGTGGACGCACCGAACTCCGGGGCGCGCATGTCGAAGCGCATCATGAACATCGGCTGGACCTCAGGCGTCCCGTGATGCCTCGGCCGCCCTGGTGAACTTCGCCGACCGGCTCAGCACGGCGTCTGTGAGATCGCCGTGGGTGATCACGTAAGGCTCGTTTGCCATGACCGCCTCGATCACTCCGGCGGCAGCATCCTCGGCGGTGGCCAACATCGCAGTCATCTCCTGGTTGCTGGCGACCATGGCTTCGAAGTCGCCATCGTTGGCAATGGGACGGCGCAGGTGGCGGGGCTGTGCCGCCTCGCTGGTCTCGAGATGGCGGGTGATCATCCCTGAAGGGAAGACTACCGTCACGCCGATTTCGTCGTCTGCGAGCTCGAGTCGGAGAGTCTCAGCGAGGCCCCACACGGCGAACTTGCTCGCCTGGTAGGCGCCGAGGCGGCTGGCCGGATCCAAGATCGATGACGATGTGGTGAACGCGAGCCTGCCCTTCTCGGCCTTGCGCAGCAGGCGCAGGAACGAGCGGGCCACCCGGGCCGAGCCGATCACATTGACGTCCAGCAACCATCTCCACTCGTCGTCGGTGAAGGTCTCCACGGCTCCGAAGAGCTGCACGCCGACGTTCGACACGACAAGGTCGACGGTGCCGAAGCACTCCTCGACGGCATTGGCAGCCGCCTCCACGCTGGCCACGTCAGCGACGTCAGTCGCAACACCGAGCACCCGGACACCGTGGGCCTCGGCAAGCCGGGTCGCCTCGGTGACGGCCCGCTCTCCGTCCAGGTCGAGCAACGCCACATCCATGCCGAGGGTTGCGCAGCGCTCACCGAGGGCGAGGCCGAGGCCCGAAGCCCCACCGGTCACCACGGCCACAGTCATCAGCTCTCCTCCGGCACGAAGAAGTCGGCATGGAGCCGGGTGAGCTTCGAGGATTTGATCCGCCACCCGTCGACACCCTTCTCGTAGATCTCGTGATAGTGGCCATAGCCGTCGAGGCGCATCCCGTTGGGCCAGATAACGATGTCGTTGAGCGCCCAGATCCCCGTCGCGGTTGTCTCCGAGGTGAGATCGATTTCTGGCATGTGGCCCTGGTGGACGGTCACCGTTGAGCCCAGTGTTTCCTCCAGGAAGGCCAGAAACTCGTCGGCCCCCCACACCACGTCACCGCCGGCCTCGCTTGTGTCGATCACCACGTCGTCGGTGAACACCTGTCTCATTCCTTCCCAGTCCTTCGTGTCCATGGTTCGGAAATAGCGGGCCTTCAGGCGCCGGATCGCCTCGACATCGTCCGCCTGGGTCACCGGTCGCCAACCACCGAGCCAACGATGTCCTGCCGCAGAATCAGGAACTGCTCTGTGTCGGTGGCGATCCCTGGCGGCGACGCCACCAAGTAGAACGTTGAGCTGATGTCCGGCAATGCCGTCGTGGTCATGGCGGTCCCCCGATTGTTCAACGATCGGCAGTTGTTCCGTCGCACACCACGGTGGCGCCGCCGAGAGAACAAGTATACGTTAGTGACTACTTGATGTCCAGCCGTCGAGGATTCCAGGAGGAGGGTTCTCGGAATGCCTCGCCCGAGTCGGAGCAAAATAATCTCCATGAGCGCACAGCCCCTCCGGGGTCGCCCAACGCAAGCCGAGGCATTGGCGATCGAACAACGACTCCGTGAGGCAGCGACTGAGGCATTCGTCGAAAGCGGCTTCGACGGCACCACCATGGAAGCAGTTGCGAGTGCGGCCGGAATCACCAGGCGAACGCTGTACGCAAAGTATCCGGACAAACAGGCGCTCTTCGCTGCGGTAATTCCTCAGGCCCTGGCGGATATGCCGCTCCTCGGGGTGGCCATCGAAGTTCCGACTGGTGACCTGAACGACGCCTTGCGCCGATTGGCACGTCAGATCATCGAACGGCTCGTTGATCCGACGGCGGTGAGGCTCCGGCGGCTGGCCATGCTCGAGGCGGACCGAATCGCCGAGCTCGATCCGGTCCAAGGCGCAGATATGTGGTCAACAAGCCTCCTTTCGATCGTCGAGCTGCTTGCGTCCCACGCGGATGCGGGCGAGATCGTCACTGACGATCTCGAGGCAGCCGCCGACCTCTTTCTTGCCATGGTTGCTGGCGGTCCCACCAAGTGGGCCGACTACGGCGTATTTCGCTCTGCTGAAGAGCTCGAGTGCCACATCGCACGCGCGGTTGCTCTTTTCCTCTCCGGAGTTCTGCCGCGAGCCTGATCGCCGCGACCCTGATCGCGTCGCTGGCTGGCTGCACGGCCGACCGACGCGGAGCCGTCAGTTTCGGGCCCGTCTGCGGCTCCACCTTGACCTTCGGAAAATGCGCTCGTTGGATGTACGCCGACGTCCCCGCCACCAACGCGCTCGCCCCCGACCGTGTCCGAGTGCTCGCATCCCTCGAAGACTCGAGAGTTCTTTTCTGACTTCTCGTCGCCAAGTCGGTGGTCCTGTGGCTGTTTGTGGCGCCGCTCTGCTCGCTACTCGCCATCGCACTGGGGTATCGGCAACACGACCTGTTGATCGTCCTTACCGCGATTGTCGCAATTTGCGTGATCCCGGTCGGATGTCTGCCGGTGGCAGCCCTGGTCGGGATCAGGTGGCCCTACCACCCCCTCGAGCTCAAATACCGGTGGGAGCACCGACACCCGCTCCCTCGGATGATCGTCCGATGGGCCATTCTGGTCGTCGTGCCTTACGGACTGGTACCGGCACTCGCCATTCTCATGACGGTCCCGGCGCTGGTGGTGATAGTTCGCGCCAACGAAGACAACAGCCACGTCGTCCACTTCATCAATGCATTCGGTCGACAAGTCGGTGTTCACGTCCACGCGGGAACCCGGTCCCCGTCGGCGGCCATGTTCATCGTGTGCGTGGCCATCACCCGTGGGTTGGCCATCCTGACCTGGTTAGTCGGACAGGGGCTGGATCTCCGGCTCATCCGCCGGCGGCATGTGGAACTGGTTCACTGGTTGTCCGACCCGACGATGGGATAGCGCTCGCGCTTTGCCCCTTGATCCCCTTCGACCCACTGCCTCGACGGAGCTGTGATCGCCGCGAGCCGACAACAGTGGTGGCAGCTACTTTGCGCCCGTCCGCCCTGCGTCCGATGCTAAAGATCCGCCCGAAATGATGAATGGAGAGTTGGAGAGCATGCCTGAAGGACTGAAGCCAGGTGAGGTGGCCGGCGAGATCACGACGCACCAGAAGCACACGAGCGAGCATGACTCCGAGCCACAGGATGGCGGCAGCCGTGAGCACGATCGGGTGCTCTCGGTTGTCGAAGCCGTGCTGTTGGCAATCGTAGCCTTGCTTGCTGCCTACACGGGGTACGCATCAGCGAAGTGGAGCACCGAGTCGTCGGTGCGGCTAGCCGGGGCATCGGCTGCTCGTACCGAGGCGAACCGGGCGGCACTCGATGCCCTGGACACCAAAAACTTCGACTCAACCACCTTCAATGCGTGGTTCACTGCCTATCTCGCGGGTGATACCTCAGCCCAATCGGTCGCCGAACGCCGGTTCCGTCCCGCCTTCAAGGTGGCCTTCGACGCCTGGATCGCCACCCGGCCGTTCACCAATGCGTCAGCCCCACCGGGTCCGACCTACATGCCGCAGTACAAACAGCCCCAGCTTGCCCAGGCAACCGCCCTCGACAAGAAAGCGAGCACTCTGTATGCGCTGGGAGTCCAGGCTGGCGCCAATTCCGACAACTACGTGCGGGACACCATCTACTTGGCCACGATCTTGTTCCTCATCGGGATCAGTGGCCACTTCCGGTTCTTCCGGATCCGGCTGGGTCTGGTCACTCTCGGCGGGCTGATGCTCATCGTCGCCATAGTTGAGATCGTGACGTCGCCACCCATCCCATAAGAGTTCCTTCCCTCATCCGGCCACTAGTTTTGTCTCCCTGTGACCACCGTCGTTGACCAGGAGCTGAGCGACCTCGAGCCCTACCGCCGCCAGCTGACCGCCTATTGCTATCGGATGCTCGCGTCCCCCCAGGACGCAGAGGATGCGGTACAGGACACCCTCGTGCGGGCATGGAGGGGCCTCGGTCGGTTCGAGGACCGGGCCGGATTGCGCCCGTGGCTGTATCGGATCGCCACCAACGTCTGCCTGGACATGCTGAAGGGTCGGGGTCGGCGCGCTCTGCCCATGGACCTCGCGTCGGCTGGCACCGGCCGGGGACGAGGGTCCTCCCATGGACTCGCTCTCGGCACCCCTCGGCCGGAGGCGACCTGGGTGCAGCCGATCCCCGATCATCTGGTCTCATCGCCGGGCGGGGACCCGGCTGACGTCACGGTGTCCCGAGAGTCGATCCGGCTGGCGTTCATCGCCGCCCTCCAACACCTCGTGCCCCGCCAGCGGGCAGTTCTGATCCTCCGCGACGTCCTGAGCTGGCAGGCTCATGAGGTAGCGGAGCTGCTCGAGACCAGCGAAGATGCCGTCAACAGCACCTTGCGCCGGGCCCGCAGTGCCCTGGGGGCGGTCGACCTCGATGCCCTGCCGACCGAGCCGACGGAGGTCGACCGTGAGCTCCTGAACCGCTATATCGAGGCGTTCGAGCACTACGACGTCGACTCGTTGGTAGCGCTACTCCACGAAGACGCCACTCTCAATATGCCACCCTACGAGTTGTGGCTGCAGGGCATCCCCGACATCCGCCACTTCCTGGCCGCGATAGAGGTCGAAGGCGACCGCGACCGGGTAATCGAGGTCGCGGCCAATGGATGTCCGGCGCTAGCGGTGTACCGGCCCGCCAGCCCCTCGGGGATGCTCGAACCGTTCGAAATCCACGTGCTCGAGATCGCCGACGGTCGCATTGTGACCATCCACGCCTTCCTCGAACCAGCTCTATTCCCGGTCTTTGGACTCCCTCCAATTCCCGAACCGATCAGCGACTAGGCGATTCCCATGCAGTGGGCCTACCGAGCTCGGCTCGCACCTGCGGTTGAGAAACGGCAACTGCAGATTCCACCAAGTCCCCATCCCATTGGCGGGCAGAAACTTGCCCCCAGGGTCCCGTCCATGGACTCAGCTGCCTCCACCGTTCAGGGAAGCCCTGCCGAGTGGGTTTCGATCTGAGGCCGCCGCGATGCGACCAGAGATTCCTGGAGGCGCGACGACTTTTCTGTCCCGGCCCAGTTGTACTCAGTGGGGAGCCGCAAAGGCCGCCTCCCCGAAGA
>JBEKOI010000141.1:0-10028 GCA_049521915.1 Acidimicrobiales bacterium | reverse complement strand
TCGCTAACCTCTTGGACAATGCCAACCGTTACGCACCGTCGGAGAGCCTGATCACGGTGGCCGGCGAGGTTCGCGGCGATCGGATCGTCCTCTCGGTCACCGACGGCGGGCCCGGCGTCCCCACAGCCGAACGGGAGGCGGTCTTCGACCGGTACGTCCGGTTCGACACCGGGGGCCGGGCGGGGCTCGGACTGACCATCGCCAAGACATTCGTCGAAGCCCATGGCGAGCACATCTGGGTCGAGGACGTTCCCGGCGGCGGGGCCCGATTCGCCTTCACGTTGCCCATGGCGACGACGGTCGGCGCGGGAAGATAGCCGAGATGGCCAAGGTGCTGGTCATCGACGACGACTCCTCCCTCCTGCGGGCCCTGCGCGTGGGCCTGCAGGCCGGAGGGCACGAGGTCGTCACCGCTGTCAACGGCGAACAGGGGATCTCCCAGACCGCGCTCACCTCCCCCG
The DNA here is from genome assembly GCA_049521915.1 of Acidimicrobiales bacterium. GTDB lineage: Bacteria > Actinomycetota > Acidimicrobiia > Acidimicrobiales > RAAP-2 > Bog-756. The sequence goes on along the minus strand of JBEKOI010000141.1, from coordinate 9,567 downwards.
ACATCGTGGTGCTCGACCTCGGCCTGCCCGACATCGACGGGCAGGCGGTGTGCAAGAGGATCCGCCAGTGGAGCGAGGTGCCCATCATCATCCTGTCGGCCAGCGGCACCGAGGACCGCAAGGTGGCCGCCCTCGACGGCGGAGCGGACGACTATGTCACCAAGCCCTTCGGCATGGCCGAGCTCGAAGCCCGCATCCGCACCGCGCTGCGTCATCGGAAGTCGGACACCGACGAGTCGTCCCCGCCGTCGATCACCATCGGCTCGCTCGACCTCGACCTCGTCCACCACCAGGCACACGTGCGGGGTGACGCGGTCGACCTCACGGCCAAGGAGTTCGACGTGCTCTCCTTCCTGGCCCGCCACTCCGGCAAGACGTGCACCCACCAGATGATCCTGGCCGCAGTGTGGGGAACGGGCTACGGACGCGAGGCCCAGTATCTCCATGCCTACGTGCACCGGCTGCGGCAGAAGCTGGACGACGGATCGGGCACGCTCATCCGGACCATCCCCGGCGTCGGCTACAGCCTCAACCCCGATCCGGTGCCGACGGCGTGACGGTGGCGATGGACCGGACAGGGGAACAGCGTGCCCGGCGTACGCTGTGCCCGGGCGACGTGGACGCCATCGGCGCGCAGCCGGGGCGGGGGGGCGGCGACAACGGGGCGCGACCGCGCCCCGTGGACCAACCGTAGGGTCAGGAGGCGATCGACTGTGGCACGGGGAAAGCTACGGCTGTATCTCGGCGCCGCTCCCGGGGTCGGCAAGACCTACGCCATGCTCAACGAGGGCTGGCGCCGGAAGGAGCGGGGCACCGATGTCGTCATCGGCTGGGTGCAGGACCACGGCCGGCCCCATACCGACGCCCAGATCCGCGACCTCGAGATCTTCCCGCGGCGGACCGCCGAGTACCGGGGCCAGACCCTGGAGGAGATGGACCTCGACGGGCTGCTGGAACGCCGGCCCGACCTGGTGCTGGTGGACGAGCTGGCCCACACGAACGCGCCCGGATCGAAGCATGCCAAGCGGTGGCAGGACGTCGAGGAGCTGCTCGACGCCGGCATCAACGTTATCTCGACCATCAACCTGCAGCACCTCGAGTCGCTCAACGACGTGGTCGAGGGGATCACCGGGGTGGTCCAGCACGAGACGGTGCCCGACCCGGTCGTCCGGGCCGCCGACCAGCTGGAGCTGGTGGACATGGCTCCCGAGGCACTGCGCAGGAGGCTCGCCCACGGCAACGTCTATCCGCCCGAGCGCATCGATGCCGCCCTGGCCAACTACTTCCGCACCGGGAACCTCACCGCGCTCCGCGAGTTGGCCCTCCTGTGGGTGGCCGACCGGGTCGACGAGGAGCTCAACGACTACCGCGAGCGCCACAACATCGCCGGGCCGTGGGAGACGAAGGAGCGGGTGGTGGTCTCGCTCACCGGCTCACGCGGCAGCACCGTGCTCATCCGGCGTGCGGCCCGGATGGCCATGCGGACCAAGGCCGAGCTCGTCGGGGTGCACGTCCGCACGGACGACAGCCTGACCGGACCGGGCTCGCAAGGTCTGGTCACCAACCGCGCCCTGCTCGACGACCTGGGTGGGCGCTATGTCGAAGTGGTGGGGGCAGACGTGGCCCCGGCCCTCGTGCAAGTGGCCAGGGCGGAGAACGCCACCCAGCTGGTCATGGGAGCCACCCACCGGAGCCGGTTGAACGAGTACCTGCGCGGCTCGGTCATCAACTCGGTCATCCGGGCGGCCGGCGGCTCATTGGACGTGCACGTCATCGCCACCGAAGGGGAGATGCACCCCGACTCGACGCCGGACGGAGACGACGACTCCGGGCTCCATCGGGCACAGGGCGACCACGGGCCGTCGAAGGACCATGGGCCGTCGAAGAAGGCCAGGCGCTACCGGCCGAGCCTGCTCTCACCGCTCTCGGTGCGGCGCCGCGTGGCCGCCTTCGTCATCGGCGTGATCGGGTTCCCGCTGCTCACCCTGGTCCTGACGGCCAACCGGGGCGGTGCCAGCCTGGCCACCGCGCTGAGCTCCTATCTGGTGCTGGTGGTCGTGGTGGCCGCCATCGGTGGCGTCTGGCCGGCGGCTCTGGCTGCGCTGGCCGGATTCCTCTTGTCCAACTACTACTTCGCACCTCCCATCCACACGTTGACCATCGCCGATACCCGCGACATCCTGGCCCTGGTCATGTTTCTGGTCACCGCCGGAGTGGTGAGCGTGCTGGTGGACCTCTCGGCCCGCAGGACCGCCACCGCCATCCAGGCCCGTACCGACGCCCAGACCCTGGCCCGGGTGGCCGGTCGGATGGTCGCCCCCGAGGGCAATCCACTCCCGGCCTTGCTCGACGAGCTGCTGGTGGCCTTCCGTCTCGATTCGGCCGCCGTGCTCCGGGCCGAGCCTGATCACCACGGCACGGCGCGGGCGTCGGGCGGGAACGCGGCTCCGGCCGAGGGATGGTCGACCGTCGTGATGACAGGCAATCAACCCCCGAAGGCTCCGGCCGAGGCCACCCTGGTGCTTCCCCTGACCGGGGTGGAGCTCCTGGCCCTCCGGGGTCCGGGCCTGACCGCCGAGGACCGCGAGATCCTGGCCGCCTTCGCGGCCCAGCTGGCCACCGCCCTCGAGAGTGACCGCCTCCATGCCGAAGCCGCCGAGGCCGACTCCCTGGCCAGGGCCAACCAGCTGCGGTCGGCGCTGCTGGCCGCCGTGAGCCACGACCTCCGCACTCCACTGGCCTCGATCAAGGCGGCGTCGTCCAGCCTGCTCTCCGACCAGCTCGAGTTCGGACCCGACGAGACACGGATCCTGCTCCAGACCGTCGACGACGAAGCCGATCGTTTGAACTCCCTGGTCGAGAACCTCTTGGACATGAGCCGTCTCCAGACCGGCTCGATGGACGTCCTCCACCAGAGCACCGACATCGACGAGCTCATCGACGCGGCCGTCGACAGCCTGGGCCCGCGGGGTGAACCGGTCGTCGTCGACGTCGAACATCCCCTCCCCCGCATCCACACCGACCCGGTGCTCCTCGAGCGGGCCCTGGCCAATCTCATCGACAATGCGCTGATCCACGCCGGAGGGAGCGGGCTCCGGATCGAAGCCGGTCCGGTGGCCGGCCGGGTGGACATCCGGGTCATCGACCGCGGCCCGGGGATCCGGCCCGAGGACCGCGACCGGATCTTCCGTCCGTTCCAGCGCCTCGGGGACTCGGTGAACCACGGCGGGGTCGGGCTGGGCTTGGCCGTGGCCCGGGGTTTCGTGGAGGCGGTGGGCGGGGACCTCGACGTCGAGGACACCCCGGGCGGCGGCACCACGATGGTGGTGCGCATCCCCGATGTCGATCCGATCGAGCCGGCCGCCGGGACCGGGTCCGACGAGGTGGACGCGGCCGGGTCCGACCCACCGGCACCGGACGCTCCCGTCGGGGCCGGACCACCGCCCACCACCGCCACCGCCTCCCCGGTGGTCCCGGCGCCGTGAACGCCACCAGCACGACCCCGCCCTCCACGCAGGGCGGGGTCGAGTCCGGGGCCAAGGTGCTGGTGTGCGACGACGACACCTCGTTGCTCCGGGCCCTGTCCATCAGCCTCACGGCCAAGGGCTACGAGGTGATGGTGGCCCGAAACGGTGAGGAGGGGTTGGATCGGACAGCGACCCGGCATCCGGATGTCGTGCTGCTCGACCTGGGCCTCCCGGGGATCGACGGCGTCGAGGTCATCCGGGGCATCAGGGGCTGGAGCAAGGTGCCGATCATCGTGCTGTCCGCCCGGCACCAGAGCGTGAGCAAAGTGGAGGCCCTCGACGCCGGCGCCGACGACTACGTGACCAAGCCCTTCGGGATGGACGAACTGCTGGCCCGGTTGCGGGCGGCGTTGCGCCGGTCGGCCGATGTCGTCGAGGCCCCGCGCGTCGAGTTGGAGAATTGCACCGTCGACCTGGTCGAGAAGCGGGTGACCCGTGACGGGGTCGACGTCCACCTCACCCCCAAGGAGTGGGACATCGTCGAGGTGCTGGTCCGGAATGCCGGGCGGCTGGTCTCGCAACGCCAGCTGCTCCACGACGTCTGGGGTCCCGGCTACGAGGCGGAGACCGAGTACCTCCGGGTGCTCATGGGACGGGTCCGCGGCAAGCTCGAGGTCGACCACTCCCATCCGCGCCACTTCCGGACCGAGCCCGGGATGGGGTATCGCTTCGAGCCGTGAGCGGGCCCGCCATAGGATCGGAGCCGTGGACCGGGCCACCATCGGCATCTATGAGCAACGCGGCCTCGACTGGGCGGCCACCCATGCCACCGCCGGACGCCGGCCGGAGGCGGAGGCGTTCGACCGACGGGTGGCGACGGGTTCGGTCCGCCTGGACGTGGGCTGCGGGGCGGGCCGCTACCTCCCCCATCTGGGAACACCGGTGGTGGCCCTCGATGCCTCGGCCGTCATGCTCGACGCCTGTCGCAGCCAGGTGCCCGGAGCCCTCTACGTCCGGGCGGACGTCGAGCACCTGCCCTTCGCCCGCCATTCGATCGGTGGCGCGTGGTCGTGGATGACCCACCTCCACGTGCCCCGTCACCGCCTCCCCCTGGCCCTATGGGACCTCCACCGGGCACTGGCCGTCGGCGCACCGTTCGAACTGCAGGTGCTCGAAGGCGAGTACGAGGGCAGCGACCTGCCCGGTGACGACATCGGGGGACGCTTCTTCGCCGGCTGGTCCCCTTCCCGGCTGGTGGACCAGGTCGTCGGGGCCGGGTTCGACGTCGAACCCGGCTCACTCACCGTCTCCGGCGACGAAGTGCGGCTGCGGGCGGTGCGGGCCTTCGCGCTGGCCGACACCGTGACCACCGGCATGCGCCTGTTGGTCTGCGGGATCAACCCCTCGCCGTACTCGGCCGATGTCGGGATCGGCTACGCCCGGCCCGGCAATCGCTTCTGGCCGGCCGCCCTGGCTGCCGGCATCGTCGGCCGGGACCGCGATCCGATCGACGCCCTGATCGGGCACGGCATGGGGATGACCGACTTCGCCAAGCGGGCCACCCGAACCGCGGCCGAGGTGACCGCCGACGAGTACCGCCGGGGATTCGCCCGGGTCGAGCGCCTGGTGGAGTGGCTCCAGCCCGGTGCGGTGTGTTTCACGGGCCTCTCCGGCTGGCGGACGGTGGTCGACCCGAAAGCAGTGGCCGGCCTGCAGGCCGTGCCCATCGGCGGGCGGCCCGCCTACGTCATGCCGTCGACCAGCGGCCTCAATGCCCGGACGTCGTTGGCCGAGCTCACCGGGCATCTGGCCGCCGCCGCCCGGATCGCTGAGGGCGACTGAGGCGGTGGTTCAGGTCCAGATCATCCCGCCCACGGACCGACGCCGCCGAACCGTTCGGGCGTGATCCTCACGACATAGCCCAGCCCCGGATCGTCGACCGGCGGGAACTTCACCCCCGGCCCGAGGTACACAGCGGCCAGGCGCTGCAAGAGAGGGGCGGCCCCGCCTTCGACCACCTCGGCGTGGCCGTGGACGACCAGGTAGTGATCGAGGCCCCGTGCGTCCCTGCCCTCGGCCTCCATCGACAGCGCCACCCGCGGATCCCGCTGGAGGTTCTGCACTTTGCGCCACGCGCCCATGTGACCGGAGACGATCTGATCCCCGTCGACCCCCACCCAGACCAGCGAGACCTGGGGGCTCCCGTCGGGATTGAGGGTGACGAGATGGGCCAGCCGGCCAGCCAGCAACACCCCCGCCACCTGCTCGTCGATCACCGCGCTCACCAGACCTCCCCGGTCCTCTCAGTCCAGCCCGTCGACCGGCACAACGTGGTCGACCAGGGGTGGGGACTCGAAGTAGGGCCCGATCAACGAGCGCCACTCGAGAAACGAGTCCGACTGGCGGAAACCCACCGTATGGTCCTCGAGGGTCTCCCACTCGACGAGGAGCAGGTACCTGTCGGGTGCCTCCACCCCACGGTGGAGCTCCAGGGAGACGAACCCGTTGCACGCGGCGATGACCGCCCGGGCGCGGAGCATGGCCCCCTCGAATTCGGCGGCCGTCCCCGGTCGGATGGTGATGACAGCGTGCTCGAGGACCATGACGAGAACCTAGTGGCCGGCACCGGCGGAATACCAGGGGACCGGTGGCGTTCAAGACTCCGGGAGGCGCGTGGCCTCGAAGATCCGGGAGTGAACGGTGAAGGTAGAGATCTGGTCCGATGTGGTGTGTCCCTGGTGCTATGTGGGCAAACGGCAATTCGAGGATGCCCTCTCCCGGTTCGAGCACGCCCGAGAGGTGGAAGTGGTGTGGCGGAGCTTCGAGCTCGACCCCACGTCCCCGACCCTCGTGGGCCTGCCCATGAGTCGGATCCTCGAGCGCAAGTACGGAATGACGACAGAGCAGGCCCGGGCGGCCAACGAGCGCATGACCGGGCTGGCCGCGGACGTGGGCCTCGAGTTCCACCTCGACGACGTCCAGGCCGGTAACACCTTCGATGCCCACCGGCTGATCCACCTGGCGGGACGGTACGGCCAGGCCGACGCCATGAAGGAGCGGCTGTTCGCCGCCTACTTCACCGAAGGGCTGTCCATCGGCGACCACCCGACGCTGACCAGACTGGCCGCTGAAGTGGGGCTCGACCCCGACGAGGTCGAGGCCACCCTGCACGGTGACGCCTTCTCCGCCGAGGTGCGCGAGGACGAAGCCACCGTGGCCGCCCTCGGGGTCAGCGGCGTGCCCTTCTTCGTCATCGACGGGGCCTACGGCGTTTCCGGGGCCCAACCGGCGGACGTCCTCCTCGGGGCCATGGAGCGGGCCTGGTCGGAGTCGCGGACCACGGCAACATCCGTGGTCGGACCGGGCGCCGGCGGCCCGGGCTGTTCGGACGGGGCCTGCGAGCGCTGAGCCGGTGATGCCGGTTCAGGCCCCGAGCATTCCGTAGGCGCGGGTGGCGGTGAGGGTGGCCACGAGCCGCGACTGTTCCACCATCTCACTCCGGAACTCGTCCCAGTCCGGGTGCTCACCGCGGGCCGTCCGGTACATCTCGACCAGCTCCCCGACGACGGCATCACCGGTGGTCGCAGCCACCGGCGAGAGCGCCACCTCCCCCTCCAGGACCACGTAGGCGAAGAAATCGTCGCGGGTGACGTGCAGCGACGCCCGAGGGTCACGGCGCAGGTTCTTCGTCTTGGCCCGGCCGGCGGTGATGGAGATCCGGACCGAGCGGCCGGCGCCGGCGATGTAGAGGACGTTGGACAGTTGAGGCCGCCCGTCCCTGCGCAAGGTGACGAGCACACCGCGGCTGTGGCCGTCGACGAACCCGAACGCCTCGTCCAGCGAGAGAGCCATGCGCTCACCGTACCGCTGTGCGGCGCTCACCGTACCGCTGTGCGGACGGGCATGACAGGGATCGGCTCATACGAGGTCGAACCGGCCCCCGGCCACCCGCACCCGGGCCCCGACCAGCTCGTCGGCCGTGCCGTGGGCGGCCAGGGCCGCGTCGTCGCTCATGGCCACGCACCGGGTTCCGTCCACCGTCCGGCAGAGGGCCACCGTGCGGGTCGGGTCCATCCCGTCGAAGGTCACCGTGTAGGTGACCACGGTGGCGGCACCGGCATACTCCTCGAGCGTCTCCAGGACGTCGACGACCCCGGTCGCATCCTCGCTCTCGACGGCCAGGTCGGCCACCAACGGGGGCCGACCGTCGGGCCGGGCCGACCACGCCCCGATGCCGGGTTTGGTGAGGAGGCCGCTGACCGAGGTGACCACGCCGAGGGCTCCGGGATCGGCACGCACCCGGGCCACCACCTCGACCATCGCCTGCAGGACGAAGTTGTTGAACGGTCCTCCGGCGAAGGCCATCCCCCCGGTGACCGTCGGGGCCGCCTGGAGCGGCAGCCCCAACTCACGCTGCTGGACGCGGACGGCGGCGGGAAAGCAGCTGTAGACCTCCAGGACCTCCGCTTCGGGGACCGGACGGCCGATACGACCGGCCACGGCCCTCCCGAGCACGCCCATGGCCGGCCACGTGTGCGGCTCGGCCCTGCGCAGGAGGGAGACGGCGTGACTGGATTGGACGGCGGCCAGGGGGAACACCCAACGGTCGGCCGTCACTCCGGCGGCGACAGCTGCCTCGACCGAACACAGCAGGAGGGCGGCCGCCTGGTTGACCGTCCATTGGGTGGAGTGCCACTTGTTGTACGGAAAGGCCAGCGGGCGGTTGGACGGGGACGGCGTGTCCAACCAGTGGGCGTCCATGGGCTCGGGGAAGGCGGCGTCGGGATTGCCGCGTGCCACCCGGTTGAAGGCCTCCCACAGACGGCCGATCTCCGATCGGTGCTGGGCCAGGGTGCGACCTTCGGCGGCCCGGAGGGCGTTGTCGATCATGGCGTACTGCTGAACGGGATCCCACAACCGGTGGGCCACCTCGACGGGCTCCATGAGCGGTCCGGCGCGGCGCTGCACGACGTCGGGCACCACCTCGGGCTGGACCGTCTCCGCCGCGTCCCTGCCTGCGCGGACCAGGTCCCGCGCCCAGCGCTTGGCCTCGCCCCCGACCACCGCGGCCACCTCGGACTCCCCCGCCGCGATGGCCAGCACCGCATCGTTGATCAGTGTCTGCTGGGGGATGCCCAACTCCACGAGGTGGCTGCGGGCCGACACGGCTCCGACACCGTCGGCCACCAGTCGGGCGGGATCGGGATAGGTCCAGCTCCCCTGGGGCACGGCCAGCCGGTCGATGAGCGCCAACAGCCGGTCCGACCCGGTATCGGAACCGGCGGCCCCGAGGGCCCGGGTCATCAGCTCGGTGGCCTCGGCATCACCCGATGCCGATCCCACCCCGACGAGAACGGGCGTCCGCGGGTCGAGTGAGCCCGTTCCGGTCCGGTTCACCGACTCACCGCTCCACCGACCCGGTCCGGTTCACCGACACCGTCCGGCCGCGCTCACCGGGCGGTGGCTCCGAACGGCGCTGGCGCATCATCCGGCCGAGCTGACGCCAGGTCACGGGAACGGCACCGAGGGTCAGGGCCTGTTGGCGGGACCGTTCGGGCAGATCGTAGTGGGACTGGTGCGGTCGGCTCTCCTTGTGTTGGAACCATTCCCGCCTCATGCCCAGACGGGATGCGAAGGCGTGCAGCTCCTCGTCGCTGTCGGCCACCAGATGGGACCAGCGGTCCTCCACCGGACCCAGCCGCGCCGGCTGGCGCCAGTCATCCAGGTAGACGGTCACAGAAGCTCGGCGAGGTCGGTGCTCAGATGATCCGTCCGGCGCCGCCGCCGTCGGTGACCACGGGCAGGCCGGCCGCCTCCCACGCCAGCATCCCACCGGCGACGTTGCGCACGTCGAACCCCGCCCCGGCCAGGGCGGTGGCCACGGTACCGGACCGTCCCCCGACCCGGCACACACAGACGATCGTCCGATCGTCGGGGATCTCGTCGATCCGGTCGGGGACGAGCCCCATGGCCAGGTGGACCGCATCAGGTGCGTGCCCCGCCTCCCACTCGTCGTCCTCGCGCACGTCGAGGAGAACGGCGCCACCCTCGACGAGTAGGCGGCCCTCGTCGGGGTCGATGTCGGCAACGGGTGTCGGGT
>JBEKOI010000140.1:0-15237 GCA_049521915.1 Acidimicrobiales bacterium | reverse complement strand
CTGTTCAGCACGCTCGTCGGCATCGGTTTCAAGGAGATCGAGGTGGGATTCCCCGCCGCCTCCCAGACCGACTTCGACTTCCAACGTCAGATCATCGACGAGGGGCTGATTCCTGACGATGTGACCATCCAGGTGCTCGTCCAGTGCCGCGAGGAACTGATCGAGCGAACGTTCGAGTCACTGGTGGGTGTCCCCCGGGCCATCGTGCACTTCTACAACTCCACGTCCGAGCTGCAGCGCCGGGTGGTGTTCGGCCTCGACAGGGCCGGCATCATCGAGATCGCCGTCAACGCGGCCCACCTGTGCAAGAAATTCGAGTCCACCGTTCCGGGAACCGATGTCCGCTACGAGTACTCGCCGGAGAGCTTCACCGGCACCGAGCCCGAGTTCGCGGTCGAGATATGCGAGGCGGTGATGGCGGTGATCGAGCCCACGCCCGACCGTCCCATCATCATCAATCTGCCCAACACGGTCGAGATGTACGGGCCCAACGTCTACGCCGATGTCATCGAATGGTTCGACCGGACCATCACCAACCGTGACTCGATCATCCTCAGCGTCCATCCCCACAACGACCGGGGAACGGCCGTGGCCGCGGCCGAGCTGGCCGTCCTGGCCGGCGCCGACCGGGTGGAGGGAACGCTGTTCGGGAACGGGGAGCGCACCGGCAACGTCGACGTGGTCACCTTGGCCTTGAACCTCTTCTCCCAGGGCGTGGATCCCGCCCTCGACTTCGGTGATATCGACCGTGTCCGGAGGGTCGCCGAGTACGCCACCCGGATGCCGGTCCACCCGCGACATCCCTACGCCGGGGACCTCGTCTACACCGCGTTCTCCGGATCGCACCAGGACGCCATCAAGAAGGGCTTTGCCGCCATCGGCGACGACTACGACCACTGGGAGGTTCCCTATCTGCCCATCGATCCGAGTCACACCGGACGGACCTACGAGGCCATCATCCAGGTCAACAGCCAGTCCGGCAAGGGTGGGGTGGCCTACGTGATGGACACCGAGCACGGGCTCGACCTTCCCCGCCGCCTCCAGATCGAGTTCTCCAAGGAGGTCCAGGCCATCACCGAGGACAGCGGCACGGTGATCCGGGCCGGCGAGATGTGGGACGCCTTCCAGAAGACCTACCTCGCCGACACCGGCGTGCGGCTCATCGGCAGCGAGGTGACCACCGGCGGCCGTCACACCACCGTCACCGCCCAGTTGCTGGTGGACGGAGACCCGAAGACGGTGATGGGCGAGGGAAACGGCCCCATCGACGCGCTGGTGGGCGCCCTGCGCACCGAACTGGGCGTGGCGTTCGAAGTGAAGGACTACAGCGAGCACGCGCTCACTGCGGGCAGTGGCGCATCGGCCGTCGCCTATGTGGAGGCGGAAGGACCCGATGGATCGACGTGGTGGGGCGTGGGCATGGACTCGAGCATCCTCGACGCGTCGCTCCACGCGGTGGTCAGCGCGGCCAGCCGGGCGCGGGAGCGGCTCCTCGCCCCCTGACCCGACGTTCGCGGGGTATCCGGCGCCGCCGGCGTGCGGCCATCCCCGGTCGTGGCCCCTGCGGCTCCCGGTTACCATTCATCCAGCGCTCGGCGTCCACCGGTGCGCGTGGTGAGCTCGAGATGGGGTGTGGACCGGTGTCCAAGGAGTTGAACGGGTCGGCCCACGGGCATTCCCCGGCGTTCAGCGGCGTCAAGAGGAATGACGCCATCACCCGGCGGGACCGGTTCATCAACGACCACCTCGCCGGTCTCGATGCCGATTCGCTGGTCGTCAACGTCGGCTGCGGTGTGGTGCGGAGGTTCGATGCAACCTGCAGTGCCCGCTACATGGCCACCGACCTCCGGGTGCTGTCAAGCGTCGACTTCGCGTCGGACGCCACCAGCATCCCGCTGGCCGACCACTGCGTCGACACGGTGCTCGCCCTCGAGCTCCTCGAACATGTCACCCACCCCCAGGCCGTGCTGCGCGAGCTGGCCCGGGTCCTCAAACCCGGCGGCACGGTGATCCTCTCGGTACCGTCTGCGGTTCCCCGGCACGACGACCACGACTACTGGCGCTTCACCGCCGAAGGGTTGGCACAACTCGGCTCCGACGTGTTCGGCCGTGGCGATGTGCACGTCTTCGGCGGGACGTTCGAAGCCTTGGGCTACCTGCTCTCGTACTACATCGCACTGGTGTTCCACGTGGTCGGCCTGCCCAGCCGACGGTTCAGGGAGCTCTTTCCCTCCCTGGGCCACTGGCTCGACCGGCACAACGACTGGTCGACGTCGCCGACCGCTCTCCACACCTTGGCCTTCGACCTGCTCTTCATCGCCACCACCGACCGGACGGCGAGCTGAGAGCTGGAGGGCGGGGGCACGGCGGCCCCATCCGGTGCCGGCCCCTCCCGTTCAGAACCGGTTCAGCCTCTTGGCTCAGAACCGGTTCAGCCTCTTGAAGATGCCCTTGGTCTGCTTGTAGAGGGTGACGAACTCGTGGAACAGCACCTGGTACTCGGAGGCCGTGGACCGGTCGGGGGTGAAGGTGCGCCGGATATCGACCATGCCCGGGATCTGGTCGACGGTGATCCGTCCCAGCGCCACCAGGGTGATCAGCGCCGCACCGCGGACATTGGCCAGCACCGGATCGGCCACCTGGCGGATCTCCCGGCCGAGCACGTCGGCGTGGATCTGGGCCCACTGGTCCGAGTTGGCCCCGCCGCCGATGAAGGCCAGCGAGTCGAACCGCCGTTCGGTGAATTTCTCCACGGCCTCGAGCAGCCACCTCGAGTTGAGGGCCACCCCCTCGTATACGGCCCGGACCATCTGGGCCCGGGTGGTCGACAGGGACAGGTTGTGGAACCCGGCCCTGATGGTGTGGTCGTCGACCGGTGACCGTTCGCCGTTGAGCCACGGGGTGAACAGCACCCGGCCGCTGCCGGGCCCGACGGTGGCCACCATGGCGTTCATGGCCTCGAAATCGTCGGCGAAGCCCAGGTTGTCACGGAGGAAGGTGAGGCAGGCACCGGCGGTCTCGTGCTCGTCCACGATCACGTACTTGCCGGCCAGGGCGGCCGGGATGGAGGCCACATTGGACGTCGGTGCCGTTCTCTTGAACGGGACGTGACCCGAGATCCACGACGAGGTGCCGATGTAGAGGTGGGCCTCGTAGTCGCCGACGGCCCCGGACCCGAACACCGCCGAGTGCACGTCGCCCGAGCCGGCGGCCACCGGAACATCGGCGGGCATGCCCAGATCCTCGGCGGCCCCGGCGGTGAGGGCACCCACGATGGTCCCCGGCGGGACCAGGTCGGGGAGCTTGGACCGCTCCAGTCCGGTCATCTCGAGCAGGCGGCTGTCGTAGGCCACCCGGTCGATCTCCCGGTTGTCGGTGACCCAGTGGGCGGCGATGGAGTCGAAGGAGGCGCAGGTGCGCCCGGTCAACTTGAGGTTGAGGTAGTCGACCGGTTCCAAGAAGGTGGTGGTCCGCTCGTAGACGTCGGGAAAGGTGTCCCGGATGAACAGGATGTGGGAGACCGGGTCCTTCCCGGACAGCCCCGGTGCCCCGCCGGTGACCTGTACCCACCGGAGGATCTTGCGCGGGTCGTAGCCGAGCACGTTGACCGCTCCCCCGGCCACCTTGCGGATGGCCTGGTTCCCGCGCGAGTCCATCCAGATGACGGCGGCCATCAGGGGGGCGCCGTCCGACCCCACCGCCACCGTGCCCGACCACTGGGCGGTGCAGCCGACGCCGATCATCTCCTCGGCCGGCACGGCCGCCTCCCCGATGGCCCGACGGGAGGCCGTACAGATGGCCGACCACCATTCGTGGGGGTCCTGTTCGGCACCTCCCCCGTCCAGCAGGTGCAAAGCCACCGGTTCGGTGGCATGGGCCATGATCCGTCCCGTCGTCGACACCACCGCCACCTTGGGTCCACCGGTGCCGAGGTCGATGGCCAGCACGTAGTCGTCGGCCGGGCTCATGCCTTGACCACCCACATCTCGACCCGCCGCCCGGCGCCGTGGCCCTCGGTGTGGGCGCCGTCGGCGCCGTCGGTGCCAGTGCCGGTGTCGACCTCGTCGACCTCGAACGCCGCCCCTCCGCCACCGCCCTCGGGAGGGGTGGTGGCGATCGTCCGGGCTAGCACCTCGCGTCCGATGGCCTCGAACAGAGGCTCGAGGTCGTCCAGGCCGACCAGGTGGAGGTGGATCCAGTCGGAGACCTCGAGCCCGGCCGTCTTCCGCAGCTCCTGGACGTTCCTGATGACCTCGCGGGCCAAGCCACGACGGCGCAGATCGTCATCGAGGGTCAGATCGAGGGCCACCACCTCGGCCCCGTCCCGGGACACGGCGAAGCCCGGCTGGGCCCGGACACGAGTCTCGACCTCGTCGCCGTTGAGCTCGACGGGACCATCGGCCAGTTCGACCACCACCGGTTGGCCGGCGGCCAGCGCCGCGGCCGCGGCCGCGCCGTCCACCGAGCCCATAGCCGACCGGAGCTGCTGGACGCGGGAGCCGAGCCGGGGTCCCAGCAGTTTGAAGTTGGGCACGAGCTCATAGGTGAGGGGGACGTCGCTCAACTCATCGATGGCCTCCACGACGTCCACGTTGAGCTCGTCCTCGACCACCCCCGGCGGCGGCGTCGGGCTTCCCGGAGGCAGATAGACCAGGGCCCGGGCCAGCGGCTGGCGCACCCTGATCCCCGCCTCCGCCCTGGCCGCCCGGCCCAGTGAGGAGAGCCGGCGGGCCAGGCCCATCCCCGCCTCGAGCGCGGGATCGATGGCCTCGGGCCGAAGCTCGGGCCAATCGGCCAGGTGGATCGAGTCGCGGTCGGCGGCATCGGTGAGCTCACGCCACATCCGGTCGGCGAGGAACGGGCACAGGGGGGCCAGGAGGAGTGCCACGGTCACCAGCACCTCGTGCAGGGTGGCCTGGGCCCCCAGCGAGTCGGCCGGGTCGGCGTCGGGATCGGTCCGCCAGAACCGCCGGCGGCTGCGGCGCACGTACCAGTTGGAGGCGTCGTCCACCAGCTCGGCGATGGCCACCGCGGCCGGGAACGGCTCGTAGCCGTCGAGGACCCCGGTGGCCGTGGCCACCGTCGCCGAAAGCCGGGACCGCATCCACCGGTCGAGGACCGAGCGGTCCTCCGGTGCCGGGATGGCCGGGTCGGCGGGATCGAATCCGTTGAGCGACGCATACGTGGTGAAGAACGACCAGGTGTTCCACAAGGTCAGCAAGGTGTCGCGCATCGATGCGTCGATGGCCTCGAAGCTGACCCTGGTCGGTGTCCACGGCGAGCCCTGGGAGAACATCCACCACCGGAGCGGGTCGGCACCACGCGTGTCGAGGATCTCCCACGGGTCGATGACGTTGCCGACGCTCTTGGACATCTTGCGGCCGTCGGCGTCCACCAGGTGGCCGAGGCAGAGCACGTTGCGGTACGGGGTGGCTCCGCGCACCAGGGTGTTGACGGCCAGCAGCGAGTAGAACCAGCCCCTCGTCTGGTCGATGGCCTCGCAGATGAAGTCGGCCGGGTAGACGAACTGGTCGGCCGATCCCTCGGCCCCCGGGTACCCCCACTGGGCGGTGGGCATGGAGCCGGAGTCGAACCAGGCGTCGATCACCGGCTCCACCCGTCGCATCTCGGTGTCACCCGTCTCGCCCGCGGTGCCCGCCGCGGGTGCGGCGCCCGGGGCGACGCAGTCGGGACAGGCGAAGGTGACGGCGTCGATATCCGGCCGATGCGGGTCGACGCCGGTGACGTCGCGCCCGGCCAGTTCCGAGAGCTCGACCAGCGATCCGACGCAGCGGACGTGGCCCTCGCCACACCGCCAGACGGGGAGGGGCGTCCCCCAGAACCGGTCACGGGACAGGGCCCAGTCCACGTTGTTGGCCAGCCACTCCCCCATGCGGCCGTCACGGATGTGCTCGGGATGCCACCCGATGGTCTGGTTCTCGGCCACCATGTCGGCCTTGCGGTCGGAGGTCCGCACATACCAGCTGGGCTTGCCCCAGTAGATGAGCGGGGTGTCGCACCGCCAACAGTGCGGGTACGAGTGGGCATACGGTTGGCGGCGGAACAGTCGGCCCGATGCCTCCAGCCGGTCGTTGATCTCGCCGTTGGTGTCCCGCACGCTCTGACCGCTGAGCCACGGCACGTCGCCGTTGAAGCGGCCGTCGGGGCCGACGGGGTTGAGGGTGGGCAGGCCGTTGTCGCGGCCGGCCTGCCGGTCGACCTCGCCGAAGGCCGGGGCCAAGTGCACGATGCCGGTCCCCTCGTCGGCCTCGACGAAGGCGCCGGGCACCACCCGCCAGCCGTCCCCTGCCGTTGGGCCGGGCAGCGGCGTGAGGTCGTCGAAGGGGCGCTCGTAGCGGATCCCGACCAGATCCCGCCCGGCCACCCGCTGGTCGACGGTGGCCGTCTCACCGAAGACCTGCGCCACCAGGTCGGCGGCCACGATGGCATCGCCCACCACCGCGTACTCGAGGTCGGGCCCGACGGCGGCGCCGGTGTTGGAGAGCAGGGTCCACGGGGTGGTCGTCCACGCCACCAGGGCCAGGCCGCGGAGGGTGTCGCGACCGAGCGCCGACCGGAGCCCGGCGGCGGCGTCCCCCTCGTCGATGAGCGGGAACAGCACGTAGGCCGACTCGTCGACCACGTCGCGGTAGACGTCGGGCTGCCCCAGCTCGTGGCTGCTCAACGCGGTGCCGCACCGGGGGCAGTACGGGACCACCTTGATGTCCTCGTACAACAGCCCCTGGTCCCAGAGGTTCTTTAGGTTCCACCAGACCGACTCGACGTACTCGGGGGCGAAGGTCCAGTAGGCGCTGTCGCTGTCGATCCAGTACCCGATCCGGTCGGTCAGGACCTTCCACTCGTCGACGTAGTTGCGGACCGACTGGCGGCAGAGCCGGGTGAACTCGGCGATGCCGACCACCTCCTCGATCTGCCGCTTGGTGGTGATCCCCAGCTGCTTCTCGACCTCGACCTCGACGGGGAGCCCGTGGGTGTCCCACCCGGCCTTGCGGGGCACCGCATACCCCCGCATGGTCCGGTAGCGGCAGAACAGGTCCTTGTAGACGCGGGCCCAGACGTGGTGCAGTCCGGGCCGGCCGTTGGCCGTCGGGGGGCCTTCGTAGAAGACCCAGGGCTCGGCCCCGGCCCGCAGCTCGACCGAGCGCTCGAAGACACGGTGCTCGCGCCACCGGGCCAGCCCATCGGCCTCGAGGGCGGTGAAATCGGCTTCGGCAGGGACCGGGCGGAACAACGGGTGACGTCCTCTCGAGTGGGTCGGTCGGGCCCGGACCGGTGGCCGCGCCCGGCGCCCGGTACGGACAACCCGCACGGCCGGACCCGACGCAGCCGGGAGGTCCCAACCCTGGCGCAGGTGCGAACCAGATACTACGGGCGCAGACAGGCCACAATTGCCCTGTGCCCGAACTCCCCGAGGTCCAAGCCCTGACCGTCGGCCTCAGCGCCCGCATGACGGGCCAAACCATCGACCGATGCCGGCTGGTGTCGTTCTCGGCCCTGAAGACGGTCCGTCCCCCACTCGACGAACTGGTGGGCCGGGTGGTCACCGGCGTCCAGCGCCGGGGCAAGTTCGTCTGCATCGACGGCGACGGTCTGTGGCTGGTCGTCCACCTGGCCCGCGGCGGGTGGATCAAGTGGTTCGACAAGCTGCCGGACACCGCGCTGCGGCCGGGGCGGAGCCCGATCGCCCTGCGGATCGGCCTGGGCGACGGGGCCGGGTTCGACGTCACCGAGATGGGCACCGAGAAGCGGGTCGCCCTGTGGGTGGTCGCCTCGCCGGAGGAGGTCGAGCCCGTGGCCGCTCTCGGTATCGACCCTCTCGATCCGGAGTTCACCGTCCAGCGGTTCGGTGCCCTGCTCCACGGGACGTCGGCCACCGTCAAGACCGCGCTCACCACCCAGACCCTCATCGCCGGGGTGGGCAACGCCTACTCGGACGAGGCCCTGCACCGGGCCGGGCTGTCGCCGTACAAGAAGACGGCCACCCTCGACGCCACCGAGGTGGGCCGTCTGCACACCGCGTTGGTCGGTGTGCTGGCCGAGGCCGTCGAGCGCTCCTCCATGCTCGGGCCGGCCGAGCTCAAAGGGGACAAGAAACGGGCCATGCAGGTCCACGGGCGCACCGGCGAGGCCTGCCCGGTGTGCGGCGACACCATCCGCCAGGTGTCCTTCGCCACCAAGTCGCTCCAGTACTGCCCCACCTGCCAGACCGGCGGCAAGCCGCTGGCCGATCGACGGCTGTCCCGCCTCCTCAAATGAGCGGTGGGTGCCAAAACATGGTGCCGGAAAAGACCAGGTCAGGCCGGTGAAGCTCTCCACCGGGCCGCGGCACCCGGAGGACGAACTCCCTGGTAGAGGGGGTTTCCGGCTTCGACGGTGGCGGATCTATACGAACAAATTGTGCACAAATTGTGGAGTAGTGTTATTTCCTAGTTTATTTCTAGATATATAGGAAAGATACCTCGGTCGAACACGTCGGGCGCCGGACGCCCCCGAGCCTCGACACGAACACGAAGGAGCCCCATGCGCTCGCACCACTCCCGCCATTCCGATCACATCCGTCGCCGGACGGCCGCCGCCGCCGTGGTCCTCGGGATCGCACTCCTGGCCGCGGCCTGCAGCTCGGGCTCGAGCTCCCCGACAACCACGGGAGCCGGGGGCGGGACCTCCACCACCTCGGGCGCCCCGGTCACGCTCCGGCTGGGCTACCTCACCAACCTCACCCACGCCGCGGCGCTGATCGGCGTCCAGGACGGCTACTTCAAGAAGAGCCTCCCGGGCAATGTCACCTTGCAGACCTCCACCTACAACGCCGGGCCGGCCGAGGTCACCGCGTTGTTGGCCGGCTCGCTGGACGCCGCGTACATGGGGCCCAACTCCGCCATCACCGCCTACACCCAGTCTCACGGCCAGGCCATCAGGATCGTCTCGGGGGCGACCTCGGGTGGAGCCGCCCTCGTGGTCTCCTCCTCGATCACCTCGCCCCAACAGCTCAAGGGCAAGACACTGGCCACCCCGCAGCTCGGCAACACCCAGGATGTCGCCCTGCGCACCTGGCTGCGGAAGCAGGGCCTCACCTTCCCGGGTCCCAACGGCGGCAGCGGTGAGGTCAACATCCTCCCCCAGGCCAACGCCACGACCCTGACCTCGTTCGAAGCCGGCACCATCGCCGGGGCGTGGGTCCCCGAACCGTGGGTGACCGAGATGGTGAGCAAGGGCCACGGGCACATCCTGGTCAACGAGAAGTCCCAGTGGCCCAAGGGTCTGTTCTCCACCACCGTGCTGGTGGTCAGCACCTCGTTCATGAACGCGCACCCGGACGTGGTGACCGGGCTGTTGAAGGGCCAGTTGGCCGTCACCGCCTTCATCAACGCCTCGCCCACCAAGGCCCAGGCCGCAGCCAACACCGCCCTGGCCGCGCTGACCGGCAAAGCACTCAGCGCCGGTGAGCTGGCCACCGCCTGGTCGGACATGACGTTCACCAACGACCCCATCGCCTCGTCCATCGTCACCGACGTGGCCCACGCCAAGGCGGCCGGATTCGCCACCTCCAACATCAGCGGCATCTTCGATCTCGGGCCCGTCAACAGGATCCTGACGGCCGAGGGGAAGCCCGCGTTGACGTCGTGACCGCGCCCCTGGCGTCCACCGTGCGGGTCAACCCCCGGGCACCGGCGGTGACCCTGGCCGGCGTGTCCAAGCGGCACGGCGCGGGCTCGACGGCGGTGGTCGCCCTGTCCGACATCGCGCTGAGCGTGGCCCCCGGCGAGTTCGTCTGCCTTGTGGGTGCCTCCGGATGCGGGAAGACGACCCTGCTCAACCTCATCGCCGGACTCGACCGGCCCACGGTGGGCACGGTGGACATCACCGTGCCCGGAGGCGGGGGCAACGGACCAGCCGGCGATCCGACGACCGGCCCGACCGGGGGCACGGCCACCGCCATGCTCTTCCAGGACTCGGCGCTCTTCCCGTGGCTCACCGTGGCCGCCAACGTCGAGCTGCCGCTGAGGCTCCGGGGCGTGGGCCGGGCCGAGCGCCGGGCCGTGGCCGAGGACCTCCTCGAGCGGGTCCACCTGGCCGGCTTCGCAACGTGCGGCGCTGGCCCGAGCCCTGGCCCAGGAGGCCGGCCTGCTGCTCATGGACGAGCCCTTCGGCGCCCTCGATGCCATCACCCGGGATCTCCTGCACGACGAGCTCGAGTCGCTGTGGACGGACCGCGGCTTCACCGTGCTCTTCGTGACCCACAACGTCCGTGAGGCGGCCCGGCTGGGTGACCGGATCGTGCTTCTGACCAGCCGCCCCGGTCGGGTGGCGGCCACCTTCCCGGTGGCGCTGGCCCGGCCCCGGCGCATCGACTCCGTCGAGATCGCCGGCCTGGCCGCCTCCGTCACCGACCAGCTCCGAGCCGAGGTGGGCGCACATGGCGGTTGAACAACCGACCTCGGAGCGGCCCGCCGCCGCCGACACCGGGCCCGCCGGCGCCGCGGCCGTCACCCCGGCAGCACCGTCGCTGGACCGGGCCATGGCCGGGCTCGATGCCCTGGAGGGGGCGGGCCGCTCGACCCGGGCCCGCCTGTCCGAGCGCCTGTGGCGGGCCACGTGGCCCAAGCTCATCGCCTTCGGCCTCATCCTGCTGGTCTGGCAGGTGGCCGTCTGGGTCCGCTGGAAGCCGTACATCCTGGTGTCACCGGCCACCGCCGCCCGCCAGCTGTGGGAGCTGCTCGGCACCAGCTCCTTCTGGCAGGCGTGCTGGGCCACCGCGCAGCAGGCCGTCATCGGGTACGCGCTGGTCATCGTCATCGGCGGCGTCGCGGGGACGGCCGTGGCCCGGCTGCGCGTCCTGCGGGCCGGCGTCGGATCGCTGATCACCGGCATGCAGACCATGCCCTCGGTGCTCTGGTACCCGCTCGGCGTCATGGTCTTCGGCGTCGACTGGAAGGCCATCATCTTGATGATGGTGCTCGGCGCGGCACCGGCGGTGGCCAACGGCTTCATCAGCGGCATCGACCAGGTGCCGCCGGCCCTGGTGCGGGCCGGACGGATCCTCGGTGCACGCGGACTGGCCCTCGAACGCCACGTGGTGCTGCCCGCGGCCTTTCCGAGCGTGCTCGGCGGCCTGAAGCAGGGTTGGGCCTTCGCCTGGCACGCGCTGATGGCCGGCGAGTTCCTCATCCTGGTGACCCCCCTGAGCCTCGGGGGCCACATCGTCAACGCCGATACCCAGGCCGATTACGGCGTCGTGGTGGCCTTGATGATCGTGATCGTCTTCATCGGGATCGTGGTGGATTACGCCTTCACCGGGATCAACCGCACCGTGCTCCGGCGCTACGGGCTGTCGGACCCGGCCCACCCGTAGGACGACGCTCCGCCACGGGGCGCAAAACCTCTGACAGAATCGACCCGTGTACATCTCCGCCAAAGTCGACTACGCGGTGCGGGCCCTGTGCACACTGGCCGATGCCGGCGACCGTCCGGTCACGGCGGAATCCCTGGCCAGCTCACAGAATCTGCCGGCCAAGTTCCTCGAGAGCATCCTCAACGACATGCGGCGGGCCGGCCTCCTCCTCAGCCAGCGAGGGGCGGACGGCGGCTACCGGCTGTCGCGGCCGGCCGCGTCGATCACGGTGGCCGACGTCATCCGCCCTCTCGACGGGCCCCTGGCCGAGGTCCGCGGCCTCAGGCCGGAGGCGGCCAGTTACGAGGGCTCGGCCGAGCACCTGCAGTCCGTGTGGGTGGCCGTGCGGGCCAGCCTGAGGTCGGTCCTCGAGCAGGTCACCATCGCCGACATCACCAGCGGCGATCTTCCCAAGTCGGTCCTCAAGCTGACCACCGACCCGGACGCCTGGAAGCCCCACTGAGGGAGCTGCCCCGACCGGGCTGATCCATGGTCCCGACCGGCCCCGATCAGAAGTGCGGCAACGGGGTATGGATTCTCCTGCGTTCGCGGCTCACGCCCACGCGTGCACGATGACGTACGAGGCGGCATCCTCCACGACCCGTCGTTCCACGAATCGCTCGTACAGTGAGGTCAGAAGGAACACCGGAAGGAAGAACTCGAAATAGCCGGGCTGTCCCCAACAGATGGTCAGGTCGACCTCCCGGAATCCGGCCTCCCTGAACACCTGCCGCAATGCGCTCGGGTAACAGTGGTCGTAGACGGTCGGAAACTCGACCTTTCCCTTGGTGTCCGGGTCCAGCGCGTGGAGAAGAGTGAGGCTGGGGCCAAGCGGGAGCGCCCTGGCAGCCGTGCCGAACAGCGAATACCGGCATGGGACCAGGTGGATGGCCTGACCACCTGGTTTGAGAACGCGCCGCATGTTTCTCACCGCCTGGGGAACGCCGTCGACGTGTTCGAGCAGTGCCCGTGACAGGACGAGATCGACCGACCCGTCATCGAAGGGCAGATCCTTGGACACATCGGCCACCCGGGTTTCGGAGACGTCAGTGTTGGCGGCCAACTCCTCCGGCGAGATGTCGACGGCCACAAGCCGCACACCAGAGCCGGGTTCGATGTAACCGGCGTAGGCGGAGCGACGTCCGGCCCCAAGGTCCAAGACCGTCGCGCCCGGGTCGAGGTCCCCGATCGCCCGGCGGGTTCGCTCCATGAAGGCGGCCCACAGAGGCTTGTCGGACGAAAATCCCCATCTGACCGCCGACGCCCGGGACGCCCGGACGTTCGCATCGATGAAACGCCGGGCCACACTCACCGGGCAAGTGTGGCGTTGCATGCCGTCCCGGGTCAAACGAACCACCTTCGGTACAAGCGACAGCGCTCAGGAACACGGTTGCCCCTCGGCGCCGATCAAGTACCCGGCGGCGTCGATCTCCTGTTGGTTCGGTGGCCCTTCGGCCCTGAAGACGCTTTCGGGACCGGGTTGGAAGACGCTCAACCGATCGAGCGCGCTCTCGCGACGCACCCAGTCAAAGGACGCAATCACCGACGAGAGACTCTTCGGGGGCCACACGGCAAGAGCAAGCTCGCACGCTTGTTTCGCACTCGGAATCCGATCGACGTTGACCACGATCCGAGCATCCGTCTCGTGTGTTTGGCGGGTAGCTCTCGCGTTGGTGATACCGAAGTCCGTCGCCACCACGCTCTGAACCACGAGGAATACACCCAATGTCACGAGACCCGCGATCTTGAGCCGCCCCTTCCAGTCAGTCGGCGTTGGCACCCGCAACGTCGGAAGGTGTCCAAGGGCATAGACGACGATACCGACGAGGAGTATCAGATTGGGCATCGTGAAGCGGTTTTGCAAGGCAGCAGCAGGGCCCTCTCCCACGCGGCCAATGGCGATGGTGAGGTCGAAGAGCACTCCGAAGACGATCAAGAGCAGCGGGAGCGGGGTCGCATGCCCTTGCCGCTCGCGCCATGACCGAACCACCACAAAGACCGCTACGACCAAGATCACCGCACCCAACAACTGGTGTGCACCGGGAGCTGAGTGAAGCTGAATCCACGGTGCCGGAATGAGGTTCCCGATCAACAGTAGGAACCACCTGAACAACAGGTCGGGGTGCGAGAGGGCGAAGCTCAGCGAACAACTCGACGTGTGAGGAAAGCACGCAGCGTTGGAGGTCGCATTGAAGCCGGGCAGATAGATCGCCGTCGTGACCACGGCGGCCGCGACCCAGGTGGCAGCCTCGTAGTACGCCCGACGCCCCCACGGGGTGACCCAGAGCAGACAGATCAGGCCGACAGGCCACAGGAGAAACCCTTGCACGATCGAATACGACCCCGCCACCGCCGCCAACATCCCGAGCCCGAAGAAGACGGTCCGGTGATGGCGAGGGATGAGCAGGAAGTACAACATTGTGACAAAGAAGAACACGGTCAGGTACCACGCCAGCTGATAAGCCCAAAGAGCGTTTTGGACGTCCTCCAAGCTGAACCACACGATGCCGACCACGAAGACGGGCACAAACGTGAGCCTTCTGCCCAGGTACGACCGAAGAAGAGAGAGCAACAAGACATAGCTGGCCGCGAAGAGGAGGGCGCTGAACAACTGAATGGACTTCATGTTCAATCTGTCGACAAAGGCGAAGGCTACGAAGATGAGTTTGGGAACAAACAGGCGGGTGTCGCCAGCCTGGTTCCAGAGCTCGCTCATGCCAAGGTGCCCGTGAAGGGCCGAATCGGCAAGGGGGATGATGTACCAGTCGTCCGCGTACGGAACGTTGACCGAGTAATGAAAGACATAGAGCAGGTACAGACCAACCGGAATGACAGCTGCAATGACGACCCACATGCGCTTACGCCCGGTTGACTCGGCTGACGGTTGCGCCACGTCCTCGGTGATTGTCACAACGCCCTCCGCCCGGGTGGCACGACTATCCGACGGACCACAACTCGCCAGTGAGTCTTGTTACTGGGCTGCGTGGAAGATGGTATCAGCCTCGGCCAGGACCGGTCGTCAGCAGAGTCGGTCAATGCCAGGTCCCAAGGCGCGGCATGCGATGAGGCGGACCTTGAATTGTGACGAGGGGGACATTGAATTGCCATGGGGCGATTTGCAGGCTCGGCGACGCCCGAAAGTGGGATACTAAGCCGATGGTCGTCCGGGTTCAGAGCCATCGGTTCTGGCTCGGCGCGTTCGCAGCCTCTGTGATCGTTGCCACGGCCGGCTATTGCTTTTACATTGCCCGATACGGCGTGAACGTGGTCTTCTGGGATGAATGGTCGTGGGCACCGCTTCTGCATGCGTCCCATCTGACGATAAATTCGTTTTGGGTTCAGCACAACGAGGATCGGATCTTCTTTCCGACCATCCTCGCCGCCGCGTTGATCAACGCCACGAACTGGAACGACTTCGCGTTCTTCTATGTGTCGGCGGCCTTCATGCTCGTCACCCTGCTGCTCATCGTGCGCGTCTTTTGGGACGACATACTGCGCAGCCCCGGTTGGTGGATCCCGGTGCCCTTCGTCGTCCTGACGCTGGCCCAGTATCAGAACACGCTGTGGGCGTTTCAGATCGCATGGTCCGTCGCGCTCGTTGCGGTAGTGGGAGCCCTGGTACTCCTCCGTCACTTGCGACCGTCGATGCTCCAGATGGGGCTGGCCATTGCCCTGGGCTTTGTGGCCTCCTACTCCTCGCTACAGGGTCTACTGGTCTGGCCGGTTGGTCTCATTCTCCTTGCGTCACGGGGGCAGACGCGGCGTGCGGTCATCTTGTGGTCGGCGGCGGGGATCGTCGCCATTCCCCTCTACTTCCTGGGCTT